>NZ_JAANNO010000001.1:0-96282 GCF_011250645.1 Motilibacter aurantiacus
GACGACAAGTCGCCGATGGGGCGGTGACTGCTCAGCGGCATTTCCGGACGGGCGCTTGGCATCGGTGCGGATGCATGCTCATGCAGAGCGGGAGGCGGCCGGGAGCCCGCGTAGGCACCTTCCTGCCGAGTGCCCATAGGGAGATCGGCTTGCGGTGCGGCCGGTTCTGCTGTTCGGCTGGCGAGCCCCAGCCCAGCTGAGACGCGCCCGTGCGAGATGATGTTGTTGTGGCGGGGCTGCAGGGGTTCTCGACGGTTGGGTCGTTGTCGCGGCTTCGATCGGGTGAGCCGTTCGTGGTGCTGGTGGCTACTGAGCGGGATGAATCGGCGGAGCGGGCTTGGCGAGGTATTGCCGAGCGGCTTGTGGCGCTCGATGACGAGCAGCGGGGCGGCCGGCTCGGGGCTGGGCCGTCGGCAGTGTTCGACCCGGTGCCGGTAACGGGCGGCTACGTGTTCTCCGTCGACACGCATCTCATGACGACCAGGGCCGTGCGTGCGATCCCCGCCCTCGTTTTGCAGGAGTTCGAGGCGGCGGGGTCGGCAGCCGCGCGCGTGTCGGTCCCACAGGCAAGCCGTTGGCTGCGCGCCTTCGCAGGGCGGGTTGGACTGGCAACCCAGGTTCAGCTCTACGGCCCGATGAAGGCTTGGGTCAAAGCGCCCGACGCCCGTCCGCCCGGGCAGCCGCCGTTCCGCGCGGTTCCTTGGACCTCGGATCAACTCGAGCCGTTCACCGCAGCCGCTGCTCGGTGGGTCGGTGAGCGCGGGCCGGTGACCCTGACGCTGGTCGATGACGTTCTCGTTCAGGACGTGCCGCCGGCTGAGGCCGCCCGGGCTGCCCTGCTGCCGCTGTCCGGAGCCGGCGCGATGTGCGTGCTCTACGCCGGGGACGCCACTGGGGACGCCCGAGTAGTGACAGTGAGCTCCATACTCGGGATCGAAGTTATGGCGACCGACGCTGCTCTGAAGCGGGAAGGGTGGGCGCAACGGCTGGGCAACTCGGTCGAGTACTGGCGGGCGCTCGCACCACACATTTTCTGGGCGGGGGCCGATGTGACCGGCTGCTACGAGTCGGGACACTCGTTCGGTGGCTCGCAGTCGCTGCTGTCGGCTTTGACCCTGCAGGACGGATCACCGGCACAGACGCTGCATCACCGCGACACACTGATCCCGGACGCCTACTGGTGGCAGGTCCTCAGCCCCACTCACCTGGGCCAACTTCCAAAGCTCTCCGAAGGGCAAAGCGCCGCGCTCGACGGGGGACGCCTCGAAGTCCGATACGGAGACGCCGAGCAGTGGTCTGCTGGCACCGAGGCGCGGGCCGCGATGCGGACGCGTGCCCGGCGTGAGCTCGCGGTCCTCATCCCAGACTGATCAAGCGGCCTCGGGCCGAGCCGCAACTTGACCCGTCCGCAGCATGGGCTTGTTACTTGACAGGGCGTCGGTGAACTCGCCATAGGCGGATCCGCCTGCGGCGACGCCGCAGGCCGGGAACTTGCCCGAGATTGTGCGGCGTCTGCCGTCCCGTTTGCCCTGTCGCGTGATGAATCCCGCTCGGGTGCCTGTTGCGGGACCGCGCCGCCCCGGACGACCGAGTCCCTCGGGGGGACGTGCACCGGGCAGCGGCGCACCTTCGAGTGGATGCTCGTACCAGGAGCCGCATCTTCACCCAGTCCTGGACCGGCCCTGTCTTCGGCACGAGCGGGTGGGTTAGGTGCCGGAGGCCATGTAGGCGGCGAGGATGTAGTTGGGGTGCCGGTCGAGGTTCTTGCGGGCACGGTCATACCGCATCGTGGTCCGTGGGTCGGCGTGGCGGGCGGCGATCTGGACGTCGCGTAGATCCACCCCAGCATCGAGCATCGTCGTGACGTACGTGTGGCGCAGCATGTGCGGGTGCATCCGGGGCAGCCGTACCCCGGCGGCCTCGGCGAGGTGGCGGAGCCGGCGGGTGGAGGCGTGCCGGTCCATCCGTCGGCCATAGCGGTTGAGCAGCAGTGCCCCGGCCTGCCGGTCGCCGCAGGCCCGGTCGACCGCGCGGGAGACGGCCGGCGGCATCGGTACTAGGACGGTCTTGTCGCCCTTGCCGACGACCCGCAGGACCCGGTGGCCGTGCTCCTCGCCGATGTCGGACAGCGACAGCCCGCAGGCTTCGAACACGCGCAGGCCTAGCAGCCCGAGCAGGCAGACCAGGGCAAAGTCGTACCGGTTGGCGCTGCCACGGGCGGCGGAGACCAGGGCCTCGAGCTGCAGGTGCGAGAGCCCGAGCGTGGGTGACTCGGGCGGGACATGCGGGCGGCGGACATAGTCCGCCGGGGAGTGCTCGAGGACGGCGTCGATGACGCAGGTCCGGTAGAACATCGTCACCGTGGACAGGCGTCGGGAGACGGTCGAGGGGCGGTAGTGCTGGGCCTCCTGCATCCACCGGACGTAGAGCTCGATGTGCGGGCGCCGGGCCTGCAGGGGGTCGAGGCCGCGGGCCTGGCACCACACCAGGTAGGAGCGCAGGTCCGAGGCGGAGTGAGTGCGGGACTCGCCCTTGTAGCGGGCGAGGTAGGCCGCGACCGCGAGGCGGAGCGGGTCGGCGGCGACGGGCAGGAGCTCGGTCGAGGTCGTCATGCCCGACCATCCGCCCGCGCGCCGCGAGCGTCACGCCTCGGCTGCCACCTGGAAGATGGGGCCGTCGTCGTTCCGGTGCTCCAGCTGGCTTAGCCGGTGGCGGGCGGGAAGCGGGTGGCCAGGAACTCCGCGAGCAGTTGGCGGTCGTCGGGACCGAGGTCGCCGTTGCGCTTGAGCAGCCTGGCCAGGCCGCGGCGCCCGACGAGCGGGACGCCGTTGATGCTCTCGCCGAACCAGGGCAGCTCGGTCCCAACGAAGCACAGCGCGCCGCGCACGGGCACGGCCGCGTCAACGGCATGGAGGGCGGCGGTGACGTCGGCGACCTGGCCGGCGAGGCCGTCCAGCAGCTTGGTCTGGTCACGTCCGCGGATGTAGAGCCGCTCCTGGCGGGCGGTGAGGAACCCGCCGGACCGGCGGACCTCGAGCTCGCCCTGGTGGGTCTTGGCGTCGATGACCCACACGCCGCTCGGTGTGATGGCGATGTGATCGATGTTCGCGCGGGACAGCCGGCCGTCCGGGTGGCGGCGCACACGGTCGTGCAGAACCGTCACGTCGTCCAGGCCGTCGAGCTTGGCGGCCACGGCCCGCTCACCGCGGGCTCCCTGCGCCCACACCCGGGTGGTCGCGGGCTCCTCGCCCAGGGCAAGGATCAGCCCGCCGAGCAGCGGGTGACGGGAACGAACCTGCTGCTCACGGCGCTGCGACCGACGCTCGTACTCCCGCTGGGCCGACGTCCCCGCCGCGCTCACGGTCGACGCAACCTGGGCTGGTGCATCGTCCCGTACCGGCCCCGGCACGGGGTGAGCCGGGAGCGCCGGGGGCTCCACGGTCCTCGCCTCCGCGTAGCAGGCGAGGCAGGTCACCCGCCGCAGGCCCGGGTCCCACGCAGCGCGCGTTCCTGCCTCCAGCGGGCTGAGGCAGCCGCTGCAGGTGTCAGGACGCCGGAGAGCCAGAACACGCACGCCAACGTCGTCGGCCCAAGAGCACCGAACCTGAGCAGAAGGCCCTGTGCTCAAAGCCACCAGGCGAGCCCAAGCGCGGCACGTAGGACCGGTAGAACTGAAGCCTCTCCTACGGTCAAGTCTAGTTCTTCGGCCGACCGCGCCAGTTCAGCTTGGTTGGGGCGCCGGGCTCTGGGATGGAGTCGCTGGCGCCCAGAGCGGTGACCAGAGTCGTCAGTAGCTGATTGGTCCGACGTTGTTCGTCCACGAGCAGCGCGACGAGGCGCCGGCTCTTCTCGAACTCTGTCGTCAGGACAGCAAGCTCTGCGTTGCTCAGCCCAGCCATGTCACTCCGTCACGTCGAACCGTTGAGGACCAGACTCGCACGGGTGTAGGCGATACCCGCGGGGTGCTCGCAGCGCGGCATGTGGGTGCGTGAGCTGTCAGACGCGCCATCAGGCCGGCAGGAGCGCGCTGGCAGCGGGCGGCAGTGATGTCTTCTACATGAGGGCTCGTGAACCAGCCAAGAGGGTCCGGGCGGTAGTCGAGGCGACAGCGCCCGGACGTTCTCTGCCCAGAGGGAGCTGGCCGACCGCACCGCCACCCACCATGCCGGCCGAGCGTCCCACCTCTCGATGCGAGACCTGCGGCCGAGACTCGAACGACGACAAGCCGTGCGCCACCTGCGCCAGCTTGCGCCAGTAGACAGGGAGGCTCGGGTTCGTCAAGCGCCTCTGGGTAGGAGCGGCTCGATGCGCCCCAAGGGCGCCAGTTGCGGGCGAGGCATCGAAGCCGTGATTCTGCGCCAACGTGCGACGGTCCTGAACTAACCTCGGTCGAGACCGAGGTCGGCAGTTGGAGGCCTGGTGCAGCGCGTGACGTCAAGTAGATCGCAGGTCCAACTTCTCGGAGTCGGGGCCCTACGACAACGAGGGGAAGGGGCCTGATGACTACCGACGGCACTAAGGGGGAGTTGCAGGAGGCGGCGCCCAAGGGCCTCTTCATCATTGGCGGAACCGTGAAGGAGGTGATCACCACTTCCGAGCCGAAAATGGTCCGCGAACATCTGAGCTCGCTATTACAGGTAAAGAACCTCGTCGTCCTCCTCGGATCTGGCGCGTCGTTTCACCTGGGCTCGCCGAGAACACGCGACCTGACAAACAAGCAGGTTGTGGAACTCATCAAGGACTCAGGTGAGCAGCCGACGGATGGGGATGCTGCACTTCTGAGCACGATCAACCCGACCGACAGCGGCGACTTGGAGAAGCTGCTAAATGGTCTCCAACTCGCTGCATCACTGGCGGACCAAGCCGGGCAAGATGCGGTGACGCTCGGGTCGGGCTCCGCTTCGAAGTCCTACCAAAGAGAAGAAGTTGACGGCCTCAGGCAGCGGATAAACCGGGCGCTAGCCGAAGCATGTCGCTTGCCAAAGGAGAGCGGAGGACGGGAGGCGCCTTACAACATCGACCCGCTCTTTGCGCATCGGACTTTCCTGTCGCGAATCCTTCGCAGCCGACGCGCGAACCTTGGACGCCCACGGATCTTCACGACGAACTACGATCTGGTCATCGAGAGCGCTCTGGATGAGTTGGGCTATCCGTACATCGACGGCTTCAGCGGCACCGTCGACCGGCGCCTGAACCCTGCGTTCTACGGCCTCGACTTTCATCGGGTCGAGACGACGACGCAGTCCGTACTCGCCCGTGCGGAGGGTGCGCTCTACCTGCACAAGGTTCACGGCAGCCTGAACTGGCGGTCGAGCAGCAACCGCGATCGGTTGACTGGGCTCGAGTCGGTGGAGGTCAAGCAGAGCAATGCTCCCGCACAAGACGACGAGCTAGTGCTGATCTACCCGACGTCGTCGAAGGAGGGTGACACGCTTGCGTACCCGTACTCGGACCTCCTTCGACTGCTCAGCGACGCCGTCCAACAGGAGGACACGGCCGTGATCGTCGCTGGTTACGGATTCGCGGATCCACACATCAACCGTCTACTGCTTCGCAGCCTCGCAACGAACTCTGCGCTTAGCGTCATCGTCGCCGACCCTTTCGCAGTACTCGACGACGTCGACATGGCGACTCTCACGTCGGAGGCCGAACATCGGCAACTCGAGGACCTCGACATCACGCCGAAGAACACCGCCATCGCGGCGCTCGCGAGGGCGAGCGACTCGCGTATAGCGGTACTTACGGGCGAGCACGGCAAGTTCACGGAGTTCGCCCGCCTCATGCCGGGTTCAGCACCGCAGGGGGAGACCCCGGCGGCTGTCGCAGCGCTGATCGAGGCCCTAGAGCAGGCAGCGCGCGGTAGTGCTCCTGCAATCCCGGGAAGTGAAATCTCGTGATGGAAGCCGGCGGGATCGGGAGTGTGATCGACGTCCGCAGCACGACAATTCGCGTCGCGCTGGATGTTGGATCCAAGGGTTTCACAAAGGTGGGACCCGACGGACTTCAGACCGTGGGCGTCGTGAACTCCTACGTCACCGTGCCCGCGGGTGCGCACCGAATAGTGTGCATAGTAACCGGTGTCTACATCAGCGGACGTCAGGACCAGAAGGGCCAGGGCTCCCTCCTCAGCCAGGACGACGCGGCGACGTACGAACTCGAAGCCACCGTGGTCGGCCGCTTCGAAGGCGACAGGTTCAAGTCGGGCCTAACCGGGTACCCCCCGCTCCACGCGCCCGTGCTGGCAGCCACGCCGGGCGAGGTGAAGAACATCTTCCTCCCGGAGGGTGGTCCCTCCCTCCGTATCGGAACGTCAGCGGTCGTTACGGAGCAGGCTGTGCACCTCGACGCGAATCTGCTCTTGGGCCATCACTGCGCCGTCGTTGGCTCCACGGGATCGGGCAAGTCGTGCACCGTCACCGCCGTCATTGACGGACTGCTGGATCACGAGATCCCAAACGGGCACATCGTCGTCCTCGACATCAACGGAGAGTACGCGCAGTCCTTCGCCCCCTCGACCAACCGTGGCAAGAGAACGCGCCCGTTGGTGCTCGGCCCTCGGCCCGGCCCGGACTCCGGCCTATTCCTGCCGCACTGGTTCATGAATAACGAGGAGCACCTCAACCTTCTGCGTGCGAGCGAAGGAGTACAAGCTCCGGTCCTGCAGCGCGCCATCGCGGATGCGCGACTGGCAGGAACCAACAGGGGGACAGACGCCGATCAGCTCGATAATGTCCGATCGACGCTCGGTATTCTCGACGCACTCGGCAAGAACACGATGGATGCGGAGGCGCCCGCTCTTCGACAGCTTCAGTCGCTCTCGAACGTCCTCGCCAAGAACGCCGCGAAAGACTCGCCGATCAAGGCAAGGTGGCAGCGCATGGCGGATGTCGTGCCGAAGGTCATCGCGAAGTTGGGTCTTCGGGACAACGTCAAGTACCAGACTCTCACCGCTGAGCACCGAGACCTGCTGGCCAAGCTGACCAACTTCCTGAACACGGAGATCACGGCCGGGCTTGGAGAGCTTGGCCTTGGCAGCGGAAGCGCAAGTGCGGACTTCGACGCCCCGGTGTTCTACTCCCTCCAAGCTTTATGTGACATCTTCCTGCCGGCGCGAGTGCAGTTAGAGCAAGCAGTCGATAGCCGCATCGGCAGCTATGTGGCAACTCTCCAGATGCGCCTGAGTCGACTGCTTGCCGACGGCAGATACGACTTCATCACGCGGATCGAGAAGCACGAGGATCCGTTGGGCTCGTATCTGAAGGCACTGATGGGGGTTGACCCCACCCACGGTGATGCGACGTCGGCAGACTGGCCGGCCGCCAAGCACCTTCAATCTCAGGTCGCTGCGCAGGGTGCCGGCCCCTCAGTTACGATCTTCGATCTGAGCCTTGTTGCCAATGATGTGTTGGAGAACGTCGCCGCGCTACTCGGCCGCATTCTCCTTGATTTCGCAGTCAGAAGTCAGCCGCGCGCAGAGCACCCGCTCCTCCTGGTGCTGGAAGAGGCTCACCGATTCATTCCGTCGCGCCAGGACCCCAACGGTGGTTCAGGTCGGTCTGCGTCGATCTTCGAGCGAATCGCCAAGGAGGGGCGCAAGTTTGGCGTGTCGTTGCTGCTCGCGAGTCAGCGTCCGAGCGAACTCAGCGAGACGGTTGTAGCTCAATGCGGCACCGTCATTGCCCACCGCCTCAGCCATGAGGCGGACCAGAGCCTGCTCCGGCATGCGACCGCCCTCAGTTCGCGTGCACTACTTGACCAGTTGCCCAGTCTCGCTCAGCAGCACGCGCTCGTGACTGGCGTCAGCACGGGTGTCCCTGTCGCGGTTCGAGTCCGCGACGTCCAAGACCCGCCGAAGAGCGACGACCCCGACTTCATCAGCACGTGGGGTGATGCCGACAAGCTGGCAGACCTTGCCCTTCATATCGACAGGGTCGTCGCTGATTGGCAAGCGGGCGATAGTGAGCCTTCCTAATGCGAGGGTTCGCGCTCCGCCAGGTTCGTCCCGTAGGTACAATTATCGGTAACGCGATTCGCCTGGTCACGCCCGCACTGACAGTCCTATGGCCAGCGGCCAGCGCACCCCACCTATCGGCACTCTCGCTCACGCCTGCGCCGAATTGCGGCTCTATGTCGCGAACCGCAGGATACCCCCTATCGGGCTGCACGATCATCGGCAGAAGCGGACACGCGCAGCCCGCCAGGCGAGCGGGTGGCCCAGGACGGGGCGCGAGGTATCCGCAACTTGGGCGAGCGAACCATGGTTGTTGGCATGGCAGGGAGCGCTCGCGGACTTTGCGAGAGCGGCTGTGGGCCAGCAGGGTTTCAACTCCTGGGCTTCTGCAAGACTTCCCTCGGCCACCCAGCCTCCCCAGGAGGAGATCGTGAGCCGCAACTCCGAACGCAGCGCAACGAGGCAGAGCAGCGGTGAAGAGAGTGAGGGCACCAGCCGCCAGTCTTGGCTGATCCCGGCATTGCTGGGGCTTGGTGGCGTTCTTGTTGGCGTGATAGCGAGCGTCGGCACGACCACTCTCACGCTGCATGACCAACACAGCGAGACAAGGCGCGAGCAGCGCAGGGAAGCATACGCCAGCCTATATGCTGCCGTGGCTTCATACTTGAGCGAGATCGGGGTGCAGTCCCAAGTCATCCTAGAGGCTCGCGCAAACCCCCGAGGGCGAGAGCAGGCAATGAAGAGTGCGGACGAGGCATTGGACAAGCAGGACGAGGAGATCTTTCGTTCTCAGGCCGTGCTGGTGCTGACAGCAAATAAGTCTGTGTCGGATGCGGCCTTCGATCTCAGTACGCGGGCCCGGGCAATGCGTGCCGCGCTGACCGCTCCTGACTTGACCAAGCAGACCATCGACCAGCAAATCGACGTGATGTCGCGAGCCCTGGACCGGTACGCCGTTGATGCAAGACAAGACCTTGGAGTCGCCCCCTGACGGGCCGAGTGGCGCTGCTCCCTCATCGGCATTTCCGCGTGCTGACGGGAGCCCGGTCACAACGTGATGCAGCCCGTTCCGGGAGAGGGTCACCAGCGGCACACGGAGCCGGGCACGCGAGAGCCCCGGCGGGAGACGTCTCAGCCGGGGCGCTCGCGTGATGTCGCGAAAGGGCTAGCGGTTGCGCCCCGCGTCGCGGATCGCGCTGTCCGTGCGGTCGTCGTCGTCGCCCTCGATCTCCTTCGCGAGCAGGCCAGCGCCAATGGCCCAGACCAACGCGCCGAGAATCGCGACGTAGACGCCGATCTCGGAGCTCAGGTCGTCGCCGCGCTCAAGCCCGCCCATGGGGTTCAGGGCGAAGGCGATCGACTGCAGCGTTGCCGCGATACCGACCGCCATGGTGACGAGCGTCAGGCCTCGGTGCTGCCCACGGCGCGCGCGCTGCATGGCGTAGACGAGGGCCACCAGCAGGCCTAGGCCGAGATACGCGATGAACGGCACGAGCGAGTCGGTCTCGTAGCCGGTGCGGGTGACGTCGTCGGTAGCGGTGTCGGCCGTGACCCAGTCCAGGAAGGGCGAGATGTTGAACACCGCGATGCCGGCGGCGGCAACCGCGAGGCCGGTGGTACGCGCGCGGCGCGTGCCCTGCATGGGTGTCGCGCCGTGCTCGGTCGTGCTGACCAATTGAACTCCTTCGTGGGTGCGCGCCTGCGAGCGCAGGCGCCCTTCGTCCTAGACCGGCAACAGCCGTCCTAGGGGCTCTCGCTTGGGATGACGCCGGGCCTCGTCGGACGCCGGGGGCTCGACATCGACGACGGGCTGTCGCGCCCCGTGGGACGCGTGCCGACGGAAGATGCCCGAACGATCGAGGGGCAAACGGCGGCGCTAACACCAGGAGGAGTGACCTGCAACTCAAATGCGGGGCAGCTTCCCCTCTGCATCGCGGTGCACTCGCCTGTGCACGCAGTGTTACCTGGCCATCCCCGCGGCCGTCAATTCGGCGCGACTTCTTCGCGTTGCTCTCGCTGGCTGTCCGCTGTCTCCTGGCCAGGAACGAGTGCGTCGGTGAGTAGGCGCCCTGTCCTCGGCATGATGTGGGTGATCCCGTGGCCGCTCGTCGGCATGCCCGTGCGTCCCCAGGCGCCCCGCCACCGATCGCCTGTCAGACGGGTCTGCCCGCCGACCGACTCCGTCTGAAGCACCACGCTCACCGCCGGCCGGTCCTCGGCGGACGTCCATCCACTCGTAGGACATGCCCAGCACCATCACGGTGCCGCCGTCCTCGTCCGGCACCACGACCGTCCGCCAGGCTTTCGTGCGGACGGCTCGTTCCAGGCGCAGGGCGCAACTCCCTCAGCCCATGGGCCCGGTCGTGTCCGGCTGTCGGCCGTGTCGGCCGCGCATCCGGCGTGCGGTCGGGCACTGCGACGTCTCAGCGGGCGCTCGGCCGCGCTTGTCGAGGCCCGCCGCTGTGGACAAGCCGTGGAGTCGTCCATCCCGGCCGAGACTCCCGAGACCTTCGAGACACTGCTGGGCGCACGCCTCGGGCTGCACCTCGTCGGCCGCGTGGCCCTCGAGCCGGGACGAGCCAGGCAGGGGCACCCCGAGCTACGACGCCGCTCCCGCCCCAGCGACCCGTGCGCACGACTCCCCCGCACGGCCTCGCGGTCGACGCGCGCGCTTGCGGCGTCATCGGTCCTCTTCGTCCTCGCACGCGTCCCGCAGGTGCGGCGGGTCATACGCCAGCCGGTAGCCGCGCTTGACGACGGTCTGGATGCAGCGGGAGTCGCCGAGGGCCGAGCGCAGGCGCGTGACGGCCGACTCGACCGCGTGCTCGTCGATCCCGACGGCAGACCCGCCGGTGCTGCGCGCGATCGCCCGGAGCAGGTCGGCCCGGGAGAGCACGCGCCCCGGGTAGCGGGCCAGCGCCCGCAGCAGCGCCATCGGGACGGGCGGGAGCGGCACGACGCGGCCGTCCACGACGACGGCGTGGCCGCGTACGTCCAGCTCGTGGCCGGCGACGTCGAGCCGCGCGCTGCGGGCCGGCAGGCAGTCGACGACGGTACGCGCCAGCGCGCCGAGCCTTGCCCGCGTCGGCTGCGCCGTGGGGACGTCGCGACGTTCGAGCGGGCCGGCCGTGACCGGGCCGACACAGGCCACGAGGACGTCCTTGCGCAGCACGTCGAGCAGCTTGTCCTCGTCACCACGGGTCTCGGCGAGCCTGAGCAGGCTCACCGCGGCCGGCGCGCTCGTGAACGTCACGGCGTCGACCTGCCGGGCGAGCAACTGGTCGAGCAGCCGCTCCATGGGCGCGGTGTCCTCCGGGCTGACCCAGCGGTAGACCGGCACCTGCACGACGTCGGCCCCGGCGCCCTCGAGCGCGTCGACGAAGTCGGGCAGCGGCTCGCCGTGCAGCTGGACGACGACGCGCTTGCCCTCGAGGTCCATCGCCAGCAGGTGCTCCAGCACCTCCGACGAGGACTCCGAGGCCGGGGACCAGGCGTCGACGAGTCCGGCGGCCCGCACCGCCCCGCGCGCCTTCGGCCCGCGGGCGAGGACGTGCGCCGTCGACAGCTGCTCGCGCAGCGCATCGCCGAGCCCCCACCCCTCGGCCGCCTCGATCCAGCCGCGGAACCCGATCCCGGTCGTCGCCACGGCCAGATCGACCGGGGCGGCCAGGCAGGCCCTGGTGGCCGCGAGCAGCTCGGCGTCGTCGGGCAGCGGGATGATCCGGATCGAGGGCCCGTGCACCACCCGGGCCCCCCGGCGCTCGAGCAGGGCGAGCAGCTCGTCGGCCCGGCGCGCGGCCGTCACGGCGACCGTCCACCCGGCGAGCGGGGGCACGGCGGGCTCGGCCGGCGGCGCGGCGGGCTCCGGCTCGGGGGGCGTGTCGACCTGCAGGACGCTCTCTCCTGGCATGGCGGAAGGGTCGCGGTGGGGCGTTGCGCCTTCGGGTCCCTGGTGTTTCCGCGCGGCTACGTGTCGTGGGCAGCCTACGGCCGGCTGCTGTGAGCGCGCGCCCTCGACGACGCGGACGGGCTGGGAGAATTCGCGGGTGCCGACCGCTTCGCCCCGCCGCGCGCCCGCCGCTCCCACCGCCCCGGCACACCCGGCCGTACGCGCCGGTGCCCTGCTCGTCGTCGCGGTGGCGCTCACGGCCCTCAACCTGCGCACGGCCGTGACCAGTGTCGGCCCGGTGCTCGAGGAGCTGCGCACCGGCGTCGGCATGTCCGGGGCGGTGGCCGGCCTGCTCACGAGCATCCCGGTGCTCTGCTTCGCCGGGGTCGGCTTCCTCGCCCCGGCGGCAGCCCGACGGCTGGGTCCGCACGGCGCGGTGGCGGTCGCCCTGGCGCTGATGGCCGCCGGCGTCGTCCTGCGGGCTGCCGCGACGGTCCCGCTGGCCGTGCTGGCGTGCACCCTGCTCGCCCTCGTCGGCGGCGGGGTCGGCAACGTGCTGCTGCCGATGATCGTCAAGCTGCACTTCCCGGGCCGGGTCGGCCTGCTGACCGCGGTCTACACCACAGCGCTCGCGGTCGGCGCGACGGCCGCGGCGGCGCTGACCGTGCCGCTTGCCGAGCTGGCCGGCGACGGGGACGCCGCCGACGGGTGGCGGGTCGCCCTCGGGGTGTGGGCGCTGCCGGCCCTCGCCGCCGCGGTCGCGTGGGTCGTGGTCGTGCTGCGGCGGCGCGCCGCCGCTGGCGTCCCGGCCGGCGCGACGAGCCCGGCCACGCAACCGCTGCACCCGGCCCGGACCGTCGCAGGGCGCGCGCTGGCGGCGTACTTCGGCTCCCAGGCCCTCCTGGCGTACGTCACCATGGGGTGGCTGGCCCAGTTCTTCCGCGACGCGGGGGCCTCGGCGTCGACGGCGGGCTACCTGCTCGCCTTCACGGCGGCGCTGTCGGTGCCGGTCTCGATGGTCGTCCCCCAACTTGCGGCGCGCCGGCCGTCCCAGCGTGTGCTCGTGGCCGCCCTGGTCCTGGGCTACCTGCTGGGGTACGCCGGCCTGGTCGCCGCCCCGCTCGGCGGGGCCTGGCTGTGGGCGCTGCTCATCGGGCTGGGCTCGGGGTCGTTCCCGCTGGCCCTCACCTTCATCGGGCTGCGGTCGTCCACGCCGGCCGAGACGGCGTCGCTGTCGGCCTTCGCGCAGAGCACGGGCTACCTGCTCGCCACGCCCGGGCCGCTGCTGATCGGCTGGCTGCACGGCGCGGGCGGCTGGGCCGGGCCGTTCGCGGTCATCGTCGTCGCGCTCGTCGTCCAGCTCGTCGCCGGCCTCCACGTCGGAGGCCCGGCCCGCGAGTCCAGCCACGCCAGCACCGCCGGCCCCAGCTCGCGCAGGCTCTTGTAGTCGCGCAGCCCGGCCGGCATGCCGCGCAGCCACGCCGCCACCTGCGCACATGCCGCGGGGTCGTCCCCGATCGCGCCCAGCGGGTCCACGTAGGTGCGGATGGTGAAGACCACGGCCCCGGTACGCGGCAGCCGGCGCAGCGTCTGCCGCTCGGCGCGCAGGAACACCCCGCCCGGCACCTCGGCGCGCCCGGGCCGCGCCGCCGGCTCGGGCTGGAAGAGCGCCGGGTCGTCGAGGACGCTGCCGTTCAGCCGCCACAGCCCGCGCTCGGGCGTCAGCCTGCTCATGACGAGGTCGACCGGCGCGCCGATCGCCGCCGCGTACCCCGGGACGGGCGTGTGGATCTCGCCGACCGGCAGCCCGAGCTTGTCCGCGAGCCGCCACCGGGACGGGAACGCCACGCTCGCGGCCACCAGCCGCAGCGCCCCATCCGCGCCGGGCAGGTGCAGGCAGAGGTCCTCCGGGACCAGGCGGGCGGCGGCGTCGACCGGGTGCAGCCCCCGCGCGTCGTCCACGTACGCCTGCCCGCTGCGCGGGTCGCGCAGGGTGCCGCCGTCGCGGGCGTACCGGTCGGGGAAGCGGCCGACGAGGTGGGCCTCGAGGACGGCGAGCAGCTCGTCCCCGGCCGCGCGCACCGTCCCGGCCCCCGGGCCGGGCGGCCCGTCGAGCACCGCCACCGCCTCGTCGGGATGGTCGGCGAGGACGCTGCGCTTCTGCGCCAGCTGGGCGTCGGCGTCGTCCCCGAGCTCGATCCAGCCCGCGACGTCGAGCGTGCGCGTCCCGACCCGGTGGCGGTGCGGGCCCGGCTCGAAGGGCAGGTAGCGCGGCGCGGGCACGGGGCAACCGTAATCGAGCCGAGTAGGAGGCCTCCGGCCCTGGACGGGAGGGGGCCGACGGGCCTATACCGCTGTCAGGGGACGACGGCGTCCCCGATCCCGAGCAACGGGAGGTACGTGGTGCTCACGCTCGCGGTCGGCGAGGAGCCACCGGGCGAACGACGGGTCGCCCTGGTGCCGGAGAGCGTGCGACGGCTCTCGGCGGCAGGGCACACGGTGGTCGTCCCGCCCGGCGCGGGGGCAGGCGCCTGGATACCGGACTCGGCGTTCAGCGAAGCAGGAGCCACGATCGGGACTGCAGCCGATGGGTACGCGGCCGCCGACGTCGTGCTCACGGTGGCACCGCCGGCCCCCGCCCTCGTCGCGCAGCTACGCGCGGGCCAGACGCTGATCGGCATGCTCCAGCCGCTGACCAGCCCGGGGCTGGTGCGCGAGCTCGCCGACCGCGGCATCACCGCGGTCAGCCTCGACGGGCTGCCCCGGACCCTCAGCCGTGCTCAGGCCATGGACGCTCTCACGTCACAGGCGAGCGTCGCCGGCTACCGCGCGGTGATCGAGGCGGCGCACGCGTACGGGCGCTACCTGCCGCTGCTCATCACGGCGGCGGGCACGGCAAAGCCGGCCGAGGTCCTCGTGCTGGGCGCCGGTGTGGCGGGGCTGCAGGCCATGGCGACGGCGCGCCGGCTGGGCGCCGTGGTGCGCGGCTACGACATCCGGCCCGAGACGCGGCAGGAGGTCGCCTCGCTCGGGGCCGAGTTCCTGGAGCTGCAGTCGGTGCGCGCGGGCAGCGGCGAGGGCGGGTACGCCCGGATGCTCGACGACCGCGAGCTCGCCGCCCAACAGGCCGAGCTCGACGGCCACATCGCCCGCCACGACATCGTCATCACCACGGCGCAGGTGCCCGGGCGCCGCCCGCCGCTGCTGGTGCGCGGCGCGGCGGTCGAGCGCATGAAGGCCGGCTCGGTCGTCGTGGACATGGCGGCGAGCGAGCACGGCGGCAACGTCGAGGGCTCGGTCGCGGGGCGCACGGTGGTCACCGCAAACGGCGTGACGGTCATCGGCGCGGACGACCTGGCCTCCCGCATGGCGGGGTCCGCGTCCGCCGCCTACTCGCGCAACATCACGGCACTGCTGCTCCACCTCACCCGCGACGGGACGCTCGCGATCGACCTCACGGACGAGGTGCAGGCGGGAGTCGTCGTCACACACGACGGCACCGTGGTCCATCCGGCCACCGCCGCCCGGCTGGCCCAGCCCGAAGGAGCACCCCGATGAGCGAGCAACTGCTCTCCGACCTGACGGTGTTCGTGCTGGCCGTGCTCGTGGGCTTCGAGGTCATCGGCAAGGTGCCCTCGACCCTGCACACGCCGCTGATGTCCGGGACGAACGCGATCCACGGCGTGGTGCTCGTGGGGGCGCTGCTCATCGCGTCCACCGCCGACGACCTGCTCTCCTACGTGCTCGCCTTCGTGGCGGTCGCGTTCGCCGCGATGAACGTGACCGGCGGCTACGTCGTCACCGACCGGATGCTGGGGATGTTCCGCCGGCGTCGTGAGCCCGTCACGCAGAAGGGGTCACGGCCGTGAGCGACTTCGACGCCGGTGTGCGCCTCGTCCATCTGGCGGCGGCGGTGTGCTTCGTCGTCGGGCTCCACCTCATGGGCTCGCCGACGACGGCCCGCCGGGGGAACCTGCTCTCGGCCGCCGGCATGGCCGCCGCCGTGCTCGCCACCCTTGCCGTGGTCGTCCACGAGGGCACGATCACACGTACCGGAACCGTCGTTCTGGTGTCTGCCCTCCTGGTCGGTGGCGCGGCCGGGCTCGTGACGGCACGGCGGGTGCAGATGACCGCCATGCCGCAGCTGGTGAGCCTGTTCAACGCGGTCGGGGGTGGCGCGGCGGCGCTCGTCGCGCTGGACGACTTCCTCCGGCTGTCCGACGGGGCGGGAGTGCCGACGCGGACCGGTGTCGCGGCGACGCTCGACGTCGGGATCGGCGGGCTGACGTTCGCCGGGTCCCTCGTCGCCACCGGCAAGCTGCAGGGCGTCGTGACCGGCCGCCCCGTCGTCTTCCCCGGCGCCCGGCTGGTGAACGCGCTGCTGATCGCCGTCGCGGTGGCCGCCGGGGTGGTCGTCGTGGCCGACGGGTCGGTTCCGCTGCTGCTGGTGCTGCTCGCCGTCGGCCTCGTCCTCGGCGTCACCCTGGTGCTGCCGATCGGCGGGGCCGACATGCCCGTCGTCATCTCGCTGCTCAACGCCTGCACGGGCACGGTCGTGGCGATGGCGGGCTTCGTCCTGGAGAACCCGGTGCTGATCATCGCCGGCGCGCTCGTCGGCGCGTCGGGGGCGATCCTGACCCTGCTCATGGCGCGAGCGATGAACCGGCCCATCCGCAACATCGTGCTGGGCGGGTTCGGGGGCGGTGGCGGCGCGGCGGTGCCGGCGAGCTCGAGCGGCCTGCCGGTGCGCGAGGTGACCGCCGACGACGTGGCGATGCAGCTGGCGTACGCCGAGAAGGTGCTCATCGTGCCGGGGTACGGGCTTGCGGCCGCGCAGGCCCAGCACGAGGTGGGCGAGCTCGCGGACCTGCTGGAGGCTCGCGGCGTCGACGTCGCGTACGCCATCCATCCCGTCGCGGGGCGGATGCCCGGGCACATGAACGTGCTGCTGGCAGAGGCCGACGTCCCCTATCCCCAGCTCAAGGAGATGGACGAGGTCAACCCCGAGTTCTCCCGCGCCGACGTCGCCCTCGTGGTCGGGGCGAACGACGTGACGAACCCCGCCGCGCGCCGGCCGGGCACCGCGATCTCCGGGATGCCGATCCTCGACGTCGACCAGGCGCGCAGCGTCATCGTCCTCAAGCGGTCAATGGGCCACGGCTACGCCGACATCGAGAACGAGCTCTACACCGACCCGCGTACCGGGATGTTCTTCACCGACGCGAAGAGCGGGCTCGCCGCGCTCGTCGCGTCGGTGAAGACGCTGGTGGGCTGAGCGGTCAGACCGCGACCGCCCCCTCGGCGGGGACATCCTCCCGGCGGGCGTTGATGAGCAGCGCGGCCGCGACCAGGCCGCACAGGAGCAGCATGCTGCCCCAGAAGAACGCCACGTGGTAGCCGCGGATGAGGGCCTCGCCCTGGACGGCGGCGGCCTGCTGCGGGTCCCTGAGGTTGTCGGCGATGTACGACGTGATGGCCGACGCGTAGAGCGTGTTGAGCAGCGCGGTGCCGAGCGAGCCGCCGATCTGCTGGGCCGTGTTGAGGACCGCCGACGCGATGCCGGCGTCGTGCCCGCCCACGCCGACGAGCGCGACGCTGGACGCCGGGATGAACACCAGCGCCATGCCGACGCTCATCACGATCTCCGACGGCAGGACGTGGGTCCAGTACGAGGTGTCGCGGGTGACCTGGGTGAGCCAGAGCATGCCGGCGATGGCCAGGACGAGGCCGACGAGCAGCAGCGGGCGCGGGCCGATCCGGGGCAGCAGCTGGGCCGCGATGCCGGCGGTGGCGATGATGCCGAGGCTGAAGGGCAGGAACGCGAAGCCGGACTTCAGGGGGCTGTAGCCGAGCGTCTGCTGCAGGTAGAACGTGAGGAACAGGAACATGGCGAACAGCCCCGCCCCCACGAACAGGAAGACGAGGTACGCCCCGCCGCGGTTGCGGTCGAGCACGACGCGCAGCGGCAGCAGCGGGTTCTTCGCCCGGGCCTCGTAGGCCACGAACGCCACCAGCAGCAGGACGGCGACCGTGAGGAACGTGATGGTGGAGCCCGCCGTCCAGCCGACGTCCTCCTTGGCGGCCTCGGTGAACCCGTAGACGAGGGTCACCAGGCCGAGGGTCGCGAGCACGGTCCCCGGGATGTCGTAGCTGCGGTCGCCGGGGGCACGGCTCTCATGGACGTACGGGATCGCGGCCAGCGCGGCGAGGACGGCGATCGGCACGTTGACGCCGAGGCACCAGCGCCAGGAGAAGTACTCGGTGAGCACCCCGCCGAGGATGAGGCCGATCGCCGCGCCGCCACCGGAGATGGCGCCGAACACCCCGAACGCCTTCGCCCGCTCCTTCGGCTCCGTGAACGTCACGGTGATGATGGACAGGGCGGCTGGTGCCAGCAGCGCGCCGAACGCGCCCTGCAGCGCTCGAGCCGCGAAGAGCAGTTCCTGGTTCGGGGCGATCCCGCCGAGCCCGGAGGCGAAGGCGAAGCCGAGCAGGCCGATGACGAACGTCTTCTTGCGGCCGGTGAAGTCGGCGATGCGGCCGCCGAGCAGCAGCAGGCCGCCGAAGGCCAGGGTGTAGGCCGTCACGATCCACTGGACGTTCGCGTTGCTGATGCCGAGGTCGTCGCGGGCCGACGGGATCGCGATGTTCACGATCGATGCGTCGAGCACCACCATGAGCTGGGCTACCGCGATGACCCCCAGCGCTTTCCAACGAGTGGGGTCCGGGGCAGCGCCCGCCGCGACGTGCTCGCCGGCGGGGCCTTGAGGTGCCGTCATTGCGTCTCCTCCGCTTCGGCCGCGGGCGGCCGGGCTGGCGTCGTGCCGTTGCCCTCCCGGCCGGCGCCGCGACACTGCGGTGCGACGACAGGAGTCAGACGTACGTTAGGACCACCCCGCGGCCGGTCACCACGGGGCGGCCCGATGACCTCGGACACAGCGGCCCGCACTCGACCGCACGGGCCCCGCCCCTGCGCCGAGCTCATCTCACCGTGAGCCGGATCCGCGCGCTCGAGTCGGCCCCGTCGGTGGCGGAGACGCCCAGCCCCTCCAGGGCGCTCCACCGCTCGATCTCCTCGGCGTTCTCGCCCCGCTCCTTCGCCACGGCCAGCGCCTTCGCCAGGTCGACGTACATCACGAAGCCCTGTCCCTCGGCGTCCGGCACCGCCCGGCGGAACGCGTCGGAGCTCCCGACCTGCCCGGTCGCCCCCGCGGTCCCGACCGACACCCGCAGCCCGTCGCTCTCCCGCTGCACCGTCACGTCCCCGCTGATCTCCCCGGCCTCGAGCAGCCGGCGCAGCACCTGCTCGGCGCGGTCGGGGTCGTCCGAGCGCGTGCGCACCGTGACGCCCAGCCCGGCGGCGGCGCTCGCGGAGTCGTCGCCGAGCGCGACCGCGGTGTCGGTGCCGAGCACGGCGCGCAGGTCGTCGCCGCCCTCGATTGGCGCCTGAGCGGACATCGCGTTCCCCCTGGTCGTAGCAGTCCTCGGCAGCGGAGCTCAGGTGCCGCGGGAGGCGCACCCCGTTGCCCGACCGGCCGATTCCCCGCCCTCCCGGCGAGCAACCACGAAGATCGATCGGGCGATGTGCGATCCGGGCGGCAGAGGCCGCCAGCCCGGGACGGGCCACCGCGGACCGCCGCACCGCCGGCGGCGCCCCGGCCCCGTTCGGGTGCCCGGCTTCCGCTCCCGGCCTCGGTGAGCGACGATGGCTGGCCGCGGCGGGCAGGAGAGCCCGCCCCGTCCTACGGAGCCGTGCATGTCCTCCCCCGCTCTCGAGCGCGTCGTCCTCCTCGACCAGTCGGGGCGCCCGGCCGGCGAGGCCCTCAAGAGCGAGGTCCACACCCGGGAGACGCCGCTCCACCTGGCCTTCTCCTGCTACGCCTTCGGCCCCGACGGCCGGGTTCTCTTCACCCGCCGGGCGCTGGGCAAGAAGACGTGGCCCGGCGTGTGGACCGGCAGCGTCTGCGGCCACCCCTCGCCCGGCGAGGACTCGCAGGAGGCGGTCGCGCGCCGCCTCGAGCAGGAGCTCGGCCTGACCGCCACCGCGATCGCGATGGCGCTGCCCGCGTTCGCCTACCGGGCCGTCGACGCGTCCGGGATCGTGGAGAACGAGGTGTGCCCGGTCTACCTGGCCCGCGTGGACCGCGACCCCACCCCGGACCCGGACGAGGTCGCCGAGTGGCAGTGGGCCGCCTGGGACGACCTGGTGCGGGTCGCCGCGGCGACGCCATGGCTGATCAGCCCGTGGGCCGTGCTGCAGATCGCCGAGCTCACACCCGTGCTCCCCGACCTGCTGCCGCCTTTCGTCACGGTCTGCCCCTGATCGCTCCCACGCCGGGAACCCCTGCCCCCCACCGCACGTCGAGCCGCGCGTACGTGACGCAGCCGTTGCGGGGCACCCGCCCTGCCACACTGCGCAGCAGGAGCCGCACGCGATGCGGCTGCGCGGGAGCCGCCGCAGCGCGGTCGGAAGGGGACACACCGTGACGCTCGACGTGACTCTGGTCGGCACGACGACGAAGATCGCCGTCGTCAACCTGCGGCCGGGGCAGGTGGTCTACAGCGAGGCCGGAAAGTTCCTCTTCGGCTCCTCGGACGTCGTCATGGAGACCAAGCTCTCCGCGCCCAGCGCGCCCGCAGGCCAGCCGGCGCCCCAGCCGATGCCGGGCCAGCAGCAGCCGCAGGGCGGTGGCATGGGCGGGGGCATGGGCGGGGGCCTCGGTGGCCTGCTCGGCGGAGGCGGCGGCGGGGGGCTCGGGGGCATGCTCGGGGGGCGCGGCGGCGGTGGCGCACCCGGTGGCGGGACGGGCGGTGCGGCGGGAGGAGCCGCCGGTGGCCTGGGCGGCATGCTGCGCACCGCGGCCCAGGCCGGCAAGCGGATGCTGGCGGGCGAGTCCTTCGCCTTCACCCACTTCCACACCCGGGGCGGCGACGGCCTGCTCGGGCTGGCCGGGGTCATCCCGGGTGAGATGCGGGCGATCGAGCTCGACGGGCGGACGACCTGGTTCGCCGAGAAGGACGCCTTCGTCGCCGCCGAGGCCGGGGTCGACTTCGACATCGCCTTCTCCGGGCTCCGGCAGGGCATCTCCGGCGGCGAGGGGTTCATCCTCGAGAAGTTCAGCGGCGTCGGCACGTTGCTCATCGCCGGGGCCGGGGACTTCATCGACATCAACCCCGCCGACTACGGCGGCAAGCTGCGGGTCGACACCGGCTGCATCGTCGCCTGGGACTCCAACATCCGCTACGGCGTCGAGCGGCTCGGCGCGCTCAACAAGCAGGGGATGATGAACGCGATGTTCGGCGGCGAGGGCATGTCGCTCGCGACCCTCGAGGGCAACGGGCAGGTCATCCTGCAGTCGGTGACCATGGACGGGCTGTCCAAGGCGCTGGCCAAGAACGCGGGCGCGGGCGACCGCTGAGCCCCGGGCTTCCGTTCCCGGGCCGCTCTGCGCGATCATGGCCGCGCAGGCCACCCAGGCGTACCGAGGAGGAGACGTGGCGCAGTTCTCGCGCGGGTTCTCCGGGCGGCCCCGCTCGGAGGAGCCGGACCTGCCGCCGGGGCAGTACCGCACCCACGACTTCCCGGTGCTGTCCGCGGGCCCCACGCCCCGGGTCCCGCTCGACACGTGGCAGTTCACCATCGTCACGGAGGCCGGCGAGCGGCACAGCTGGGACTGGAAGGCGCTGCAGCAGCTGCCGTCCGAGAGCGTGACGGTCGACCTGCACTGCGTCACCCGCTGGTCCAAGCTGGGCACGCGGTGGCGCGGCGTCTCGCTCGACACCCTCTTCGAGGACGTCGAGACCGCCTCCGAGTACGCGTACGTCCGGGCGTACGGCGGCTACACCACGAACCTGCCGCTGGAGGACCTGCTCGACGGCCAGGCCTGGGTCGCGTACGAGTACGACGGCGACCCGCTCGCCCCCGAGCACGGCGGGCCGGCGCGCCTGCTCGTCCCCCACCTCTACCTGTGGAAGAGCGCGAAGTGGGTGCAGGGGATCGTCCTGACGCCGCAGGACGAGCCGGGCTTCTGGGAGACGGCCGGCTACCACATGTACGGAGACCCGTGGCAGGAACAGCGCTACGCCGGCGACTGACCTGGCGGCCGGCCCAGCTGTCGGCCGTACGCCAGGAGACGCCCACCGCCCGCACCCTCACGCTGCGCGTCGACGGCTGGGCCGGGCACGTCCCGGGCCAGCACGTGGACGTCCGGCTCACCGCTGCCGACGGCTACACGGCCGTGCGGTCGTACTCCATCTCCTCGGCTCCGGCCGAGGGCGAGCTGGAAATCACCGTCGACGAGGTGCGCGGCGGGGAGGTCTCGCCCTACCTCGTGCGCGAGATCGCCGCCGGTGACCTGGTGGAGGTGCGCGGCCCGCTCGGCGGCTGGTTCGTGTGGCAGCCGCAGAGCACCCGGCCGCTGCAGCTGGTCGCCGGCGGCTCGGGCATCGCCCCGCTGATGTCGATGGCGCGGGCGCGGGCTGCGGCCGGCGGCGGCGCACCCACCCGGCTGCTCTACTCGGTGCGGCGGCCCGACGCGGTCGTCTTCGCCGCGGAGCTGGCCGGGCTCGCCGCCCCCGGCTCGGGGCTCGAGGTGAGCTACGCCTACACGCGCGCGGTGCCCGAGGGCTGGCCGCGCCCCGCCGGCCGGGTCGACGCGGCCCTGCTCGCCGAGGCGACCTGGCCGGCCGAGCGGGCCCCCGACTGCTTCGTGTGCGGCCCGACCGGCTTCGTCGAGGCCACCGCAGACCTGCTCGTGGCCGCCGGCCACAGCGCCTCCGCCATCCGGACCGAGCGGTTCGGGCCGACCGGGAGCACGTCATGAGCGACCTGCCCAGCTCCGAGCCCACGTTCCTCGACGGCAACGCCGCCGCCGGGCCGCTGCGCGACGTCTTCTCCGTCGACCTGACGTCCGCCGTCGGCACCTGCGCCGGCTGCGGTGACGCGGGCCCGGTCGGCGGCGTCCGCCTCTACAGCCAGGCCCCCGGGCTCGTCGGCCGGTGCCCCGGCTGCGAGGAGGTGCTGTTCACGCTGGTGCGCGGCGAGCAGGACACCTTCCTCAGCATGAAGGGGTTCGCGATGCTGCGGTTCCCCACCGCCGGCTGAGGAGCCGCTCAGCCGCTCGCGTACCGCTCCAGCAGGGCCGCCGGCGCGCACGCGGCCCACGCGTCCTCGACCGCGGCGCGGAGCACGTCCGCTGTTACGCGGTCGAGCTGGACCAGCACCGCCGGGTACCCGTCGAAGTGCGGGATGGTGAAGAACGCGCCGTCCCCGGAGGCGAGGACGGCCTCCTTCTCCCCCAGGTCGGCCGTGGCCAGGGCGAGGATCGGGCCGCCGGGCGCAGGGGTGTCGCCGAAGCGCTTGAGGTCGGCCTTGGTGAACGGCCGCTCCCAGGCGAACGCCTTCTTCCGGACCAGCCACGTCCGGTGCCCGTACCGCGTGCCCTCGGTGACCTCGGGCAGGGCCGCCGCGAGCTCGGCCACGTCCGCGACAGAGGCCATGGGCCCACGCTAGCGGCTGGTCGGGCGGGCACGGGTCGACGGCGGGCCGGGTCGCCCTGGCACGTTCGGGCGGTCAGCACTCCTGGCCCCGGGACGAGGCCCCGAGCGACGGGCCGGCCGGGCCCGGGGCCACGCGCTGCATGTTGGTCCACCCGGTCCATCCGCGTTCCTCCAGCAGCTCGAGCAGCCGGGGCGCGCACGCGAAGGAGTCGAGGAAGGCGGCGTCGAGGAGCGCCACCAGGTCGTCCCCGACCGGCTGCTCCTCCTCCATCCCCTCCGTCCGGGCGGCGGCCGCCTCGACGAACGCGGCCACGCGGTCCGCCAGCCCCGGCAGCCTCGGGTCGTCCGGGCCGCAGTCGACGAGGTCGCTGAAGTCCACGTAGAGCTCGCGCAGCGTCTCGTCCTCGATCTGCACCCGTTTGATCGCCATGAGCCCGGGGACCTCCTCGGGGACCTGCGCGGCGATGAGGATCCAGCTGTCCCGCTCGATGTCGATCAACTGTTTCCGGAATCCCAGCTCATGCATACGGTCGAGGTAGGCGACGACCTCGGCGGGCAGGGCCAGGCTGTCGCCCGCCGCCAGCTGGCCGATGAGCTCCCGGTGCCGCTGGCGCTCGCGGATCTCGGCCCGCAGCCGTCGGTCGATGTCGGCCACCGCTTCGGCGAACTCCGTCCCGTCCGCGCACAGCAGCTCCGAGACCCGGCGGAGCGGCACGCCCGCGTCGGCGAGCGTCCGGATCCGGATGAGCTGCACGACCGCCGCGGCGTCGTAGCGGCGGTACCCCGAGGCGTCGCGCGCGGGCTCGGGCAGCAGGCCCTTCGCGTGGTAGTGCCGGACCGCGCGGACCGTGACCCCGGCGTACGACGCCAACTGGCTGATGGTCAGCATCCGTGATCGCCCGATCTCCCGTGCCGACGGCCGGTCACGCAATTCTGCGCCGGTAGGTGCTCATCGCGAGCGCGTACGCCGCAAGCAGCAGGGCCAGGCACCAGGCCACGGCGAGCCAGCCGTCACCGCCCACGGGCTGCTCGGCGTAGAGCCTGCGCAGCGTGTTGACGATCGGGGTCACCGGCTGGTTCTCCGCGAACCAGCGCACCGGGCCCGGCATCCCGGCCGTGGGCACGAACGCGGAGCTCACGAACGGCAGGAAGATCAGCGGGTAGGAGAAGCCGCTCACGCCGTCCAACGACGTCGCGGTCAGCCCCGGGATGACGGCCAGCCAGGTCAGCGCGAGGGTGAACAGCACCAGGATGGCGAGCACCGCCAGCCAGCCGAGCACTCCTGCGCCCGTGCGGAACCCCATGACGAGCGCGACGGCCACGACCAGGGCGAGCGAGACCATGTTGGCCACGAGCGAGGTGAGCACGTGGCTCCAGAGCACGGCGGAGCGGGAGATCGGCATCGACCGGAACCGCTCGAACAGGCCGCCCGACACGTCCTGGAACAGCCGGAACGCCGTGTAGGCGATGCCGGAGGCCACGGTGATGAGCAGGATCCCCGGCAGCAGGTAGTCGACGTACTCGCCCCCGCCGACCTCGATCGCGCCACCGAAGACGTACACGAAGAGCAACAGCATGGTGATCGGGGTGACGGCCGTGGTGATGATGGTGTCGGGGCTGCGCAGGATGTGCCGCAGCGACCGCCTGAGCAGGACGAAGGTGTCGCGGGCGAGGTAGGCGGTCATCGTCGCCCCCCTACCTTCGGGCCCCGGCGGCGCCGACCACCGCGAGGAAGATCTCTTCGAGGGTCGGCTGCTTCTCGACGAACTCCACCTCGGCCGGCGGCAGCAGCTTCTGCAGCTGCCCGAACGTCCCCTCCACGAGGATTCTCCCCTCGTGCAGGATCGCGATCCGGTCGGCGAGCTGCTCGGCCTCGTCGAGGTACTGCGTCGTGAGCAGGACCGTGGTGCCGCTGCCGGCCAGCTCCCGGACGGTGTCCCACACCTCGATCCGCGACTGCGGGTCGAGCCCTGTCGTGGGCTCGTCCAGGAAGAGCACCGGCGGGTCGCCGATCAGGCTCATCGCGATGTCGAGCCGGCGGCGCATCCCGCCGGAGTACGTGCCGACCCTGCGGTCGGCCGCGCCGGCCAGCCCGAACCGGGCGAGCAGCCCGTCCGCGACCCCGCTCGCGCCGCGCAGATGGCGCAGCTGGGCGACGAGCACGAGGTTCTCCCGCCCGGTGAGGACCTCGTCGACCGCGGCGAACTGCCCCGTGAGGCTGATCGACTCGCGCACCCGGTGCGGCTGCCGGGCGACGTCGTGGCCGTTGACCCGCGCGGTCCCGCCGTCGGCGCGCAGGAGTGTGGACAGGATCCGCACGACGGTGGTCTTGCCCGCGCCGTTGGAGCCGAGCAGCGCGCAGACCGACCCCTGCTGGACGCTGAGGTCGACGCCGGCCAGGACCAGCTGGCCGCCGTAGGACTTGGTGAGCCCGGCCGTCTCTATCGTCGGTGTCGACGTCATGGCGTCAGCGTCCAGCCCTGACGCTGCGTCAAGGTCAAGCCCGCACCGGACACCCGTCCGCAGGTCAGCGCTTCGCCGACAGCGTGACGTCCTGACATCGCTGGACACCCGCTCGCCGCGCTGATGAACTACCCCCTGCCCCGAGCACGAGGGGCGATGAGGAAGGCGGGACACATGACGCTGACGGCTCCTGAGACCTCTTCTCACGAGCGGCCGGTGCTCCTCAGCGTCGAGGACGACCCCGGGGTGGCGCGCGCCATCGCCCGTGACCTGCGCCGCCGCTACGGTGGCACCCACCGCGTGGTCCGCGCCGAGTCCGGGCCAGAGGGCCTGGACGCGCTGCGCGAGCTGACCGTGCGCGGAGAGCGGGTGGCGCTGCTGCTGGCGGACCACCGGATGCCGGCGATGACGGGCATCGAGTTCCTCGAGGAGGCGATGGACCTCGCGCCCGACGCCAAGCGCGTGCTGCTGACGGCGTACGCGGACACGGATGCGGCGATCCGGGCGATCAACGAGGTCGACCTCGACCGCTACCTGCTCAAGCCGTGGGACCCGCCGGAGGAGCGGCTCTACCCCCCGCTGGACGAGCTGCTGCGCGAGTGGGCGGCCACCACCCGGCCGGCGACCGAGGGGCTCACTCTGGTGGGGCACCAGTGGAGCGCGCAGACCCAGCTGGCCAAGGAGTTCCTGGCCCGCAACGGCATCCCCTACCGCCATCTGGACGTACGCGTAGAGGAGGCCCGCCGGCTGCTGGCCGTCGCGCGGCTCGACGACGCGCCCGACGAGCTGCCCGTCGCCTTCCTGCCCGACGGCACCGTGCTCGCGCGCTGCACGCCGCGCGACCTCGCCGAGCGGGTCGGCCTCCCGACCACCGCGGGCAGCCCGTTCTACGACGTCGTCGTGGTGGGCGGAGGCCCCGCCGGCCTCGGCTCCGCGGTCTACGCGGCGAGCGAGGGCCTGCGCACGCTGCTCGTCGAGCGGGCGGCGACCGGCGGCCAGGCGGGGCAGAGCAGCCGCATCGAGAACTACCTCGGATTCCCGAAGGGCGTTGCAGGAGCCGACCTGGCGCAGCGAGCGAGGGACCAGGCACTGCGCTTCGGGGTCGAGATCGTGACCACGGCCGAGGTGACCTCGCTGGAGTCCTCCGGCGAGGGGCGCAAGGCGCACTTCGCCGACGGGTCCGAGGTGGCGTGCCACGCCGTCGTGCTCGCGACCGGCGTCTCCTACACCTCCCTTCCCGCGCCCGGCATCGCGGAGTTCACCGGCCGCGGCGTCTACCAGGGGGCGGCCGCCCATGAGGCGCACAACTGCGCCGGGCAGGACGTCTACATCGTCGGAGCCGCCAACTCGGCAGGCCAGGCAGCACTCTTCTTCGCCAAATACGCTTCGCGTGTCGTCATCGTCGCCCGCGGTGGGGACCTGCGCCGCAGCATGAGCGAGTACCTCGTCGCGCGCATCGAGGCGACGGACAACATCGAGGTGCGGCTGTGCACCGAGGTCGCCGCGGCCGAGGGCGAGGAGCACCTGCAGCGGCTGCGGCTGCGCGACAACCGCACGGACACGGTGGAGACCGTCGACGCCGAATGGCTCTTCATCTTCATCGGCGCCAAGCCCCGCACCTCCTGGCTCGGCGAGGCCGTCGTACGCGACGAGAAGGGCTTCCTCGTCACCGGGCCCGACCTGCTCGACGCCCAGCGCAGGCCTCCCGCCGGGTGGCCGCTCGAGCGCGACCCCTACCTGCTGGAGACCAGCGTCCCCGGGGTCTTCGCGGCCGGGGACGTGCGGGCCACCTCGATCAAGCGCGTGGCCTCGGCCGTCGGCGAGGGGGCGCTTGCCGTCAGCCTGGTGCACCGCTACCTGGAGGGGCTGTGACCGACCTCGGCACCGCACGCGTCAGCCCGGACGAGCTGCGCAAGCTCTTCCTCTTCGAGGCGCTCCCGCAGGCCAAGCTGGAGTGGCTCTCCGAGCACGGCGAGCGGCGGACGTACGAAGCGGGCGCGGTCGTCTACCGCGAGGGCGAGCCCGCGAGCTGCTTCTACACGATGCTCGAAGGCCGGGTGCGCCTGCTGCGCACGGTCAACGGCGAGGACATCCTCATCAACGAGACCGACCACGTCGGCACCTACGCCGGGGCGATGAAGTCCTTCATCCCGGGCTCGGATGAGACCTACTCCAACGGGCTGGTCACGGTCGAGCCGAGCAGCTTCTTCCAGCTGGCCGCGCCGCTCTTCTCCGAGTTCATGCACGTCCACATGCCCATGGCCGTGCACCTGCTCGAGGGGCTCTACGTCGGCATCCGCAACGCCGAGTCGGTGGTTCGCCAGCGCGAGCACCTCGCCAAGCTCGGCACCCTGTCCGCGAGCCTGGCCCACGAGCTCAACAACCCCGCCGCAGCCGCCGGCCGGGCCACCGCACAGCTGCGCGAGCGGGTCGCCGGACTGCGGAAGGGGCTCGCCCTGCTGGCGAGCCCGGGCGTCGACCCGGCGGCGCTGCAGCGCGTGCTACTGGCCCAGGAGGCCGCGGTGCGCCTGGCCCGGGAGGCAGGCCCGCTGAGCCCGCTGGAGCGGGCGGACCTCGAGGACGAGCTGGGCGACCGGATCGAGGCCGCGGGCGTCGAGGGGGCGTACGACCTCGCCGCCGTCTTCGTCGGCGCCGGCCTCGGCCCCGAGTGGCTCGACGAGGCGCTCGACGGCCTGACCGGCAAGCTCGCGCAGAAGTGCCTGCGCTGGGTGGCCGACGCGCTGGAGACCGAGGCGCTCATGGACGAGATCGCCCAGTCGACGAACGCCATCTCCGAGCTCGTCGCCGCCGTCAAGCAGTACTCCTACATGGACAGCTCGTCGGTGCAGGAGGTCGACGTCACCGCCGGCCTCGAGAGCACGCTGGTGATCCTCGGCCACAAGCTGCAGGCGGTCGACGTGGTGCGCGAGTACGCCGCGGGGCTGCCGCGGATCCCGGCCTACGGCGCCGAGCTCAACCAGGTGTGGACCAACCTCATCGACAACGCGGCGCAGGCGATGAACGGCCACGGCGTCCTCACCCTGCGCGTCCTGCACGAGGGGAACGACGTGCGTGTCGAGGTGGCCGACACCGGGCCCGGCATCCCGGAGACCGTGCAGCCCCGCGTCTTCGAGGCCTTCTTCACCACCAAGCCGCAGGGGCAGGGCAGCGGGCTGGGCCTGGACAACGCCCGGCGGATCGTCGAGCGGCGGCACAACGGCTCCATCAGCTTCACCACGAGCGACCGCGGCACCACCTTCCGCGTCACACTGCCCGTGACGCAGCGTCTGTCCTGACCGATACCGACCCCGGAGCACCTCATGGCCGACCCGTCCGCCTGCAGTCACCTGGACACCATCGACGCTTCCGTCGAGCCCAGCGCCGACGGGTGCGAGGACTGCCTCCGGGAGGACGGCTGGTGGGTCCACCTGCGGCTGTGCCGGTCCTGCGGGCACGTCGGCTGCTGCGACTCCTCCCCCGCCAGGCACGCCACCGCGCACAGCCGAAGCACCACCCACCCGGTTGTGCAGTCGTTCGAGCCCGGCGAGGACTGGCTCTGGTGCTACTCGGACGAAGTCGGCTTCCACCTTCCGGCGCTGACGCCGAGCCCGTCGCACAGCTGACGCCGCAGCCTCGGGCCCCGGGAAGGCCCGCTCAGAGCCGACGGATCGTACGCCCCGGCTCCCCGTAGCCGGAGAACTCCGCCGCGAGGACGTCGAGGAGCCGGTCCTCGCTCACCTCGGGCGCGATGACCACGTCGGGGTCCGGCCGCCGCGTGCCGTCCCCCAGCCGGTAGACGCGCCACTGCCCTCCGTCACGGACGATCTCCAGCCGCAGCCGGCCGTAGACGTCGAACCACAGCGGCTGCATGCGCCCATTGTGGGAGCGCGGCGTCGCCCGTCAAGGGTCAGTCCCCGCTGCTGATCCGAGTGCGCGAGCTGTAGACGAGGTCGGCGAACTCCTGGTGCTTGGCGATGTAGCTCTTCACGAAGGGGCACAGCGGAAGGACTCTTCCGCCGTTGCGCCGCACGTCCTCGAGCGCGGCGTTCACGAGCCGTGAGGCGACACCCTGGCCCTCGTAGCCGTCGAACACCTCGGTGTGCGTGAACACCACCAGTGCGTCGGTCGGGATGTACTCCGCGATCGCGGCGAGCGACCCGTTGTCGTCCTCGACCCGGCCCTCGTAGCGCTTCCGGTCGACCACGTTGCTGACGGCGAGATGCATGACGTCCCTTCGGGCAGGAGCGGGGATGCTCGACCGCCAAGCTCTCATGCTCTAGCGTCCGGGCGACAGTGACGCGTCGGACGAGGAGCCCCCGGTGGACGAGCAGTCGATCCTGCAGCAGGTGCACCAGCTGGTGGAGCAGGAGCACACGCTGCGTGCCCAGGTGGAGGCCGGCACCCTGAGCGCGGAGGACGAGCGCGCCCGGCTGCAGCGGCTCGAGGAGGCGCTGGACCAGTGCTGGGACCTGCTGCGCCAGCGCCGTGCCCGGCGCGACGCCGGCCAGGACGCCGACGGCGCCACGGTCAGGCCGGTCGGCGAGGTGGAGGGCTACCTCCAGTAGTCGCCCGAGCTCGACCGGCCCGCTGCCGAACAGGCGGGAGAGAGGCGTACCGGCAACCGGCCGCGCCACGAGGAGGAGGTGGCTCCCTGCTCGGCGTACGGACGCGGGTCGCGCTGCCGGCCCTGGGCCGGGCACTGGCGCTGTCCCTGGCGCTGTCTCTGGCGCTGGCTGGGTGCACGCTGCCCGCGCCGGCGTCCTCCGCGCCCGCTCCCCCGGCGGTGTCCGGCACGGGGCCCTCCGGCACGGCACTCGCCGCGCTCGACGGCCTGCAGGTCAAGGGCCGCGCCCCGCGCACCGGCTACGACCGCGACGAGTTCGGGCCGGCCTGGGCCGACGTGGACCGCAACGGCTGCGACACCCGCAACGACATCCTGCGCCGCGACCTCGACGCGGTGACGACGAGGCCGGGCACCCGGGACTGCGTGATCGCGGCCGGGACGCTCGCCGACCCGTACTCCGGGACGACGATCGCGTTCGTGCGCGGCCAGGGCACGAGCCGGGCCGTGCAGATCGACCACGTCGTCGCGCTCTCCGACGCCTGGCAGAAGGGCGCCCGGCAGTGGAGCGCGCAGCGGCGAGCGCAGTTCGCCAACGACCCGCTCGAGCTGCTGGCCGTCGACGGCGGGCTCAACCAGGCCAAGCGCGACGGCGACGCCGCCACCTGGCTGCCGCCGGACCGGGCGGCCCGCTGCGCGTACGTCGCCCGGCAGGTGGCGGTCAAGGCGAAGTACGGGCTGTGGGTGACCGAGGCGGAACGGTCCGCGATCGCGCGTGTGCTGGCCCGCTGCCCGGAGGAGCCGCTCCCGAGCGGCTGACCGGGTCGCCGCGACGTATCACCCGCCGCCCGCCCGGCTCCTCGACCTTGCTGCCCGCACTGCGGCAGACTGCGAGACCGCGCCCGCGCGGGCGACGGCGGAGGAGGAGACGAGTGGCGCAGTTCCGGATGAACGGAGCACGCGTCCTCGAGGCACATCTGGCCGGGGACGCGGTGCGCGCGCTCACCGGCTCGATGGTGGCCTACGAGGGCAACGTGCAGTTCAAGAACGCCGGCATGGGCGGAGGCGGCGGCTTCAAGGCGGCGCTGAAGCGCAAGATGACCGGCGAGTCCCTCGAGCTGATGGAGATGGCCGGCCACGGCGTCGTCTACCTGGCCAACGCGGGGATGGAGGTCGAGCTGGTCCAGCTGACCGGTGACACCCTGTCGGTGGAGTCCAGCGCGCTGCTGGCGATCGGGCCGGGGCTGCGCACCGACGTCACGTTCGCCGGGCTGCGCGGCGCGACCTCCGGGCAGGGCCTGTTCACCACCACGGTGTCGGGTCACGGCGACCTGGCGGTGCTGTCGGACGGGCCGATGATCGCGCTGGAGGTCTCGCCGGCGTACCCGCTCGTCGTGGACCCGGACGCCTTCATCGCGCACCGTGGCCAGCTCAGCCAGACCTTCGTCACGGACATCTCGTGGAAGGCGCTCATCGGCGAGGGCGGCGGAGAGGCCTACAGCCTGCGCTTCGACGGGACCGGCGTCGTCTACATCCAGCCTGCGGAGCGGTGACGTGGCGCGATTCGAGAAGGTCAACAGCAAGGTCGTCAAGGTCCAGCTCGGCCCGCCCGTCGTCGCGCGGCGCGGCTCGATGCTCGCCTACTCCGGCCAGGTCGGCTTCACCCCGCACGGCGTCCCCGGCGGGATGGGAGGCGGGATGGGCGGGATGGGCGGCCTCGCCGGCCTCGCCGGCGGCCTCGCGCAGCGTGCAGCCGGCGAGCACGTGTCGATGATGGAGGCGCACGGGCAGGGCGAGGTGCACTACGGCTTCCGCGGCGCGCACGTCACCGTGCTCGACGTCAGCCCCGGCCAGCAGCTGCAGGTCGAGGCGGACCGGCTGCTCGCCCACGACTCCTCGCTGCAGTCCTCGACCGTCTTCCTCGGCTCGGGCGGCATCCGACAGGCGATCAGCGGCGCGGTCTCCGGGCAGGGCCTCTTCACCACCCAGCTGTCCGGCGCCGGCTCGGTGGCGATCCTGAGCCACGGCGGCACGATCGCGCTCCAGGTGACCCCCCAGAGCCAGGTCGCCGTCGACCCGCAGGCCTACGTGGCCGCCCTGGGCCAGCTGAGCGTCGAGGTGTCCGCGAAGGTCGGCTGGCGCGACGCCGTGGGCAAGGGCTCGGGCGAGGCGATCCAGCTCAAGGTGACCGGGCAGGGCACGGTCTACGTCCAGGCGTCCGAGCAGAAGCTCTGAGGGGAGAGACCATGGCGCCCACCATCCTGAATCCGTCGACGCTGCCGAGCGACGACAACGTCAACTCCTACGCCTTCTGCATCGAGCTGCGCCAGCCGTGGTTCCTGCGCAAGGGCGCGATGATCGCGTACTACGGGCAGGCCAGCTTCGAGGGGCTCGCGCAGACCTCGCTCTCGGCGATGGTCGCCGCGCGCTTCTCCAGCCCGCTCTACGTCCAGCAGTGGGTCGTGGCGCAGGGCCACGGCAAGGTCCTCATCGGCGACCGCGGCTACGACATCAACTCCTACGACCTCGACGCCGGCAACCTCACGATCCGCGCCGCGAACCTGCTCGGGTTCGAGACCGGGCTGGAGCTCAAGCAGTCGATCGTCCCCGGCTTCCTCACCCTCATCGGCACCGGCAAGTTCCTGGCCTCCTCCAACGGGCCGGTCATCTTCGCCGAGCCACCGCTGCGCGTCGACCCGGAGGCGCTGCTCGGCTGGGCCGACTGCCCCTCCCCGTCCCACCACTACGACACCGGGTGGATGCAGGGCTTCCTCGGCTCGATGGCGCACGCGGTGCTCGGCGTCCAGTCCGGGGAGGAGCGCCAGTTCGACTTCACCGGGGCCGGGACGATCCTCTTCCAGTCCACCGAGGTGCCCCGGCCCGACCCGGCGCACCTCGCCCAGCTCGAGAGCCAGATCACGGGGCTCGGGGTCCCCGGGCTGCAGCGCATCCAGAGCGTCGTGAGCCAACGGCTGGCCGCCGAGCAGCAACGCTGACGCTCACGCGGGACGGCCCGGCGTACGCCAGTCGACGGAGTTGTCCGAGCCGTCCCGCGAGTCCGCTCCGAACAGCGGCGTCAGGATCGCGAGCAGCAGGAAGAATCCAAGCAACAGCAGCATTTCTCGGCCCTCCAGGCCCTGTGGACATGGCCCCCGACGGGCCGTCGTCCTGGTGCCTTCAACGGTGCTCGCACCGCCCGTCGGGGACAAGCAATTACTTCTGCACGACGATTCAGCTGTGCTGAAGGGTCGTCATGGCGCACGATGGGACCGTGCTGGACGTCCGCCGCCTCCGCGTGCTCAAGACCGTCGTCGACACCGGCTCGGTGACGGCCGCGGCACAGGCCCTGAGCTACACCCCGTCCGCCGTCAGCCAGCAGCTGTCAGCGCTCGAGCGCGAGGCCGGGACGCCGCTGTTCGAGAAGGCGGGCCGCGGGCTGCGCCCCACGGCGGCGGGCACGCTGCTCGCCGAGCACGCCGGCGGCGTCCTCTCCCGGCTGGAGGAGGCGGAGCAGGCGCTCGTCACGCTGCGCGCCGGCCAGGCCGGGCAGCTGAGCATGGTCGTGCTTCCGTCCGCGCTGTCGGGCCTGCTGCCGGGGGCGGTCGGGCAGTTCCGGCGCCAGTGCCCCCAGGTCGCCCTCGACCTGCGCCCGGGCGAGGCGGACGACGCGTTCCCGGCGCTGCGCTCCGGCGCCGCCGACCTCATCGTGGCCGTGCAGCCCGGCTCGGTCCGGGAGATCCCGGACGACGGGCTGGTCTACACCCACCTGCTCGACGACTGCTACAAGGTCGTGCTGCCCAAGCAGCACCGCCTCGCCGCGCGCCGGCAGGTCGACATGGCCGACCTGGTCGACGAGGACTGGGTGACCACGGCGAGCTGCCCGGGCTACTGCCAGCTGCCCGTGCAGGAGGCCTGGGCGGCGGCCGGCTTCACGCCGCGGACCGGCATGGACGCCGACGACTTCCCCGCCGCGCAGGGGTACGTCGCGGCCGGGCTCGGCGTCGCGCTCATACCGCGGATGGCGCTGTCGAGCCTGCGGGAGGACATCGTGGTCCGCCGGCTGCGCGGGGAGGAGCCGTTCCGGCGGCTCTTCGCGGTCACCAGGCCCACCTTGACCGGTGACATCCGGGTGAGCCGCATGATCGAGGCGCTGAAGTCGGTCGTTCCCGCCCAGCTGGCGACGGCGTCCGCGTGAGAGCCGGGCTGCTGGCCGTCCCCGCAGCGCTCGCGCTCGCCGTGGGCCTGGCGCAGCCGCCCGCCGCAGCAGCCGTGACGTCGTGGCCGGACGAGCCCGGGGACGCCGCCCCCGCGGCCGACATCACCGCGTACTCGATCGGCGTCTTCGGCGACCACACCGGCGGCAGCGTCCGGCTGGCCGCGTACGACCCGGCGACGGTCGCGCAGCTCGTCGTCAGCGTCTCGCTCGACGTGGACGGCGACGGCACCGCGGACTTCGTGCTCTGGAAGTACGGCCGGCCCGGGCCGGTCGAGGTGGTCCGCGAGTCCGACGCCGAGACGGTGTGCACCGACGGGTTCGCCGCGTACGACGCCGCCGGCTCGACGGTCTCCGTGTACGCCCCGAGCCGATGCCTCGGCAGCCCGGCCTCCGCGCGCGGGCAGCTCTACGTGGGCGGCCGGCTCGTGAGCGCCGGCGCCGCCGACTTCGCCCCCTCCGCCGACGAGCTCTCCCCCGCCGTCGCGGTCGGCGCGACCTCGCCCGTGCAGCCGCCGCCTCCCCCGAGCCCCGCCCCCTCACCGACGCCGGCGCCGCCCTCCCCGAGCCCCGCTCCGACGCCTCCTGGCCCCCAGCCCGCGCCCCCGGCCGGCCCCGCCCGGGTGGCCCCGAAGGCCCAGGCGACGGTGGCGTACAGCCGCGGCGTCGCCACGGTCTGCGTCGTCGCGCGGGACGGCTCAGCGGGGCTGCGCGGGGAGCGCGCCCGCCTGCTGACCAAGCCGCCACGGTCGGGGACGTGGCGGCCCGCCAGGACGTACGTCCTGAACCGGGCCGGCCGGGCCTGCGTGACGCAGCCGGCGGTGCGGGTGTGGCAGTACCGCTGGCGGGTGCTCGCCAGCCCGGCCGTCGTCCCCGCCACGTCCAACACCGTGCGGGTCGAGCCGCGGCGGTGACCGCCCGCCGCAGCGGTTGAGGGGCACCTCGCCGAGCGGCAGGCGGTGGCCACCGGCACTTATCCACGCGACGATCTCCGGGCGCCGGTGAGAGGATCGGCCCATGGAGGTCCTGCAGTCCGCCAAGCTCGCCGATGTCCTCTACGACGTCCGAGGCCCCGCACTGACCCGAGCCAGGGAGCTGGAGAGCGCAGGCCACCGGGTCATCAAGCTCAACATCGGCAACCCGGCGCCGTTCGGCTTCGAGGCCCCGCACGAGCTGCTCGAGGACATGATCGCCAACCTGCCGATCGCGCAGGGCTACAGCGACAGCAAGGGCATCCTGTCCGCCCGGCGCGCGGTCATGCAGTACGCGCAGAACAAGGGCTTCCCGAGCGTCGACGTCGAGGACATCTACCTGGGCAACGGCGTCAGCGAGCTCATCGTCATGGCGCTGCAGGGCCTGCTCGACAACGGCGACGAGGTGCTCGTCCCGGCGCCGGACTACCCGCTCTGGACCGCGTCGACCAGCCTGGCCGGCGGTCGCGCGGTGCACTACCGCTGCGACGAGTCCAACGGCTGGCAGCCGGACGTCGAGGACCTCGAGTCCAAGGTCACCGACCGCACCAAGGCCATCGTCGTCATCAACCCGAACAACCCGACCGGCGCCGTCTACGACCGGCCCGTCCTCGAGGCGATCACCGAGGTCGCGCGCCGGCACGGCCTGCTCCTGATGGCCGACGAGATCTACGACAAGATCCTCTACGACGGCGCCGAGCACACGTCCCTGGCCGCGATCGCGCCGGACCTGCTCTGCCTGACCTTCAACGGGCTGTCGAAGGCGTACCGCGTCGCCGGGTTCCGCTCCGGCTGGATGATCGTGTCCGGGCCGAAGAAGCACGCCGCGAGCTACATCGAGGGCCTGGACATGCTCGCGAACATGCGGCTCTGCCCGAACGTCCCGGCCCAGCACGCGATCCAGGCCGCGCTCGGCGGCTACCAGAGCATCAACGACCTGATCCTGCCGGGCGGCCGCCTCCTCGAGCAGCGTGACCTGACGTGGAAGCTGCTCAACGAGATCCCCGGCGTCAGCTGTGTGAAGCCGCGCGGCGCGCTCTACTGCTTCCCCCGGCTCGACCCCGAGGTCTACCCCGTCAAGGACGACCGCCGCCTCATCCTCGACCTGCTCGAGGAGCAGCACGTGCTGGTCGTCCAGGGCACCGGCTTCAACTGGCCGGCCCCGGACCACTTCCGCATCGTGACCCTTCCCCGGGTCGAGCAACTGCAGGACGCGCTCGGCCGGATCCGCAGCTTCCTGACCGACCGCAACTGGAGCGCGGGGCAGCGCTGACGCTTCTGCTAACGCGGTTGTGCAACCGCCTCAGTGGCTCGCGGTGCCGCGCCGTGACTCGAGCACGGGGTCGACGATGCGCTCGACGACGAACCCGGTCGCCACCGCGTTGACGGCGGAGTGGGCGACCTCCACCACGCGCTCCCCTGCCTGCCAGGTGCGCGGCGGGGCACCCGCGCCGGTGGCGTTCTGCAGCGTCACGTCGACGATGACGCGGGTGATCGTCTGCACCACGTCGGCCCGGACGGCGATCAGGCCCGTCGAGCGCCACACCCCGCGGAGGGCGCCGAGGGCGACGCTGGTGCCCACCTGCATGGCGAGGGTCGCCGCCCTGGGGTGGTCGTCGTCGCTGGGGTCACGGCCGAGCAGGATCAGCAGGGCCCGGCCCGGGACGTAGGAGGCCGGCCGTCCCGTCACCCGTCGCTCCAGCGCCTGGCCGGCGGTCATCGCCGCTGCGCCCACCAGGCCGCCGAGCATCCCGCGGGCTGCCGCTGCGGCGAGGACGGCGGGGCGTCCGCTGATCGTCGTCATGGCACCACCCTGCCGGTCGGCGTCCAGGCCCGCGAGCCGGGGTGCCCGCAGGCTCTTGTCATCGGCGCAGTGCAGGAGGACGCTCGGCTCGAGGGGACATGCTCGGTCCGGGTCGCGGCTGCGCGACGCGACGATGCGGGGGTGCTGCACATGGCGAACGTCACCTGGCCGCCGGCGGACGGTGACCTGAGCGTCCCGATCCAGGGGCTGCTCAAGAACCTGGAGCTGCTCGAGCGGCGGGAGCAAGGGCCCGGCGAGACGAAGAGCCCGACGGTCACCCTGGTCGGCGGCACCCCGGCGAGCTTGCAGGTCATAACCTCCGGTGCGACGTCCCTCGCGAAGTGGATGGCCCTCGCCCTGGGAACGGTGGGTGGGGGCAGTGGCGCGTGGGCGGCGGTGAAGGGCTTCTGGCTCAACGAGGACGAGACGCTGAGGCTCGCCTACACGGGTGCTGCCGCCCTGATCCTCTCGGCCGTGGCGGTCTCGATCGCGATCATCGTCCGCGGCGACGTCACGGCGCGAGCTTCCGCGATGGCCGCCGAGTACGCGGCCCGCAGCCAGGTGGCGGCGGCGATGCTGACCACGCCCAACTACGGCCGCGTGGCCCCCGCTCTGGCTCCGGCGTACTTCGCCGCCGTGCCCGACGGGGCCAACCCGCCGAACCAGACCTGGAAGCCGGTCGAGGCGTTCTCGAGGAACAACGGCACCTGGACGGTGAAGATCGACGGCCGGTGGGAGGACGTCAACCGCGTCATCGACCTCATCACGTACGAGGAGCTCCTGCGGGCGCAGGCGAAGGCGGCGACCAACGGGAAGCCGTGAGATTGCGCAACGGCCGGGCCCGGCGAGGCCGAGCCGGCGCGCCCGGAGAGCACGGGCGCTGAGCGCGGTCACGTCGACGTCCGGCGCCCCCGAGGTCCAGGTCGCTCGGACACAGCGGCGAGCGCCCGGTCCCGCCAGTGCCCGGCCCGGGCCCGCTCCGCGACCCGGGCCGCCCGCCGGAAGTGCTCGCCCGCCTGCTCGCGGCGCCCCAGCGCCCCGGCCAGCCGGCCGAGGTGGAGGGCGACCGGCCCGAGCGTGACCAGGCCGCTGCCGGCACCGGCCAGCTCGTCCTCCGCCGGCAGCAGCAGGGCGTACAGCCGCTCCGCAGCCTCCCGGTCACCCAGCTCGGCGGCTGCCGAGGCGTGCAGGCAGCTGCGCGCCTCCAGGAGCGCGTCGTGCGGGGACGGCGGGACCGCGCGCAGCGCCTCCTGCGCCGCATCGACGTTCCCCCGGGCGAGCAGGGCCAGGGGGCGCACCCACGGCGCGTACGGCCCGCTGTGGACCGAGAAGTCGTCGAGCGTCGCCAGCGCCAGCCCGAGGATGCCGTCCTCCAGCCCGGACATGCCCGCGCCGGCGAGCCGGCCCGCCGCCGACCGGTACGCCGCGCCCGCCTCCGTGCGGCGGCCGCCGATCGCGAGCCGCAGCGCGGCGTACCAGGCCGTGAACGTGCCGGCAGCCGGCAGGGCGAAGCGCTCGGCCAGCTCGTCGACGGCGGCGGCATGCCCGTCCGCACCGGCGAGGTCGGCCAGCGCACAGGCCGACTGCAGCTGGACCAGGTGGCCGAGGACGGCGAAGGGGGCACGGGCCTCCTCCCCCCGGGTGGCCGCGACGAGCTCGGCACCGACCCGGGCGCGCTCGCGGGCGAGCCCCGCCCGGGCGTACGACTGCAGGAACCGGGCGTTGAGGGCGAGCACGAGCAGGCCGGGGTCGTCCAGCCGGCGGGCCAGCCGCTCGGCCTCGTCGGCGGCGCTGCCTCCACGGGGGCCGGTGTCGGCCCGGCGCTCCATCGCGACGGTGACGAGCAGCCGGGCGCGCTCGGCGTCCCGCCCGGGGGGCAGGGCCACGAGCGCGCGCTCGGACGCCTCCACCAGGCGGGCCGAGAGCTGCTCGTCGTCGTTGACCGGCCAGATCGCCGGGACGTCGAAGGAGCCGAGGACGTCCACCGCCTCCAGCGGGCTCGTGGCCGGGTCGAGCGCGTCGAGCGCCCGGGCGCGGTGCGAGCGCGCCTCGCCCAGCCGCCCGGTGACGGCGAGCGCGCGGACCAGGCCCATCCGGGCCTGCAGCCCGGCGCGGCCGGCATCGGTCCCCAGCCGGTCGAGCGCGGCGAGGGCCTCGTCCCACAGCCGGGCCGCGTCGTGCATCGCCGACCGGCGCTCGGCCCGCCGGGCTGCGGCAGCGGCGTACCGCGCGGTCACCGCGGCGTCGACCCGGCTGCCTGCCCGGACGAGGTGGAAGGCGAGGGCCTCGATGTCGTCGGGGCGCACGTCGAGCAGGTACGCGGCGGCCGCGGCGTGCCACTGCGCCCGCCGGGCGAAAGGCACGTCGGCGTACACCGTCTCCTGCACCAGGGCGTGCGCGAACCGCATCCGGTCCGGCCCGGCCTCCTCCACGAACCCGGCGAGCAGGGCCGCCTCGACCGCGTCGAGCACGCGCCCCTCGTCCCCGTCCGCGGCCACGAGAAGCTCCAGCTCCACCTCGCCGCCGAGCACGGCCGCCCGGCGCAGCACGTCGCGGGCAGCCGCCGGCAGCGTGCCCAGCCGGTGGCGCAGCACGTCGCGGACTCCGGGCGGCACCGCCTGCAGCGCGGCCTCGCCCTCGGCGTCCCAGACCCTGAGCAGCTCGTGGACGAAGAAGGGGTTGCCCCCGCTGCGCGCGTGGACCCGGCGCACCTGCGCGGGCGGCAGCGGCCGCGACGCCACCGCTTCGGCGAGCGCGCCGACCTGGTCCGCGGGCAGGCCGCCCAGGTACACCCGCAGCGGGCCCCCCCTCGCCAGGCGCGCCAGCGCCTCGGTCAGCTGCCCGGACAGCTCGGTCGAGCGGTACGTCACCACGAGCAGGGCCCGGCCGGCGTCGGACGTGGCCACCGGCGCCAGCAGCGCGAGCGTGTCCTCGTCGGCCCAGTGCAGGTCGTCGAGGACGAGCAGCAGCGGACGCCGCGCCGCTGCCGCCGCCACCAGCCCGACGACCGAGCGCGCCCGGTCGAACCGCTGCCCCTCAGCCGGGCCCGGGCCGCCGAGACCGGCCGACCGGAGCTCCTGCTCCCCGGCGCCCGCGCTGCGCAAGGCGCCCGTCCACGGCCACACCGTCGGCGCGCCGGTGAGCTCCGGGCACTCCCCGCGTCCCGTCGCCCAGCCCGCCGCCGCCAGCCGGCCGGCCAGCTCGCGGGCCAGCGCGGTCTTCCCGGCGCCGGGCGCCCCCGAGACCAGGGCGACGCGCGGGCGGCCGTCGGCGAGCACGGCGGCCGCTGCCTGCTCCAGCGCGGCCAGCTCGTCCGTTCGGCCGACGAACGGCGCCTCCGACCGGAGGACGGGCGCGGCGACCGCGACGGCCGCGGGGGCGGGCAGCAGCGCCGGCGCGTGGGCCAGGATGTCGGCCTGCAGCTGCCCGAGGGCCGGGCCGGGGTCGGCCCCCACCGCGCCGCGCAGCGCCTCCCGGGCACGGCGCAGGACGGCGAGGGCGTCCGCCTGGCGCCCGGAGCGGTACAGCGCGAGGGCAAGCAGCCGCCAGCCCTCCTCGCGCAGCGGACGGGCCTCGACGTGCGCCTCCAGGCCCGGAACCGCCGCCGCGTCCCGGCCGAGCGCCAGCGCCGCCGCGGCATGTCGCTCCACCGCGAGCAGCCGCAGCTCCTCCAGGCGCGCCGCCTCCGCGTGCGCCCAGGGCAGCTCGGCGAACTCGGCGTACGCCCCGCCCCGCCAGTCCTCGAGCGCCCGCTCCAGCCGGGCCAGCGCGCCGGCCGCCCCACCGCTCGCGAGCAGCCGCTCCGCGTCGGCGACCGCGTCCTCGAACCGCCAGGCGTCGACCGCGCCCCGCCCGGGCCGCAACGCGTAGCCCGGCGCCGCGGTGATCAGCAGGCGGGAGGGCGTGCGCGGCGGGCGATCCGGCTCCAGGGCCTTGCGCAGCGCCCCCACGAACGTCTGGACCGCCCCGACGGCCCCCTCCGGCGCGTCCTCCCACAGGTCCTCGACCAGCCTGCGGACGGGCACGACGCGCCCGCGGGACACGAGCAGCCGGGCCAGCACGGCCCGGTGCCGCGGGCCCTTGAGGCCGAGCGGGCGGTCCCCGGCGTACGCCTCCAGCGGCCCGAGCACCCGGAACGTGACCATGTCGCCCCGACGCTACTGCAACCCCGCGTGCTGATCGGCTGCTGATCGAGACCCCGCACTGTGGCTCTGCGGCCCGGCGTGCGGGCCGGAGACTGCGACAGCGACAGCAAAGGACGAGCGGATGACCCTCACGATCCCCGGGTTCCGGCAGCAGCACATCGAGGTGGCCGACGGCGTGGCCCTGTCCGTGACGGTCGGCGGGACGGGCAGCCCCGTCGTGCTGCTGCACGGCTTCCCCCAGACGCACCTGATGTGGCGGCACGTCGCCCCTGACCTGGCCGCGGACCACACGGTGGTCTGCCCGGACCTGCGCGGCTACGGCGCGAGCGACAAGCCGGCCGACCCCGACGGGCAGGCGTACTCCAAGCGCACCATGGCCGCGGACGTCGTCGCCGTCGCCCGGGCGCTGGGGCACGAGCGGTTCGCCCTCGCCGGCCACGACCGGGGCGCCCTGGTGGCGATCCGGGCCGGCCTCGACTTCCCCGACGTCGTCACGCACCTGCTGGCGCTCGACGTCCTGCCGACGGTCGACTCGTGGGAGGTGCTGCAGGGCCGGACGGCGGCCGTCGCCTTCCACCTCTACCTCATGGCCCAGCCGCCCGGGCTTCCCGAATCCATGATCACGGCTTCTGCTGATGATTTCTTCGGGTATTTCCTCGACCTGTGGGTCAACGACGCTTCAGCGATCCCGGCCGACGTGCGGGCGGCGTACCTCGACGCCTGCCGGGCCGCGGTGCCGTCGATCGTCGCCGACTACCGGGCTTCGGCGACGGTCGACGTCGACCACGACCTGGCCGACCGCGCGGCGGGCAGCCGGCTGCGCATGCCCGTCGGCGTGCTCCAGCAGGACTGGGGCCCGGACTTCAGCTCGGCCGCCGTGTCGCGCTGGCAGGCGTGGGCCGCCGATCTCGACCACCGCTTCGTGGCGAGCGGCCACTTCATGGCCGAGGAGTCCCCCGCGGACGTCCTCGGCGCGCTGCGGGCGCTCCTCGCGCGGTAGCGGGACCGCCGGTCAGTGCGGGTGGGGCGGTAGACCAGCTCCTGGGGGCGGCCGTCGACCGTCCGGCCGCTCAGCAGCTCCAGGTCGACGTCGCCCGCCCCGCCGAAGACCGGCTGAACGCCGGTCCGGCCCGTGATGACCGGGAAGACCGTCACCTGGACGCGGTCGACGAGCCCGGCGTCCAGCAGCGCCCGGTCCAGCGACAGGCTCCCGTGCGAGCGCAACGGCACGTCGGACTCCTGCTTGAGCCGGATACCCCCGCGACGGCGTCCCCGGCCTCGACCGTGGCTCCCGGCCGGTCGAGCGGCTGCGGCAGCGTGGACGGGACCGCCGTCGCCGGCAGGGCGAGCATGCGCGTGCCTCCGACTCCGGATCGGGGTCGAGCGCACCCGACGCCCGCATCTGCGCGAGCTCCCGGTAGGTCCGGGCGCCGAAGACCATCCGCTGCGGCTGCGCGTAGGCCTCCGTCCGGTGCTGCAGCAGCTCCGGCCCTCGTTGCCCCAGTAGCCGCCCCAGTCGCCGTCCGGGCCGTAGGAGCCGTAGCCGTCGAGGCTGGCGAAGACGTGGAACGTGTAGGCCGCGGTCATGACGCTCTCCTCGGTCGCGCGGGCAGGTGCAGGGGTGGACCGCGCTCCCGCGGCCGAGTCATCGGGGGGCATGATCATCGGCAGGGCCTGCGGCACGAGGTCGCGGGCGACGACGACGAGCAGAGGGAGACCTTCATGACACGGGTCCTCGTCACCGGTGCCCGCGGCAAGACCGGAGTGCCGATGGTCGAGCTCCTCCTCGCCCGCGGCCGCGTCGAGGTGCTGGCCGGGAGCAGCGACCCCGCGGCAGTCAACGTCGCCGGCGCACGGCCCACGGCCTTCTCCTGGGACGACCCGTCCGGCTGGCCGGCGGCGACGGCCGGGGTCGACGCCGTCTACGTCGTACGGCCCGACCGGCCCGACGCACCGGAGCTCGTCCGCGCCCTGCTCGACGCCGCGCCTGGGGATGCGCGGGTCGTGCTGCTGTCCGAGCGGGAGGCGGACTACGAGGGGCTCGACGGGTGGGCGCTGCGGGTCGAGGGCGTCGTCCGGCAGAGCGGCCGCGGTTGGACGATCCTGCGGCCCAGCTGGTTCATGCAGGTCTTCACCGACCCGCGGTTCTACCGCGACGCGATCGCGGACGGGGAGCTGGCGTTCCCGAGCGGCGGGGCGAGCGTCGCCTGGATCGACGCGGTGGACATCGCGGCCGTAGGGGCGCACGCGCTGCTCGAGGAGGGGCACGCGGGCCAGGTCTACGAGCTGTCCGGCCCCGAGGCGCTGTCGCTGCCGCGGACGGCGGAGCTGCTCTCCGCCGCGGCCGGCCACCCCGTGGCCCATCGCGAGCTCACGGTCGACGACGCCGTGGCGGGCTCCACGGGCTGGGCGCGTGCCGTCGACACCGTCACCTTCGACCGCGTCCGCTCCGGGGCGTTCTCCGGGGTGACGGACACGGTCGAGCGGGTGACGGGACGCCCCGCGCGCACCCTGGAGGCGTTCCTCGCCGACTCCGGGCAGCTGCTCCACACCCGGCGCTGACGGCGCCGCCGAGCTCGTGGAGCGCCAGGGGCGTCAGGGCGCCCTTGGCGCTCCACGGTCGGCCGTCCCCTACAGCGCCTCGTCGGCCAGCGTGCTCGGGTCGGTGTTCGCCCCGCACACCAGGACGGCCACCCGCTCCCCCGGCTCGGGCGCGTACGCCCCGCCGAGCAGCCCCGCGAGCGCGGTCGCCGCGCCGTACTCGGCGGCGATGCGGTAGTCCTCCCACAGCGCGCGCCGGGCGGCCACGACGTCCGCGTCGCGCACCAGCACGCTGACCGGCGCCGTCCGACCGGCGACGCCGAACGCGATGTCGCCGACCCGGCGCGCGCCCAGCGAGTCGGCGGCGATGCCGGAGACCGGCACGTCGACCGGCCGGCCGGCGGCCAGGGCGGAGTGCAGCGTCGGCGCGGTCTCCGGCTCGACGGCGACGACCCGGGCCCGGCCGGCGACGGCGGTCGCCACCCCTGCGAGCAGCCCGCCCCCGCCGACGGCGAGCACGACCGTGTCGACGTCCGGCAGGTCGGCCAGGATCTCGGTGCCGATCGTGCCGGCGCCGGCGGCGATCTCCGGCTGGTCGTACGCGTGGCAGAAGAGCGCCCCGCGCTCGGTGCAGTGCAGCAGGGCCGCGTCGTACGCCTCGGCGTACTGCTGCCCGACCTGGCGCACCTGCGCCCCGTAGCCGCGCAGCCGCGCGACCTTCACCGCGGGCGCCGTCTCGGGGACGAACACCGTGGCGGGCACCCCGAGCACGGACGCGGCGTACGCGTTGGCAAGCCCTGCGTTGCCCCCGGAGGCGGCGACGACACCGACCGTCGGGTCCAGGACGCCGGCCTCGCGGGCGGCGAGCATCCGGTTGAACGCACCTCTGGGCTTGAACACCCCCGTGTGCTGAAGGTGCTCGCACTTCAGCCACAGCCCGCCGCCGGCCTCCAGCATCGGCGTCCGGCGCACGTACCCCTGGATGCGGCGCTCGGCCGCGGAAACGTCCTCGGGCGTGATCGTGCCCGCCCGGTGCAGCTGCTCACTCACGGCCCGACCTTACGGAGCGGCCCGTCGCGCTCAGCGCACCAGGTCGAGCAGCCACCGCGTGATCTCCTCGCCGGCCATGACGCCCGAGCTGCGCGTGACACCGACGTGCGGGGCGTTCCACCCCTGGTCGTGCAGCTCCCCGTGGGCCGGGCGCACCCCGGCGTCGGCCAGCTCGAGGAGCTCGGCGTCCAGGAGCGAGTCCCCGGCAGCGAGGACCCGCCCCGCTCCGACCCGCTGCACGACCTCGACGATGGCAGCAGACTTCGTGAGCGGGCGCGGGACGAGGTAGAGCTTGCGCCCCTGCAACGAGACGGTCCACCCCTGCGTCTCGGCCCACATCGTCAGCTCGGACACCAGCCCGACGGGCATCTCGTCACGCTGCACCACGGCATAGCAGAAGAGATCTTCAGCGATGCGCAGTTTGCGGGTCCAGCGCGGGTCGGACACCTTGCGCAGGTGCTCGGTGATGGTCTCCAGCGGCGCGCACGCGGCCGCCAGTGCGGCGTCGACCTGCCGGCGCCAGTCCTCGTCGGGCCGGCCGTCGACCAGCAGATGACCGCCGTTGGCGCACACCGCGTAGTGCGGCTGCGGGCCGGGCAGCCGCACCCGGGCGTACTGGTCGCGGGTGCGCGTGGTGGTCGGGACCAGCACCGCCGCCGCCGCGAGCTCCTGCAGCAGCCGGCCGGCCTCCGCGGTGAGGAAGGACAGCGGCTCGCCGTGGTAGACCTCCGCGACCAGCATGCTCGGGGCCTCGGCGTCGGGGACGCGCAGGCCGAGGGCGCGCGCGGAGAAGATCAGCGTGCGGTCGAGGTCGCAGGCCGCGACCACGGGGGTCGCGTAGCCCACCGGGCCCCCGTCCGCAGCGTCGGATGTCGTGTCGCTCATGTGCCTGTCCTTCGTTCGGTGCCGGCCGCCGTGCGGCCGTCCGCTCCGGTCGCCCCGCGTGTGTAGCGCGGGTGGATGAGCCCGACGCAGCTGTAGGGAAGGTCGTCGACGGCCTCGACCGGCACCCCGCGCTGCTCGGCGAGCAGCAGCACGTGGGCCAGCCCCGGCTCGTCCCCGCGCCGCACGAGGACGCGCCACGGGACCCGGCGGAGCAGGACGCGCGTCGTCTCGCCGACCCCCGGCTTCACCAGGTTGACGTCGTCGATGCCGTAGTCCTTGCTCACCCGCTCCACCGCCGCCCACCCAGCCCAGGTCGGCTCGCGCTCCCCGGCCGCAAGCAGCGGCCAGTCCCGGTCCACCTCGGCCCGGACCTCCGCGAACCTGGCCGAGACCGCGTCGACGAAGCGCAGGCTGACGTCGGCGTGCGCGAGCTCGGCGTAGTACTTGGCGCCGTGGAAGTCACGCGGGCCGATCAGCCGGGCGTTGAGGACCGTGCGGCTGACCAGGCCGGAGACGGTGGAGTTCAGGCAGGCCGACGGGATGAGGAAGTCGTCGCGGGTGCCGAACACCTCGACGCACCGCCCCGGGTCGGCCAGGACGGCGAGCCGCGGGTCGAAGCGCGCGCCCGTGCGCCCGGCGTGGAGGTCGAGCGCCACGCGCAGCTCGCGGGCGATGGCGCCCTTGCCGGTCCACCCGTCAACGAAGACGACGTCCTCCGGGCGGTGCGCCGACGCCAGCCAGCGCAGCGCCACCTCGTCGATGCCGCGGCCGCGCACGATGCTGGCCGAGTAGTGCGGCACGTCGAGCCCGCGCGTCGCAGCCCATCGCCGCATGAGCACACCGACCGGCGTGCCCGCCCGCGCCAGGCTCACGAGCACCGCCCCGTCGCCGCGCTCGGCCAGCACCATCTCGGTCACCACGCCGACCGCGTGTGCCAGCCGCCGGGCCGAGGCGTCCAGGGCGTCGACGAAGAGCTGCTGGTACGCCGCCGTGGGTTGGTACTCCACCGGCAGCGACTCCGCGTAGTGCGCGCCGCCGGACTGGATGGCCTCCTCGCGCTCCTCCACCGGCGCCTCGAGCGCGACCCCCGAGAGGTCCTTCAGCAGCCACCCGACCTCGTCGGCGGGGTAGGAGCCGAACACCGGGCCGCGCAGCGGCTCCGGCAGGTGCACCGGGCCGCGCAGCGGCTCCGGCAGGTGCCCCGGGCCGCGCAGCGGCTCCGGCAGGTGCACAGGGCCGCGCAGCCCGCTCGGCAGCACGACGAGGACGGCCTCGGGCGTGACCGAGCGCACGGCCGCCAGCAGGCCGCCGGGGGCGTACAGCTCGGGGGTGTCGGCGGCGTCGTCGACCACGAGCACGACCGCGTCGGGCTCGGGGTGGCCGGCGGGCGGGGCGACGTTGTAGGCGTAGCGCGTGCCGGGCCCGTCCGCGGGGTCGTCGCAGGCCGGGAAGGCCAGCGCGGTGCGTACGGCGTAGCCCGGGTCGTCCAGCACCAGGACCGGCGACCGGGTCGTGGACGAGAAACGGACAGCCGCCTCGGGCGCGAGCTCGGCGAGCTCCGCGGCGATGCGCAGCGGGGCGTAGAGCAGCTCCTCGGTGCCGAGGACCAGGACGCGCGCTCCCGGCCGCAGGACGAGCGGGCCCAGCGCGTCCCGCAGCGCGCCGGCGGTCGCCGCGACCGCGGCGTCGAAGGCGGGCCGGTCGGCGGCCGCGAAGCCGTGCCGGCCACCCTCCGGCGTCTTCCGCGGCCAGTGGCTCGCCAGCCGCTGCAGCCCGGCCGGCGGCCGGGGCCCGGGGGCCGCGCCCGTGGCCGTGCCCGCCGGGCCGCCGGCCGCATCGAGCTCCGCGATCCGCTCGGCCGCCCGCTCCGTGAGCCCCGGCGGCAGCTCCGCCTCGCCGGCGGCGAGGGCGACGACGTCGACCGTGGCCCCGAGCTCCGCGGCGAAGCGGGCCATGGCCTCCCGGTCCTTCGCGGCCCGCAGGTCGACGAGGGCGGCGATGACGTAGCGGGAGCGGGGGTTGGCCCGGTGCAGCGCGCTGATCGTGTTGCGTGCCGTGAGCCCGGTGCTCAGCTCGTCGTCCACGAGCACGAGCGGCCCTTCCCCAGCGAGCAGGGCGGGGTCGGCCGGCAGCAGCAGATGGCTCGTGGCGTGGCTGTGCTCCTCCTCGAACCCTGCCAACGGCTCGACCCCCGGCACCGCCCGTCGCGTGGAGTGCAGGTACGCCGCCTGCAGCGCGTCGGCGACGCAGTGCCCCAGCGCGGTCGCCGTCTCGGCGAACCCGACGACGACGGGAGCGCCGGCGCTCGCCGGCGGGGCGGGCAGCGCCGGGCCGCGCAGCCGGCGCCACAGCGCGCCCGGGGCCGCGGCGTCGCCACGGACAGCGGCGCCGACGAGGGGCGCCAGCTCCTCCTGCCCGCCGTGGCCGTGGCCGAGCAGCTGCCCCGCGAGGCGTCCGAGCAACAGGCCGCAGGCGTCGACGAGCCGGGGGTCGGTGGGGACGTGCTTGCCGAGGACGCGCGAGACGAGCAGGTGCGCGCGGCGCGGGTTGCGCCGCAGCGCCAGCCCCAGCAGGTCCTCCAGCTCGAGCCCGACCGGCGAGGCCGCGGTGCGCAGCCCGAGGCCGAGCTCGCGGGAGGCCCACCCCCCGGTCCACGGCGTGAACGGGGCCGAGCTCGTCACGTGCCCACGCTCGCGGCGAGCAGGTCGACGTGGCTGACGTCCTCGGCGGCGACGCCGAAGACCTCGGCCCGGCGCATGGTCCGCAGCGCCCAGGACGTGTGCGGCTTGCTCTCGTTCATCTTGTTGCCGTAGTCGGAACGGCTGACCCCGCCGCGGGAGGCGCTGCCGAGGACGTCGCGGGCGTCGCTCCACTCCTCGTGGCTGACCACGGACATGGCGTGCACCACGCCGACGTGGGCCGGGTGGATGACCGTCTTGCCGGTCAGGCCGTTGGCCTTGTCCAGCTGGACCTCGCGCAGCAGCCCGTCCATCCCGCCGTCGACCAGCTCGTGGCGGAGCCCGCGGGCGTCGTTCTCCTCGAAGGGCGTGGTGCGCAGCAGCGGGCGGAAGACCCGCTCGTGGGCCGAGAAGTACTCCCAGACGGGGCCGGTCACCACGAACCCGGACTCGTCGCTGCGGCCGAGCACGTTGACGATGTCGCCGATCGCGCTGGCCACCGGGTGGACGTCGTAGATCGTGAGCTCCCTGTCGCGACGGATGCCGTAGGCGCTGCACAGGTCGGTGGCGCCGATGCGCACGGCGAGGACCATGTCGCGGTGCTTGCCGAGCAGGCGCGCGACGCCGACGAGGACGTCCGTACGCGTCTCACGGTAGACGATCTCCGGCGACTCCAGCACCGGCATGAGGAAGAGCCGCAGCCCCGTGGCCGCGCGCAGCTCGGCGAGCTCGTCCAGGTAGGCGACCCCCGACAGGTCGGTGAACTTCGGCACCACGAACCCGCTGAGCACCTCGGCGTGAGGCCCGAGGGCGCGGACGATCTGCGCCATCTGGCCCGGGCGGCGCACCCGGACGAAGAGCAGCGGCAGGTCGGCCTCGGGCGTCGCGGCGAGGGCGCTCAGCTGCTGCACCGCGTGCGTCTGCGCTGCCTCGACCTCCGCGTCGGGCACCGCGTCCTCCAGGCACACGACCAGGCTGCGCACGCCGGCGCCCGCCTGCCGGACGATGTCCTCGGCCAGGCGGGGGCGGTTGGCCGGGCAGTAGAGCGTCGCGCCGAGCGCGGCCGCGAGCGTCGCCGGGTCGCTCGTCCGGTCGAAGGGAGCGGGCTGCACGTGGAACAGGTGCTCGCGGACCTGCGGTGCGACGTGGTCGAAGTGCCGCATGACCTTTCCTCCCCTGGGGCTCAAGGGCGCGTCCGGGCTGTCATCCGGCTGCAACATCCGCTCGCACGGTAGCCGGACTCGGCCCGGTCGCGCGGGCGTCGCGGATGAGGCTGTGGACACACTTGCGGCACGTCCCGCGACGATCAGGGCGTCCCGGACGTTCCCAGGGCAGCCGCGGTCCCGACGTGAGGCAGGATTCGACGATGACCACCATCAGCAAGGGCGCGAACGTCCCGCTGCCCGGCACCCGCGTCTCGGCCGTCCTCGGCTGGCAGGCCGGCCCGGGCGTACCCGACGTGGACGCCTCCGCGCTGCTGCTGACCGCGGACGGGCGGGTCCGGTCCGACGCCGACTTCGTGTTCTACAACCAGCCCCAGCACGCCTCCGGTGCCGTGCGCCACGCCGGGAAGCAGGCCGGGCCGGGCGGCCCCGCGACCGACAGCCTCTCGGTCGACACCGGTGTCCTGGAGCCGGTCGTCGAGCGGGTCGTGATCGGTGCCTCGGCCGACCGCGGAAGCTTCGGCAGCGTCCCCGGCCTGCACCTGCGGGTGCTCGACGCCGACAGCGGCGCCGAGCTCGTCCGCTTCGACATCTCCGACGCCTCGACCGAGACCGCGTTCGTGTTCGGCGAGCTCTACCGCCGCGGCGGCGCCTGGAAGTTCCGGGCGGTCGGGCAGGGCTACGCCTCCGGCCTCGCCGGGCTCGCCTCCGACTTCGGCATCAGCGTCGACGACGAGCCGGCCCCCCCGCCCGTCGCCCCGGCTGCCGCCCCCGCCCCCGCCATCTCGCTGAAGAAGCAGCAGCTGGTGAACCTCGAGAAGAAGCTCGAGCAGCGGGGGGACCGCAAGCTCCTCGACCTGACCAAGCGGGCCGCGGTCTCGCTGGAGAAGAAGGGGCTCGGGGAGCACACGGCCCGGGTCGCGATCTGCCTGGACATCTCCGGGTCGATGCACCGTCTCTACTCGGGCGGCAAGATCCAGGCCCTCGCCGAGCGCGTGCTCGCGCTGGGCATGCGCTTCGACGACGACGCGAGCATCGACTGCTTCGTCTTCGGGGAGGGGGCGTACGAGGCCGGCTCCATGAGCCCGGACAACTACAGCGCCTACGTCCGCGAGATCCTCGCCTCGCACCGGCTCGAGGCCGGGACGTACTACGGCAAGGCCATGGGGGCCATCCGGAGGCACTACTTCGGCTCGGACGCCCCGCGCACGTCCCCCGCCCCGGGGGTGCCCGTCTACGTCATGTTCATCACCGACGGGGCGACGTTCGACGAGGACGTGACCCGCAGCCACGTGATGTCGAGCTCGTACGAGCCGCTCTTCTGGCAGTTCATGGCCATCGGGCGCAGCAGCAAGTCCATCGACGCGAAGCCCTCCCGCTTCGGGCTCGGCGGCGGGGGACGCAGCGAGTTCGCGTTCCTCGAGGGGCTGGACGACATGTCCGGCCGGTTCCTCGACAACGCCGACTTCTTCGCGGTCGAGGACCCGGCCAACATCTCCGACGACGCGCTCTTCGACCTGCTGATGACCGAGTACCCGGAGTGGCTCAAGCAGGCGCGCCAGCGCGGGCTGGTGCGCTGAGGCGCCCCCGGCCCCGTAGTCGCCGCACACGACGAACGACGCACCTCCCGGAGCGGAGGTGCGTCGTTCGTCGTTCGGGGTCGGAGGCGGGCCGCGCCCGGAGCGGGGCGCGCCCGTCAGACCCGCGGGATCGAGGTCTCGTGCTCCTCGACGTGCCCGTCGAGCGTGACGATCTCGCCGTGGCCGACGTTCTTGTTGTGCTGCAACGAGCTGAGCAGGGCCGCGCCGATGAAGGCGACGCCGATGAGGCCGGTGATGACCTCGGGGACCTCGTGGCCGATGGACACGAGCATGATGACCGCGAGCGCGCCGATGGCCCAGTGGGCGCCGTGCTCGAGGTAGATGTACTGGGAGAGCGTTCCCTTGCGGACCAGGTAGACGGTCAGCGAGCGGATGTACATCGCGCCGATGCCGAGGCCGGCCGCGATGATGTAGATGTTGTTCGAGATGGCGAACGCGCCGATGACGCCGTCGAACGAGAACGACGCGTCGAGGACCTCGAGGTAGAGGAAGAGGAAGAAGCCGGCCTTGCCGGTCGCCTTCGCCGCCTGCGACGGGCCGCCGCGACGCGCGGGCGCCGCGTCCTCGCCGTCGTCGGCGATGCCCTGGCTCTCGAACAGCGACCCCAGGCCGTTGACCAGCAGGTACGTCATCACGCCGAGGACGCCGGAGAGCAGCACCTCGCCGGGCTCCTCGGCCAGGGTCTCCGCCGCCAGGGCCAGTGCGCCGAGGCCGAGCACCACCGCGAGCGCGTCGAGCTGGCCGAGCTTGGCGAGCGGGCGCTCGAGGAAGCCCAGCCAATGGTGCTCGCGCTCCTCGTCGAAGAGCCAGTCGAGGAAGAGCATGAGCAGGAACATGCCGCCGAACGCCGCGATGTCCGGGTGCGCCTCGTGCAGGAGGTACGCGTAGGTGCCCTCCTCCTCGGCGCTCCCGCCCTCGTTGGCCAACCGGATCGCCTCGACCGGCGACAGCTGCGCGGTGATGCCGACGATCAGCAGCGGGAAGACCAGCCGCATGCCGAACACGGCGATCGCGATACCGATCGTGAGGAAGATCTTCTGCCAGAAGTCCGACATCCGGACGAGGATCTTCGCGTTGACGACGGCGTTGTCGAAGGAGAGCGAGATCTCGAGGATCGACAGGATGGCGACGAGGACCAGGGCCTCGGGGCCGCCGAGCACCAGGGCGGCTATGAGGCCGACGGCGGTGATGCCGAACGACCATCCGAAGGTACGGAGGATCAACGTCTCTCCTCGAGTGCGACTGACGCTCCGGGCGGAGCTACGGACATTCGGCCGAAGCGTATCCGCGCGATGGGGTCGGTGCGCACGCACGACGGCCCGGCGCCTCGCGAGGAAGCGCCGGGCCGGCGTGGGAAGTGACGGGCGGCCGCCCCGCGGACGGAGCGGCGCGCCCGCCCTGCAGGCGGAGTGCGGGGAAGGTCAGACCCCGACGCCGAAGTCGGAGGCGATGCCGCGTAGGCCCGAGGCGTAGCCCTGGCCGACCGCGCGGAACTTCCACTCCGCGCCGTTGCGGTAGACCTCGCCGAAGACCATCGCGGTCTCGGTGGAGGCGTCCTCGGACAGGTCGTAGCGCGCCAGCTCCTCGTTGTTGTCGGCGTTGACGACGCGGATGAAGGCGTTGCGCACCTGGCCGAAGCTCTGCGAGCGCGTCTCGGCGTCGTAGATGGAGACCGCGAACACGACCTTGTCGGCCTCGGCCGGCATCGCCGGCAGCGAGAGCTTGATCTGCTCGTCGTCGCCCTCGCCCTCACCGGTAAGGTTGTCGCCGGTGTGCTCGACGGCGCCCTCGGGGCTCTTGAGGTTGTTGAAGAACACGAAGTGCTTGTCCGAGAGCACCTTGCCGTCGGCCTTGACGAGGATCGCCGAGGCGTCGAGGTCGAAGTCGGTGCCCGTCGTCGTGCGGACGTCCCAGCCCAGGCCGACGATCGCGTTGTTCAGGCCGGCCGGCCCGGCCTGCTTGGTGAGCGAGACATTCCCGCCCTTGGAAAGGCTGACTCCCACGAGGGACCTCCGGTTGTGATCGTGGGCGAACGTACGCCCAACGTCTTCGTGGCCTTGAACGCCGGGGATACGGCGACTGGTTCCGGAGCCTAGCCCCACGCCGCGTGATCCAGCTCATGACACCGCCCCGCGGGCGGGCGGTCAGCGGGCGCGGGCGGCGCGGATCTCGCCCACGACCGACGCCGCGCCGGCCGCGACCGCTTCGAGCTCGCGCAGGTACGCCTCCCAGTCCGGGTGCGGCCGGTCCTGCACGGACTCGGCCGCCCTGTCGAGCCGCAAGGCGAGCGCGTCCAGCGCCTGCACCCACCGCTGGGGCAGGGGCTCACCCCCGGCCAGCGCCAGCCGCTGGGCGTCGCGGACGGCGAAGCGGGCGGCCTTGAGCGGAGCCGTCGGGTCCGCCACCGCGGCCTCCAGCCGCTCGCGCCGGCGGCCCACCCCCGTCACCGCCTCCTCCGCCTGGTCCAGGGCGTCGGCCGCGGCCGCGACGGCCGCCTCGGCCTCGGCGCTCTCGCCGGCACGGCCGGCTCGGGCGGCGTCGTCGAGCAGGTCGCGGGCCTGGCGCACCCGCTCGGCCGCTCCGGGGAGCGCGGCCTCGACGTCGTGCCAGGAGGAGGCGACGAACCCGCGCCGCAGCGCGGACAGTGCCGGCCCCACGCCCGCCAGCCGGTGCTCGACGGCGTCGGCCCGGGTGCGCAGCGACGACAGCCGGCGGCGTACGGCCTCCCGGCGGCTCGGCAGCTCCTCGGCGGCAGCGCGTGCACGGTCGGCCTGCGCCGCCACCCGGTCCGCCAGCTCGACGGCCGCGGCGACACCGAGCCGCGCCGCGCCGCCGTCGAGCCGGGCGGCGTCCTGCTCGGCGGCGGCCAGCAGCTCGCCGGCGCTGCCGGGAGCCAGCCCGTCCGCCGCCAGCCGGGCGACCGCCTCCCGCGCCGCGGCCAGGGCCGAGCGGGCTGCGGCGACCCGCGGCGGGAGCTGGGCGAGCGCCGCGTCCACGACGGCGAGCGGCGCGGCCGAGCGGGCGGCGAAGGCGTCGAGCTCGGCCGAGCAGCGCCGCATGCGCTCCAGGACCGCCTCGAAGTCCCGCTCGGCCGCGCCCGGCGCCCCGGGGACGTCGTCCTCGTCCAGCGGGTGCGCGTCGATGGCGGCGAGATAAGCCGCGCCGAGCACGTCGGCGGCCCGGTCCAGCGGGGCGAACTCCGCGCGCAGCCGCCCTCCCGGGCCCTGCGGGTCGAGGGTGGCGGCGGCGTCCACGCGTGCGCGGAGGTCGCGCTGGGCGCGGTCCACCGCGTAGAAGGACTCGATCAGGGCGTCCCGCGCCGCCAGGGCACGCTCGGCCTGGGCGTTGCGGCCGCGACGGCCCAGCACCCGATCGGCTCCTTCCGTTGGCTGTCCGGCAACGCTACCCCCGGCGCCCGCCCTGCTCGCCGAACGTTTCCACACCGCTCACCCCGCGGCCACCTGCCCGGCGCGTGCCGTGGCGCCGGCTGAGAGAGCATGGGGATCATGCGAGCCCTCGCCGGACCGCGGACGAGCCTGGCGCCCCAGGTCGTCGCCCACCGCGGAGCCTCCGCCGACGTCGCCGAGCACACGCTCGCGGCGTACGAGAAAGCGATCGCGGACGGGGCCGACGCCCTCGAGTGCGACGTCCGGCTGACCCGCGACGGGCACCTGGTCTGCGTGCACGACCGGACCGTCGACCGGACCTCCGACGGGCGCGGGGTCGTGTCCGCCCTCGAGCTCGCGGACCTGTCCCAGCTCGACTTCGAGTCGTGGGCCGGGCAGGGGCGCTGGCACGCCGAGGGCGTCGACCGTGACGAGCGTGGCGTCCTCTCCCTGGACCGGCTGCTCGGCCTGGTGCGCAGCGCGGGACGACCGGTACAGCTGGCCATCGAGACCAAGCACCCCACGCGCTGGGCCGGCCGCGTCGAGCGCACCCTCTGCGAGCTGCTGGAGCGGCACGGCCTGGCCCGGCCGCGCCCGGGCGAGGCGAGCACCGTCCGCGTCATGAGCTTCAGCACCACTGCCCTGCGCCGGGTCGGCGAGCAGGCGCCCGGCCTGCCGCTGGTGTGGCTGACGAGCCGTCACCGGCTGGGGATGAGCGCGGGCCGGGCGGCCGGCGTGCGCGTCCCCGCGATCGGCGGCCTGCTGGCCGGGCTGCCCGCGGGGGTCGCCGGGTTCGGGCCGAGCATCGGGCTGCTGCGTGAGCGGCCCGAGCTGGTGGAGGCGACCCACCGGCGCGGCCGCGCGGTGCACGTCTGGACGGTCGACGACCCCGCCGACGCCCGCCTCTGCGTCGAGCTGGGCGTCGACGTCGTGATCACGAACCGGCCGGCGGCGCTGCGGGCACAGCTCAGCGGGCTCGGCGTCGGCTGACGCCCGGCCTCAGGCCGCTGCGGCGAGTCGCCGGACCAGCTCGGTGCGCAGCTCGTGGGCCCCGTCCGGGCGGGTGCCCTCGTAGTAGACGCGCCATCCCTCGGCCACCGGGACGGCGCTGACGTAGCGCAGCCCGCCGGGCGGGTGCGGCGAGACCAGCGCCGGCTCGTCCCCGACCGCGGTGAACGTGCCGTCCGGCAGCGTCCCGACCGCGAGCCCGGTCTGCTCCTCCCAGTTCTGCCCGGCCGTGGCCCGGCCGTCGTAGTACGCCAGCAGCCGTCCGCCCTCCTCGACGACGCAGCTGACCCGCACGCCGCGGGCGTCCCACAGCCCGGGCCGGCCGGACAGCGCGGTCCCGCGCCACTGCCAGTCGACGCCGTCGGCGCTCGTCGCGTACTCGGTCGTCATCCGGTCGGTGGCGAGCGGGTCGTCCAGCGGGTGCACCGAGGCCCACAGGTGCCAGAGCCCGCCGTGCCGGACCACGACCGGGTCCTTGGGCGCGGCCAGCTCGGTGCACGGCAGGACGGTCCGTGGCGTCGCCTCGGCGAGCCCCTCCGGCGTGTCGGCCTCCAGCAGGTCGACCCGCCAGCCGCGGGTGCCCGGGATGGCCGCGCTGACGTACATGCGCCAGCGGCCCTCGGGGGTGACGACGACCGCCGGGCGCTCGAGCGACTCGGCCGCGAACGCGTCCTTCCCGACGACCGCGACGGTCTCGAAGCGGGCCCCGTCGGCCGAGCGGGCCAGCACGTTGGCGAACCCGCGGCCCTCGCCCACCGGCCGGCGCAAGCGGTAGGCGAGGTAGAAGACGCCGTCGACGAGGAGCGCGCTCGGGCCGCCGGCCCAGGCGCCGGGACGACCCTCCGGGGGCTCCACCACCACGGTGCCCGCGTCCCAGTCGATCGCAGGCAGCCCCTCCGGAAGCTCGGTCACGGTGCAGTTCCTCCACAAGGGCCGTCGCGAGGTGTCGGGCGGGCTCCCGAGGATCGTCCACCGCCGACCGGGCGCGCAAACGTCCGGGCGGCCCGTCCCGAGGGGCGGACGGTGGCGGTGCGCGAAGCTGGGGCCCATGAGCAGCGAGATCTCCGTCGTCGTCGACGACGCCACCGCCGACGACGTCGAGCTGGCCCTGGCCGGGGCGTACGCCGGCGGCCCGCGGGTGCCGACCGCCGCGGAGCGCGCGGCGTCGGGGCTGCCGCTCGCCGTGCCGGTCCCCCCGGACGCCGTGGCGGAGGGCGGGCGCGTCGTGCTCGTCGACCCCGAGGCCGTCCCCTTCGCCGCCCTGACCGTGACGGAGACGGTGCAGGAGGACGGGCGGGCGCTCGCGGCGGGCCCGCTGGAGCGGCTGCGCCGCCGCAGCCCGGGCATCTTCGCCGCGCTGCGGCTTCCCCCCGAGCAGGCGCGCGCCGAGGCGGACGGGCCGGTGCTCGCCGTCCCGTGCGCCCGCCCGCTGCACGCGCACGACGTGGAGGCGGTCCGCGCGGCCGCCGAGCGGGAGGGGGCGCAGGTCCTGCTGCTCGCCCTCGTCGGTGCGGGGCAGGGCTTCGCGCCCGAGCAGCTGGTGCGGGCGCTGCGCCCGCTCGGGTGGCGGCTCCGGCTCGTCCCGCTCCCGGCGCACCCGGGGCTGGGGCCCGTGGCCGCGGCGGGGCTGGCGGTCCAGGTCGCCGCGGCGTACGGGGCCGGCCGTGTCCTGCTCCCCCACGAGCCCGGGCTCGAGCAGGGGATCGGGGACGCGCCCGCCGTCCCCGTCGAGGTGGGCCCGGCAGGGCCGCTCCCGGCGGCCGAGCTCCGCGAGCTGCTCGACCGCGGGGACCCGCTGCCGCCCGGCTACACCTCCCCCGCGGGCGAGCGCGCGCTCCGGCACGCCCACCCGCCCGCTGCCGAGCGCGGGCTGGTGCTGCTGTTCACGGGGCTGTCCGGCTCGGGCAAGTCCACCATCGCGCGAGCCGTGGTCGAGGCGGTCCTGGAGCGGACGGACCGCACCGTCACGCTGCTGGACGGGGACGTCGTCCGCACCATGCTCTCCTCGGGGCTGGGCTTCTCGCGCCCGGACCGCGAGCTCAACGTGCGCCGCATCGGCTGGGTCGCGGCCGAGATCGCCCGGCACGGCGGCACGGCGGTGTGCGCCCCGATCGCCCCGTACGCGTCTGTGCGCGCGGACGTGCGGGCGATGGCCGAGCGGGCCGGGGCGTACGTCCTCGTCCACGTGGCCACGCCGCTGCAGGTGTGCGAGGCGCGGGACCGCAAGGGCCTCTACGCGAAGGCGCGGGCCGGGCTGATCCCCGAGTTCACCGGCATCTCGGACCCGTACGAGGAGCCGGCCGACGCCGACCTGGTGCTCGACACCTCCGAGATGTCCCTGGAGGAGTGCGTCGAGCGGGTCTGGCGGCTGCTCCGGGCGCGGCGTCTCGTCGGGTGACCGCAGGCGGAAACGGCGTGCCACCGCGCGCGCCGGCCGATACGGTGCCCGGAGGGCAGCCGTGGGGGACGCCGGCGGCAGGGGCAGCCGTGAGAGAACGCCGGGGGCGACGTGAGCGACGCAGCCAGGGCACGCCGGAGGCGTCCCTCGATGGCCGACATCGCCAGCGTGCCCGCGCAGCGGCCGAGCGTCACGCACCTGGTGGGCGGTGCCCGCGGCTTCCTCGAGGCCGTGGTGCCCGGCGCGCTGCTCGTCTCGTTCTACCCGCTCACCAACCGGCTCGGGCTCTCCCTCGGCGTGGCGCTGGCCGCGTCGGCCGCCGTGGCGGCGGTCCGGCTGGCCCGGCGCGAGCGCCTCGTGCCCGCGATCGGCGGGCTCGTCGTCACCGGCGCCGGGGCCGCGCTGGCGCTGCGCTCCGGCAACGCCGAGGACGCGTACCTGCCCGGGCTCGTCGGCACGCTCTTCCTGGTCGTCGTCTGCCTCGGCTCCGCCGCGCTGCGCTGGCCGCTCGCCGGCCTGCTCCTCACGCTCTTCGGCGGGCAGCCCGTGTCCTCCTGGCGCGGCGACCCCCGCCGGCTGCGCAACTACCGCGTCGTCACGACCGTGTTCGGGCTCGGGTACGCCGTCCGCGCCTGCATCCAGTGGCCGCTCTACCTGGCCGGCTCCTTCACCGGCATGGGCATCGCCAAGCTGGTCCTCGGGATGCCGCTGTACGCGGTGTGCGGGCTGCTCTCCTGGGCCTGGCTGCGCCGGCTGAACCGGCGCGACCCGCAGGTCGTCATCCCGCGGCAGGCCCGGCCGGGGCACGACACGGCGCGCCCGGCCCTGGACGCCACCACCGCGCAGTAGCCCTGCGGCGGCGGCCCGCTCGCGTCCTCGCCGCGCGGTGGCACACTTGACGGAATGGCAGGCTGGCCCGGAGACGGTGAGAGCTCGCGGCCGGACGGCCCTTCCGACCGGCGCCCCGAGGACGCCTGGGAGTGGCGCGTCCCCGATGACGCGAGGGAGCTGGAGCCCGACCGGCAGGCGTGGCTGCGCGAGCAGCGCGAGCGTGCGCGGGCGAGCACCAGGTCCCCCGGACGGCGCCGGCTGCGCGCCGCGCTCCCATTCCTCGTCATCGCCGCCCTCGTCCTCGCGCTGAGCGCCCCGGCGCTGCTGCTGTCACCCCAGGCCCCGCGCGGGACGCTCCCGCTCGCCGCCCGGCACGGGAGGGTCGCCACCGTCGGGGGTCTGCTGCCCGATGTGCAGCTGCAGACCCTGGGCGCCCGCGCGACGAGCGCACGCAACGCCCGTGCGGCGGTCGTCGTGGTGCTGCCGTCCGGCGGGTGCGACTGCCATCCGCTCGTCCTGGACGTCGTGGGCCGGGCGCGCGCCGTCGGGGTCTACCCGTGGCTGGTGAGCAGCGGGAACGAGCAGCTGGCGGCCGACGAGTTCGCGATCGCCACCCGCCGAGCGCGTGGCGTGGTCGCGCAGGACCCGGGAGCGTTGCTCTGGCGCGCGCTCGGGGCCTCCGAGCCGACGCTCGTCCTCGTCCACGCCGACGGCATCATCGCGGCGATCGAGCCGGCCGACCGGCAGAGCCTGCCCGCCCTCGGCCAGTGGCTCGACGAGCAGCTGCCGGGCCTGCTGCGGCCGGGGCCGGTGCCGGACACCGCCCACGCCTGACCCCGCGAGCGTCGCCTCGCGCTCACCTTCCGGACACGAGCGGGCGGGGCCCGCGCAACCCGGCGGCCCTAGCTTCCGCCCCATGCCTGCCACGTTCCGCACCGCCTCCCGGCGCGTCGCCGCGCCTGCGGCCCTCGCCGTCCCGCTGCTCGGCCTCTGCGCCCTGCCCGTGACGACGGCCGACGCCGCCCCGCCCCAGCCCGCGCAGGAGCTGCCGCTGGGGCCGGCGGGCCTCGTCGAGACCCGGTCGACGCAGGCCCTGCAGCCGGGCGTGACGCTCACCTCGATCGTCCGTGGGGCCGCCGACGCCGCCACGTTCTGGACGGTCGAGGTGCAGGTGCCCGCCGGCGGCAGCGCGGGCGGGGCCCGCGCCGCCCTCGGCACCGCGGCCGACGCCCGGGCGCTCGCCGCCCGGCTGGCCGCGGCCGGCCTCGAGCCCCGGGTCGAGCCGGTCGAGACGCCCGCGACGGCCGACTTCGCCGGCGGGGTCATCGGCCACCGCGTCCGGGTCGGGCAGCTCGCGACGCAGGCTCAGGCCTCCGCCGTGCAGTCGCGCCTCGGGGCCGCCGGCTTCCCCGGCGCGTCCACGGTCTTCACCGGCTGGGACGGCGCCCCCACCGACCGCGGCCCCTGGAAGCTGCAGGTGCTCACCGTCGACCCGCGGGCCTTCACCGGATCGCTCGTCGCGTCGTACGGCCCGGACCTGCGTGACCGGGAGACGACGAGCGCGCTCGGCCGCGCGGCCGGCGCCACCGCCGCGGTCAACGCCGGCTACTTCGTCCTCGACACCGCCTCCGGCGCCCCCGGCGACCCGGCCGGCGCCGGCGTGTACGACGGGGAGCTGCAGAGCGAGCCGGTCGGCGACCGGCCGGTGCTGGTCGTCCGGGAGGGCGCCCGCGGCACCCGCGTGGCCCGGGTGACCTGGGACGGCTCGGTCCTGGCCCCCCGAGGCACCCGGCTCGCGCTGGACGGCGTCAACCGGGTGCCCGGCCTGATCCGCAACTGCGGAGGGACGGCCGACGACGCGCCCGTCGGCAGCGCCCCGCGCCACGACACCACCTGCACCGACCCGGACGAGCTGGTCGCGTTCACCGCGGCGTACGGCCCGACGACCCCGGCCGGGGCCGGCGTCGAGGCGGTCCTCGACGCGCACCAGCGGGTCGTCGCAGTGCGCTCCCCGCGGGGCGGGGCGCTGCCGCCCGGCGGCCGGTCGGTGCAGGCGACGGGCACGCAGGCCGCGGCGCTGCGTGCCGTGGCCACCGTGGGCAAGCGGCTCCGGCTGCAGGCGACGCTGCGGGACGAGGACGGGCGGGTCGTCCGCCACTCGGCCGGCACGTCGGTCGTCAACGGCGGCCCCGAGCTCGTCCGCGACGGGGACCTGCACGTCACCGTCGCCCGCGACGGCATGGTCCGGCCGAACGACCCGTCCTTCTACTACGGCTGGGCGGCCAAGCGGAACCCGCGCACGCTCGCCGGTGTGGACGCGTACGGGCGGACCGTCCTCGTCACCGCCGACGGGCGCAGCACCGCGAGCCTCGGCCTGTCCATCCCCGAGGCCGCGCAGGTGGCGAAGGCGCTCGGCCTGCGCGACGCGCTGAACCTCGACGGAGGCGGCTCGACGACCATGGTCGCCCGCGGTGCCGTCGTGAACACGCCGTCGGACGCCGGCGGCGCCGAGCGCCCGGTCGGGGACGCGCTGCTGGTGCTGCCCCCGACGCCCTCGCAGCGCCGGGTGCCCTGACCCGTACAGCAGAATGCGTCATCGTGCCAGTACGCGATCGGCACGATGACGCATTCTTGCGATAGAGCCGCGACGATGCCGCGATCTGCCGAGCTCGGGTGGGGCGGGCGCGCGGGTGGGGCCGGGTCGTCAGTCCTGGCCGGTGGTGTTGAGCATGCCGGCACCGACGGTCCGGTTGGTGGCCTCGTCGATGAGGATGAACCCGCCGGTGTTGCGGTTGCGGCCGTACGGGTCGGCGAAGAGCGGCACGGTGGTGCGCAGCCGGACCCGGCCGATGTCGTTGAGCCCCAGCGACTCGACGCCCTCCTCGCGGTGCAGGGTGTTGACGTCGAGGCGGTACTGCAGCTCCTTGACCATGGCCCGGGCGGACCGGGTCGTGTGCTTGACCGCGAGCTTCTGCCGGGGGCGCAACGGCTCGTCGGTCATCCAGCAGACCATCGCGTCGACGTCCTGGGTGACGCTCGGGGTGTTGTGCGGGCGGCAGATCATGTCGCCGCGGGAGATGTCGATCTCGTCCTCGAGCCGGATCGTCACCGACATCGGCGAGAACGCCTCCGCCACCGGGCCGCCGGGGCCGTCGATCCCCGCGATGCGCGAGGTGAAGCCGCTGGGCAGCACCATCACCTCGTCGCCCGGCTTGAACACGCCGCCGGAGACGGTGCCCGCGTAGCCGCGGTAGTCCGGGAACTCGCGCGACTGCGGACGGATGACGTACTGAACAGGGAAGCGCGCATCCACGAAGTTGCGGTCGCTGGCGATGTGCACGTGCTCGAGGTGGTGCAGCAGCGACGGGCCTTCGTACCACGGCATGTTCTTCGACCGGTGGACGATGTTGTCGCCCTCGAGCGCGGAGATCGGGATGATCTGCACGTCGGGGAAGTCGAGCTTGGAGGCGAACCCCGTGAACTCGGACGCGATCTGCTCGAAGACCTCCTGGGAGTAGTCCACGAGGTCCATCTTGTTGACCGCGACGACGAGGTGCGGCACGCGCAGCAGCGACACCAGGAAGGAGTGCCGGCGGCTCTGCTCGAGGATCCCCTTGCGGGCGTCGACGAGCACGATGGCCAGGTCCGCCGTGGAGGCGCCCGTGACCATGTTGCGGGTGTACTGGATGTGGCCCGGGGTGTCCGCGATGATGAACTTGCGCCGCGGGGTGGCGAAGTAGCGGTACGCCACGTCGATCGTGATGCCCTGCTCCCGCTCGGCGCGCAGGCCGTCCGTGAGCAGCGCGAGGTTGACGTAGTCGTTGCCCGCGCTCGCGCGCTCCACGGCTTCGTACTGGTCCTCGAAGATGGACTTGCTGTCGTAGAGCAGGCGCCCGATCAGCGTGCTCTTGCCGTCGTCCACCGAGCCGGCGGTCGCGAACCGCAGGATGTCCATGTCAGAAGTAGCCTTCCCGCTTGCGGTCCTCCATGGCGGCCTCGCTCACCTTGTCGTCCCCACGGGTGGCGCCGCGCTCGGTGAGCCGGGTCGCCGCGACCTCGGCGACGATCTTCTCCAGCGTGTCGGCGTCCGACCGGACCGCTGCGGTGAGGTTCGCGTCCCCGACGGTGCGGTAGCGCACGGTCTCGACGGACGACGTCTCGCCCTCTCGGAGCGCGATGAACTCGTTGACGGCGTAGAGCATCCCCTGCCGGTCCACCACCTCCCGCTGGTGCGCGAGGTAGAGCGAGGGGATCTCGATCGACTCGGCGAGGATGTAGTTCCAGATGTCGAGCTCGGTCCAGTTCGACAGCGGGAAGACGCGGATCGACTCGCCCATGTGGATGCGCCCGTTGTAGAGGCTCCACAGCTCCGGCCGCTGGTTCTTGGGGTCCCACTGGCCGAACTCGTCCCGGAACGAGAACACCCGCTCCTTCGCGCGCGCCTTCTCCTCGTCTCGCCGGGCCCCGCCGAACGCGGCGGTGAAGCCGTGCTTCTCGATCGCCTCGAGCAGGACCGGGGTCTGGATCCGGTTGCGCGAGCCGTTGGGCTCCTCGCGCACGAGGCCGCGCTCGATCGCGTCCGGCACGGAGGCCACGAGCAGCTGCACACCGAGCTCGGCGGCACGCTTGTCGCGGAAGGCCAGCACCTCGGGGAAGTTCAGCCCCGTGTCCACGTGCAGCACGGGGAACGGGATGCGCGCCGGCCAGAACGCCTTCTCCGCCAGGCGGAGCATGACGATCGAGTCCTTGCCGCCGGAGAAGAGGAGCACCGGCCGCTCCAGCTCCGCGACGACCTCGCGGAAGATGTGGATCGACTCGGCCTCGAGCGTCTTGAGCTGGCTCAGCCGGTAGTCGGGGCTCGCCTGCGGGGTGCCCTGCGCGTTGGTCATCTCGCCCTCAGTCCTTCCGGCCCGTTGCCGTGTCGCCGCCGCTCAGGGAAGCGATGGCCGCCAGCACCGCCTCGGCGAGCTCGGGGCGGCACACCACCAGGTCCGGCAGCGACGGGTCCGGGCGATTGTAGGCAAGCGGCGAGCCGTCGACCCGGCTCGTGTGCAGGCCGGCCGCACGCGCCACGGCGACGGGCGCCGCGGAGTCCCACTCGTACTGGCCGCCGGTGTGGACGTACGCGTCGGCCTCGCCGCGCACCACGGCGGAGGCCTTGAACCCCGCCGACCCCATCGGGACGAGCTCCGCGCCGAGGACCTCGGCCACGCCCTTGACCAGGTCGGTCGCCCGGCTGCGGCTGACCGCGAGGCGGGGCGCGGCCCCGGCTGCGCGGGCGGGCGGCGCGGTGACGTCGTCGGTGGCCAGCACCAGCCCCTTCGCGCCGAGCGCGGGCAGCGCGACCGCGCCGTCGGTCAGCTCGCCGTCCTGCCACAGCGCGACGTGCACCGCCCAGTCGTGGCGGCCCTCCTCGCCGTACTCCCGGGTCCCGTCGAGCGGGTCGACGATCCAGACGCGGCGCGCCTCGAGCCGGGCGGGGTCGTCGAGCGCCTCCTCCGACAGGACGGCGTCCTCGGGGCGCAGCCGGGCGAGCAGGTCGGCGATGACGGCCTGGGCGGCGGCGTCGGCGCGGGCCCGCAGGTCGGGCACGCCGGCCGCCGTGGCGCGCAGGGCGAGCAGGGCGTCACCGGCCTCGGCGGCGACGGTGCGGGCGACGGAGACGTCGGAGAGAGCGGACACGCGGGCCTTCCGTCGACTACAGGAGCTCGGTCTGGCGGCGCAGGATGCGGGCCGCGATGCCCGCAGCGGGCGGACGTGCGTCGTGCGCGACCGCCCAGCCGGTCGACGTGCGAGTGTACTGAGCGCGCGGCCCGTCGAGGGCGAGCGCGCGCAGGCCCCCGGCCAGCGCGTCGATGTCGGCCTCCGTCGTCGCCACGCCGATGCTCGCCCGCACCGCCGTCCCGGTCGCGGCGTCCTCGCACCCGGTCACCGGCTGCTCGCAGCCCAGCAGCGCGTCGACCAGCGGGTGCGCGCAGAACCGGCCGTGCCGCACCCCGACGCCGTGCTCGGCCGACAGGGCGGTCGCGAGCAGCGCCGGGTCCCAGCCGTCGACGGTGAACGTGGCGACGCCGATCCGCTGGGCCGCCTCGCCCCACAGGCGGTGCACGGTCAGCCCGGGCACCGACTCCAGCGCCGCCTCCAGCCGGGCCTGCAGGGCGTGCTCGCGGCGCTGCAGGGCGGCGAGCCCCACGGCCTCGAGCTCGGCGCAGGCCACGGCGAGGGCGACCGCGCCGAGCACGGTGGGAGTGCCGCCCTCGTGCCGGCCCGGGCCGGTCACCCACAGCTGGCCCCGCGCGGTGACCGAGGTCGTCGCCCCGCCGCCGGGAAGGTACGGCGACGCAGCGTCCAGCCAGTCGGCCCGGCCGGCGAGCACGCCCGCGCCGTACGGGGCGTAGAGCTTGTGCCCCGACACCGCCACCCAGTCGGCCCCGAGCGCGGCCAGGTCGACGCCGCGGTGCGGGGCGAGCTGCGCCGCGTCGACCGCGACCCGGGCCCCGTGCCGCCGCGCGACCGCGACGATCTCCTCCAGCGGCCACAGCTCCCCGGTGACGTTGCTCGCCCCCGTCACCGACACCAGGACCGGGCCGGGCAGCCCGGCGAGCGCCGCGTCGAGCAGGTCGAGGGCGGCCAGCGGGGACCGCGGCACCGGGAGCAGCACGTGCCGGCCGCCGCGCTCGGCGTGCGCGCGCCACGGCAGCAGGTTCGCGTGGTGCTCCGAGGCGTACGAGACCACCGTCGTGCCGGCCGGCAGGCAGTGCGCCAGCAGGGCGAAGGCGTCCGTGGTGTTGCGGGTGAAGACCACCTGGTCACCCGGCCGGCAGCCGAGGAAGCGCGCGACGCCCGCCCGCGCCTGCTCCAGGAGCTCGGTGCTGACCTGGGAGGCGTAGCCCGCACCGCGGTGGACGCTCGCGTACCACGCCAGCGCCTCGGCCACCGCGTCGGCGACCGCCCGGAGCGCGGGTGCCGAGGCGGCCACGTCGAGGTCGGCGTACGTCGCGGTGCCCCCGGTCGCGAGCGGCACGACACGGCCGGCTCCGACGACGGGCAGGGGGCGGCCGGGCACGCGGGAAGTGGTCGGCGCGAGGGGGCGCTCGTCCAGCAGCGTCACGGGGTGCTCCTCGAGGTCGGGGACCTGCGAGGCTGCTCTCACGGGTCCGCGCTTGCCGGGCGCGCCGCGCGCTCGGCCAGGTCGTCACCCGGAGCACCCCACCGCGGAGGAGGGTTGCCGGCCAGCAAGCCGGGGCTGAACGCTGGCACTCGTGACCTGCGCCCAGCATGGCACAGCGCGTCCCGGCCCGCACAGGCCTGTCCGGGTGATGGGACGGCCGTCTCACCGCGAGACGGCCGCCCGGGGCGGTCACCGGCCCGGCTAGGCCTGGCGGTAGCCACCGTCCTCCAGCCCCGCCTCGACCTCGAACCGGTTGGCCTCCGCCTCGCGTCCCGCCCGCAGGTAGAGCCAGGCGAAGCGGAAGCCGTAGCGCCGCCACTGGTCGGCGTGGACCGTCTCGTGGCGGATCCGCGCAGCGCTGCGCGCCCGGTCGCCGTCCCCGGTGAGATAGGTGTCGCCCCACGTGACGCCGCCGCGCGGGTACGCCCGCTTCGGCAGCCCCCAGCAGACGTGCAGCCCCTCGCGCTGCTCGTGGCGGGCACGGAAGAGCCGGGCGTACGCGCGGGCGAGCCGGCCGACGAGCTCGGCCTGGCGCCGCGCGCGCTCCGGGTGCACGCCCGGACGCTAGCGCGCTCCCCTCGCATCGAGAAGGGCCCGGGAGAATCGCCGTCATGAACGACGCCGCGATCCGCCCCGCCCGCTCCGACGACGTGCCCGCCATCCTGGGCCTGATCCGGGAGCTCGCGGACTACGAGCGCGCGTTGGACGAAGTGCTGGCCACCGAAGAGCAGATCACTGAAGCCCTGTTTGGCGAATCGCCTCGCGTCCACGCGCACGTCGCCGAGCACGAGGGCGCGGTCGCAGGCTTCGCCCTCTGGTTCCTCAACTTCTCGACGTGGCAGGGCCGTCACGGCATCTATCTCGAGGACCTGTACGTCCGCCCCGAGCTGCGCGGGCAGGGCTACGGCAAGGCGCTGCTCAGCACGCTCGCCGCGCTGTGCGTCGAGCGCGGCTACGCCCGGCTCGAGTGGTCGTGCCTGGACTGGAACGAGCCGGCCCGCGGCTTCTACCGCTCGATGGGCGCCGAGCCCATGGAGGAGTGGACCGTGCACCGGCTCAGCGGGGACGCACTGGCCGCCGCCGGCAAGGCCTGACTCAGCCGACCGCCGCCCCCGCGCCCCAGCCGGCCACCGCCGCGGCGAGCCCCGCCACGACGCTCGCCACGACGTACAGCAGCGCGCGGGCGGCGTGTCCCTCCTCGGTGAGCCGGAGCGCCTCGTAGCCGAACGTGCTGTAGGTGCTCAGCGCGCCGCAGAACCCGGGCCCGACGAGCGCGACGACGCGCGAGCCGGCATGCCCGTCGGCCGCCAGGGAGGTCAGCGCCCCGAGGACGAGGCACGCGGCCACGTTCACGAGCAGCGTGCCCCAGGGGAACGCCGTGCCGAGCCGGCGCTGCACCGCGCGGTCGACCAGGAAGCGTGCCGGGGCGCCGACCGCGGCGCCGAGCGCGACGAGCAGCGCGGTCATCGCAGAACCCTCCGAGCCGCGGCGGTGCCGAGCCACACGGCCGACAGGGCAGCGGCCAGGGTGCCGAGGACGTAGCCGAGAGCGGCGAGCGGCCGGCCGGCCTCGGCCAGCCGGTGGGCGTCGACGGCGTACGCGGAGAAGGTGGTGTAGCCGCCGAGCACCCCGACGCCGAGGAACGGCCGGGCCAGCCGTGGCGGGGCCGCGGCCCGCCCGAGCACGGCCATGAGCGCTCCGATCAGCAGGCAACCGCTGGCGTTGGCCAGCAGGGTGGCCCAGGGGACGGCCCCCGACGGCTGTGCGAGCAGGACGCCGAGGCCGTAGCGGGCCTCGGCTCCCAGCACACCGCCCGCGGACACGGCCGCCACGACGGCCCGGTCGGCGCCCGCCCCGCCGGGCGCGGCGCGGCCAGGGCCCGTCGGCGGCGGATCGGGCAGGGCGTCGTCCGGCACCTGCGGATGCTAGATCGGGCTCGTGGAGCGGCCCTCCCCCGCAGGCGCGCCGCGGGTTCGTCGTCCCCGAGGCGGACGGGTAGCGTGGGCCTGCGGGGCGGTCGCCCCTTTCGGCACGCGAGGAGTCCGGTTGAGCGAGAGCGCCCTGTCAACGGTATCGAGGCCGGAGAGCCCAGCCGGCGACATCGTCGAGGTCACCCTGCCGGCGTCGAGCGCGTACCTCTCGGTGCTGCGCACCGCCACCGCCGGCCTCGCCGCGCGGCTCGACTTCACCCTCGACGAGATCGAGGACCTTCGGATCGCGGTCGACGAGGCCTGCGCGATGCTCCTCCCCCAGGCGGCGCCGGACGCCGAGCTGGTGTGCCGCTTCGCGCTCGAGGAGGACGCGCTCGAGGTGACGGTGCGCGCCCCCACGACGCGCGGCGTCCAGCCCGAGCGCGACACGTTCTCCTGGACCGTGCTCACCGCGCTCGCCGGCGAGGTGGACGCGGGGATCGACGAGGGCCTCACCGTCTGGATCTCGCTGCACAAGCGCCGCGGCCTGCCGACGGGCTCCGGGTCGTGAGCGCCTCCCGACCGGTCGCCGACCGTCCGGGCACCGCCCCGGGCGAGGAGCTCCCCGCCGCGAGTGAGCCGGCCGCCGTGGACGCGGCAGCAGCCGACGCCGCTGCTGCCCCGGCGGAGCTCGCCGAGGCGGCCGAGCCCACCGTCCCCGCTCCGACGACCTCCGGGTCCAGCGGCATGGGCGTGGACCGCGAGCGGACGCGGGCGCTGTTCGCCAAGCTCACCTCCCTGGAGGAGGGCAGCGCGGAGCGCAAGCGCGTGCGCGACGCCCTCGTCGAGCAGCACCTCCCGCTGGTCGAGCACCTCGCGCGCCGGTTCCGCAACCGCGGCGAGCCCTACGACGACCTCGTCCAGGTCGCGACCATCGGGCTCATCAAGTCGGTCGACCGCTTCGACCCCCAGCGCGGGGTCGAGTTCTCGACGTACGCCACCCCGACGATCGTGGGCGAGATCAAGCGGCATTTCCGCGACAAGGGCTGGGCCGTACGCGTCCCGCGCCGCCTGCAGGAGCTACGCCTGACCCTCACGCAGGCCACCAGCGAGCTGTCCCAGCGCAACGGCCGCGCCCCGACCGTCGCGGAGCTGGCCACCCAGCTGGGGATCACCGAGGAAGAGGTCCTCGAGGGCCTGGAGTCGGCCAACGCGTACAGCACGCTCTCGCTGGACGCCAGCGACCAGGGCGACGAGGACTCGGTGGCCGTCGTCGACACGCTCGGCGTGGACGACGAGGCGCTGGAGGGCGTGGAGTACCGCGAGTCGCTCAAGCCGATGCTGGAGAAGCTGCCGCCCCGCGAGCAGAAGATCCTCCTGCTCCGCTTCTTCCGCGGCATGACCCAGTCCGAGATCGCCGCCGAGGTGGGCATCTCGCAGATGCACGTCTCGCGGCTGCTCGCCCGCACGCTCGCGCAGCTGCGCGAGGGGCTGCTCACCGAGGACTGACGCGACCCCGCGCGACGCGCCCCCGCACCGGGCTGCGTCGTGCGCAGGATCGGCAGGGCGGGCTCCGGTCGGAGCCCGCCCTGTGACGTTCACGGAGCCCGGCAGCTCCGTCCGGCACGGCCGGCCCCCGGCCTCAGGCTGCCTGGTCGGGAGCCTCCGGCGAGGAGGCGTCGTCCCCGCGCTCGCGGACGAGCAGGCCGCCGACCCCCGGCGCGAGGGCGAGCACCAAGCCGGCCACCCCGACGAGGAGGACCGGCACGGCGATCTGCGGCTCGTCCTGGCTCAGCGAGTCCCAGCCGACCGGAAGCGCGAGCAGCGAGGACAGCACGGCGGGCGCCCGCGCCCAGCGCCGCCGGCGCAGGACGGCCCGGGCCGCGACGAGCAGCGTGCCGCCGTACAGGAAGAACAGTGCGACGAGGAACGCCCACAGGAGCGGGTTGCCGGCCCCGTCGGCGATCACGTCCACCAGCACGACCGCGCCGACCACGACGAGCGCGAGCCCCTCCAGAGCGACGCAGGCGGCGAGGGCGAGCAGGCCGCCGGTCGGGGCCGCCGCGGGAGCGGGTGCCGTCGTCTCGCCGGGGTCGGGGTTCACGAGCCCTGACGATAACGGCCCTATCCTGGGCCGGATGCGCGCCCTGCTCGTCGCCAACCCCGCGGCCACGACGACCACCACCCGGGCTCGGGAGGTCATCGCGCGGGCGCTGGCGAGCGACCTGAAGATCGACACCGTCTCGACCGAGGGCCGCGGCCACGCCGCCGAGCTCGCTCGTCAGGCCCGGGCGGACGGGGTGGACGTGGTGGTCGTGCTCGGCGGGGACGGCACGGTCAACGAGGCGGTCAACGGCCTGCTGGCCGACGGCCCGATCGGGGCCGGCCCCGCGCTCGCGGTCGTCCCGGGCGGCAGCACCAACGTCTTCGCCCGAGCCCTGGGCCTGCCCGGCGAGCCCGTCGAGGCGACCGGGCAGCTGCTCGAGGCCCTGCGCGAGGGGCGGCGCCGGCGGGTGTCGCTCGGCCGGGTCGACGGGCGCTGGTTCACGTTCACGGCCGGCATCGGGCTGGACGCCGCGGTGGTCGAGCGGGTCGAGGCGGCGCGCGCGGCCGGGACCGTCTCGACGCCCGCGCTCTACATCCGCTCGGCGGTCCGCGAGCTGTCCGGCCGGAACGGCGTGCCGCTCACGCTCGAGCAGCCAGGCCGGGACCCGGTCGAGGGGCTGCGCCTGGCCGTCGTCGCCAACACGCGGCCCTGGACCTACCTCGGCCGGCGCCCGATCGACCCGTACCCGGAGGCGGCGCTCGATGCCGGGCTGGCCGTGTTCGGGCTGCGCAGTGTGCGCCCGCTGCCGGTGGCGCGGACCGCTGCGCAACTGCTGTCGGGAAGACGCCCGCCGCATGGTAGGCAAGTCATAACTGTGGGTAACGTGAGTCGCGTGACGCTCACCGCATACTCGGACGTACCTCTACAAGTCGACGGCGACTACGTCGGCCGGTCTCGACGCTTCGTGGTCGAGTCCGTGCTGGCGGCTCTGCCGGTGTTGACCTGAGGAATCGGGTATCCGACGGTTGAACCCCGAGCAGAGGGGATAGACCGGAACCTCAAGGGCCTCAGCAATGGGGTTCCGTGATCTGGCTGTGATGTAGTCGACAGCGCACGCCCGCGGTAACAGGCCGGAAACCCTTGTGAACCCCACGAGCCGGTGGAAGGCTGAACTCCGGCGCCCGCGACCCGGGCGCCGACCTGTGCGCGTCGACCGCAGATCGCTCGCGAACGACGACCAGGGGCGGCTCGAGAATCCATCGGGCCGCTGCTCGACGACGAGGGGGCTTCTCGCCCCCCCGCATGACCTGCGAGGAGTGGAAACGCATGGACTGGCGCCACGAGGCTGCCTGCCGTGACGAGGACCCCGAGCTGTTCTTCCCGATCGGCAACACCGGCCCTGCGCTGCTGCAGATCGAGGAGGCCAAGGCGGTCTGCCGTCAGTGCCCTGTCACCGAGTCGTGCCTGTCCTGGGCGCTCGAGTCGGGTCAGGACGCCGGTGTCTGGGGCGGGCTCAGCGAGGACGAGCGCCGGGCGCTCAAGCGTCGCGCAGCCCGCAGCCGAGTACGGACGGCCTGACTCCCGCTCCGGCGATAGCTGTTCCCCCTTCCCCCGAACGAGTCGCACGCACCGGTGACGAGCACGGCCGGGCCTCCGGCCTTTCCCGTCCCGGGGCTCGTGTCCCGAGAGCCTCGGCGGTAGCCCCGCCGGGGCTCTCGCCGTCATCGACATAGTGGCACCCCCCGGGCCTGGCTAGTGCACCGGGGGGTCGCTCGTTCGGGGGACTTTCCCCCCGGGCCGACCCGTCCGGACGAACGGCCGGTGCTCGCGCGCAGCCGGCCGTCGTCGCGCCGTCAGAAGGCAGAGGCGTCGGGCCCGGGCGGTGATACCGGAACGGTCAAGGAGACCGTGGCAACGGTGCCCCCGCCCTCGCGCGGGGCCAGGGTCAGCTCGCCGCGCAGCTCGGTCCGGACCAGCCCGGTCACGATGCGCAGGCCCAGGTTGGCCGAGCCGTCCAGGGAGAACCCTGCCGGCAGGCCGGGCCCGTTGTCCTCCACGGTGACGCGCAGGGCAGGGCCGCGGCGTGCTGCCGCCATCTCGACGTCCCCGCCGCCACCGGGCCCGCAGCCGTGCTCGACCGCGTTCGCCAACAGCTCGGTCAGCACGAGGGCGAGGGGCGTCGCCACCTCGGCAGGCAACGTGCCGAACTCCCCCGTCCGACGCAGCCGCACCGGCGCCCCCGCCGTCGCGACCTCCACGACCCCTGAGGCCAGCCTTCCAGCCACCTCGTCGAAGGCGACCTGGCCGTCGGCCGAGCGGGAGAGCGTCTCGTGGACCACTGCGATCGACCCGACGCGGGAGACCGCCTCGGCGAGCGCCGCGCGCGCCTCCTCCGCCTGCACCCGGCGGGCCTGCAGCCGCAACAGCGCGGCCACGGTCTGCAGGTTGTTCTTCACCCGGTGGTGGATCTCGCGGATCGTCGCGTCCTTGGAGAGCAGCTCCTGCTCCCGGCGCCGCAGCTCCGACACCTCGCGCACGAGGACGAGCGCACCCACCCGCGTGCCGCGGGCCAGCAGCGGGATGGCCCGCAGCAGGACCACGGTGCCGTTGACCGCGACCTCGCCCCACCGGTGGGAGCGGCCGCCGACGACACTCTCGAGCGCTTCGTCGACGGGCTCCTGATGGGGCGCGAGCGCGGCGGTCGCCCGCCCGAGGTGAGCGCCGACCAGGTCGGCGGTGACGCCTAGCCGTCGGTAGGCCGACAGGGCGTTGGGGCTCGCGTAGGTCACGTAGCCGTCGGGGTCGAGCCGGAGCAGCCCGTCCCCCACTCGCGGGGAGGACGCGCCGTCCCCCTCGCCGGCCAGCGGGAAGCAGCCCTCGGCGATCATCCGGGCCAGGTCGTTGGCGCACCGCAGGTAGGTCAGCTCGAGCCGGCTCGGCGTGCGCGCGGTCGCGAGATTGGTGTGGCGCGTGATCACGCCGATGACCCGGCCGGCACGCACCACCGGGACGGTCTCCTCGCGCACGGGGACGTCCGCGCGCCACTCCGGGTCGCGCTCGCGGCAGATCCGGCCCTCGTCGTACGCGGTGTCGACCTGCGTCCGGCAGCCGCGCGGCAGCACCTCGCCCACCACGTCGTCGACCAGCAGCGTCGGGCCGGTGGTCGGGCGCATCTGGGCCACCGCGACGTAGGCGCTGCCGTCCGCGTACGGCACCCACAGCACCAGGTCGGCGAAGGAGAGGTCCGCGAGCAGCTGCCAGTCGGCGATCAGCGCCTGCAGGTGGTCGAGGTCGGCCTCGTCGAGCGCCGTCCGCTCGCGGGCGAGGTCCGTCAGCGTCGGCACGACAAGGAGGGTACGTCCCGCCGGATCACGCGGCGGGCGGGGCGAACACGCAGAACTCGTTGCCCTCCGGGTCGGCCAGCACGACCCAGTCCTCCTCCGGCACCGCGCCCTCCCCGCGCAGCACCGTCGCGCCGTGCGCCACGAGCTCGCGCCAGTCCCCCTCGACGTCGAGGTGGACCCGGTTCTTCCCCGACTTGGGCTCCGGCACCTGGTTGAACCACAGCCCGGGACCGCTCACGCCACCCGGTGGGACGATCGGGACAGCCGTCCAGCCCGGCCGGGCGTCCTCGCGCACGTGGTAGCCGAGCACGGGCGCCCACCAGCGGGCCAGCGCGTGGGCGTCCGCGGCGTCGATGCAGACGTCCTTCAAGCTCCCCTTCACGGCATCCCCCCTGTCGCGTCGGACTACTGGCCGAGCAGGTCCTCTATCTCCTGAGTGGCATACCAGAGCAGCTCGTGCCCCTCCACCTGCTCGACCGTGAACGCCGCGTCCTCGTCGCCCGCGCGAGCCGCCGGCAGCGCCTCGAGCGCGGCGCGCACGTCGGCCTCGGCCTCCGCGTCGTCGACGTGCACGCTCGCGACGCGAGCGAGCGGGACCGCCTCGGCGACGCGCACGCCGGCCCGCCCGAGCCCCGCGTCCGGCCGCACCGCCGAGTCCGGCACGTCGGCCGCGACGACGACCCGGCGCAGCCGCGGGGCCTGCTCGGCCGCGAGCAGCTCGAGGGAGGCCGCGGCCGCGGCGTCGGAGGCCGCGTACTCGAGCTCCTCGAGGTCGCCCTCCGCGTACCACTCGCGCAGGGCCGGGGTCACCGCGTACGCCGCCAGCGGCGCCGGGCCCAGCTCCCGCTCCGCGGCGAGCCGGGCCAGGGCGGCCAGGGTCGAGGGCAGGTAGACGCGCACCTAGGCCACCTTCCGTGCCGTAGGCAGCTGGCGGCGCAGGGCCGCCGCGGTCGTACGCAGGCTCGTCTCCAGGACGCGCACGCGCCGGGCCGGGTCCATCAGGTTGGCCCCCATGGCCCGCAGGTCCTCCGGGCCGGGGGTGACCACGACGACCCGCGTGCCCTCCGCCGCGACCCGCCGGGCGTCGGCGAGCACGATCCGCGTCACCCGCCGCCGCCAGCGCCGCTCCGCCCGCTCCAGCGCGGAGGCGGGCCGGTCGGGGTGGGTGGAGGCCAGCGGCGCCACGACGTACAGCTCGTCGAGGCCCTGACCGGCGAAGAGGTCGACGCTCACCCCTGACCGGACGCCGCCGTCGACGTACTCCCGGTCGCCGATGCGCACCGGGGCGAACCACAACGGCGCCGTGCACGACGCCTCGACCGCGCGCCCGAGCGAGGCGGGCGGGGCGCCCTCCCGGCCGAAGACGACCCGCTCCCCGGTCGCGAAGTCGACCGCGGGGATCCAGACGTTCGGCCGCGGGGCCCACTCCCCCGGCCCGACCATGGCGTCCACCGCCGTGCGCAGCGCCGCCAGGCTGCCCCGGCCCCGCGGGGCGGCCGCCCACAGCGCGGTCACCCAGGGCACCTCGCCGCGGCGGCGCAGGGCGCGGGCCAGCAACGCCGGCGAGGCCGGCATGCGCCCCGGGCGGGCCGGGCGCGCCCCGCCGGTGCCGGTCTCGTGGTCCCAGGCCACGGTCAGCCCCTCCGGCAGCGGCAGCCCCAGGTGGAAGTCGCGCAACTGCTCGGCGCTCACGCCGGCGGCCAGGGTCGCGGCCACGACGGAGCCGGCGGACGTGCCGGCCAGCACGTCGGCGGCGCGGGCGTCGACGCCGAGCACCTCCGACAGCGCGCACAGCGCGCCCACCTCCCAGGCCGCGCCCAGGACGCCACCGGCCCCGAGCGCGACGCCCCGCGTCACCGCCACTTCGCCTCCCGCCTCGACACAGCTGCGTCATGCTGCCACGCGGCGCCACCCCCCGGCCGCATAGCCTTGACCCGCCGCCGAGTCGATCGAAGGAGAACGCCCCGTGCGCCTGCGAGCACGCCTGTCCGCCGCCCTCGTCGCCCCCGCCTGCGCCGTCGCGCTCGCCGCCTGCGGCGGAGGGTCCGACGACGAGCGGCCGCTCGCCGACCCGGCCCCGTCCCCCTCGGCCACCTCCGCGGCGCCGGCGCTCAGCCCCTCGCCCGAGCCGTCCGCACCGGTCGCGGGGACCGAGGCGCCCGGCGCGGCGCCCTCCGCGGCGGCGACGCCGACGTCGGCCTCGACCCCGCGCAGCACCCCGACGTACGCCACGCCGTCGGCGCCGGTCACGGTCTCGCCCAGCCCGTCCGACGCCGCAGCCGCCGACGACGTCGTGCGCGAGGTCAAGGTCACGATCGCCGGCGGGAAGGTCACCCCGCCGCCGAGCCACGTCGACGTCAAGAAGGGCACCGTCGTCCGGATCATCGTGACGAGCGACGTCGACGACGAGCTGCACGTCCACGGCTACGACGTCGAGGGCGAGCTGCCCGCCGGCAGCCCCGGCAGCATCGAGTTCACCGCCGACGAGACCGGCAGCTTCGAGGTCGAGACCCACGAGTCCGGGCTCCTGCTCTTCCAGCTCCTCGTCAAGTGACCGGGCTGTCTGGCGCGCCGCTCCCCGCGGACGCCGTGCTGGCGCACGGGATCGGTGGACGCCAGGACCTCCCCATCCCCTTCTCCTACGCCCTGATCGGCGCCGCCCTCGCGCTCGTCCTGTCCTTCGTCCTGCTCGGCGTGCTGTGGCGCAACCCCAAGCTGACCGGTGAGCGGGCCGGCCTGCCGCTGCCCGACAACGTCGCCCGCGTGCTCGACTCGCCCGCCCCCGCCTGGGTGCTGCGCGTCGTCGGGCTGGTCGTCACCGCGTGGTTCGGGACGTCGCTGCTGTTCGGCGAGGACATCGCGACCAACCCGGCGCCCTACGCGATCTTCATCCTGCTGTGGATCGGAATCGTCCCGCTGTCGGTGCTGTTCGGGCCGGTCTGGCGCTACCTCAACCCGCTGCGCACCCTGCACGCGCTGCTGGCCACCGCGTTGCGGACCCGGCCCGAGGACGGCCTCTACGCCCTCTCGCCCCGTGTCGGGTACTGGCCCGCCGCGGTCGGGCTGTTCGCCTTCGTCTGGCTCGAGCTCGTCGCCCCCGACCGGGCCACCCTTCCGGTGCTGCGTGCCTGGGTCGCCGCCTACGCCGGCGTCCACCTCATCTGCGCCGCGGTCTTCGGCTCCCGTTGGTTCGACCGCGGTGACGCGTTCGAGGTCTACTCGGCCTTCTTCGGCAAGCTCAGCCCGCTCGGGCGCCGCGAGGACGGGCGGCTCGTGCTGCGCAACCCGCTCGACGGCATGGCGTCGCTGCGCCCCGCGCCCGGCCTGGTCGCGGTCGTCGCGGTGATGCTCGGCTCGACGGCCTGGGACTCCTACTCAGGCTCCACGCGGTGGGTGTCGTACGCCCAGCAGGCCGAGCACCGGACGCTCGTCGGCACGCTCGGGCTGCTCGGCGCGGTCGTCCTGGTGGGGCTCGTGCTGGTCGCCGCCGCCCTGCTCGCCGGGCGCCTCGGGCACGTCGAGCAGTCGGGCCGCGAGCGCGTGCCGCTGCGCGAGGTCCCGGGAGAGTTCGCGCACACCATCGTGCCGATCGCGCTCGGCTACGTGGTCGCGCACTACTACTCGCTCTTCGTGCTCGAGGGCCAGCGCACGCTGATCCTCGCCACCGACCCCGTCCAGTCGGGGGCGGACTACCTCCGGCTGCGCGACGCCGCCATCCAGGCGTCTTTCATCACCCCCACGAGCGTCTCGGTGATCCAGGTCGTCGCGGTCGTGACCGGCCACGTCCTCGGGGTCGTGCTGGCCCACGACCGCGGGGTACGCCTCTTCCCGCACGCGCGCGCCGTGGCCGGCCAGCTGCCGCTCCTCGTCGTCATGGTGGGCTACACCTGCGCGGGGCTCGCACTGCTGCTGGAGTAGCGGCTCGTCCTCGCTGGTCCTCGCGCGGGGCTCGCGCTGCTGCTGAGCAGCGGCTCGTCCTCGCTGGTCCTCACGCTGGTTCTCACGCGGGGCGTCGGCGCCGCAGCCGCCGCCGCTCGGGCTCGGCCGCGCCGACGAGCTCGGACGCGAGCCGCTTGAGCGGCCCCCGCGCCGCCGACCCGGGGGCCTGGTCGGCCAGCGTCCGGCCGGTGAGCAGCGCGCTGTCGAAGGCGGCCCGGTCCTCGGGGACGAACACGCAGTCGCGCAGCCCCGCGTACCGCTCGAGCGCGTCGGCGAGCTGACGCTCGGGGTCCGGGCCGACCGGAGCGCGGCGTACCCGGTTGACGACGACCCGCAGCACGGCGCCGGGCACGAGCTCGCGCAGGTCGGCGAGGGCCCGGACGAAGCGCTGCACCCCGACCGCGTCGGCCGAGCAGACCGCGACGACGACGTCGGCCAGCTCCAGCGTCGTGAGCGTCGCGCCGTTGCGGCGCGGGGCCGCCGTGTCGAAGGACAGCTCCTCGTCCTGCTCCAGGCAGAACCCGCAGTCGACGACCACGAGCCGGGCGAGCTGCCGGGCGAGCGCGTAGACCTGCTCCAGGCCCGCCGGGCGCAGCTCCGGCCAGCGGTGCGCGCGCGGGATGCCGGTGAGCACGCGCAGCCGCGGGTCGACGACGGGCGCGAGCCGGGCCAGGGCGGGCGCGTCGAGCGCCCCGGTCCCCGCCATCCGGGCTGCGGCCGCCAGGCCCGGCGACTCGTCGAGCAGGCCGAGGCACTGGGCGACGACCCCGCCGTAGACGTCCGCGTCGGCCAGGACCGTGGGCACACCGAGCCGGGCGGCCTCGCTGGCCACCGTCACCGCCACGCTCGTCCGCCCCGGTGCCCCTGCCGGCCCCCACACGGCGACGAGCCGGCCCGGGGCAGCGTCCGGGGCCGCCTCGGCTTCCGCCTCCGGCTCGGCCGGCTGCTCCTCGCCGCCGGGCAGCGAGCGCAACGGCTCGGCGTACGCGAGGGCGGGCCGGGGCGCGGCACCCTCCGTCTGCGCCAGTTGACGCACGGCGCGGGTCACCGCCGCGGTGACCGCCTCCGCCCCGGCCTCGACAGCGACCACCACGTGGACGCCGAGGGCGCGCAGCCTCCGCTCGGCCTCCCGGTCGTTCCCGGGGACGACTCCGACGGCGGCCACGCCCGCGGCGGCGAGCCGCGCCACCGCGTCCCGGTCGAGCCGGCGCAGGTCGGCCGAGAGCAGCACCGCCGAGCCGGTGCCGGAGGCCGCGGTGGCCAGCAGGTCCGCCAGGTCGACGCACCGACGTACCACCGTGACCCCGGGGGCCTCGTCCAACTGGGCCACCAGGCCCGCCTCCCACGCCGCACCCGGCAGCGCGGTCACCACCTCGATGACGAGCCCGCCTCCAGGCCGGCCGACCCGGTCGGCACCCGGACCAGCTGGACGGGCCCGGCGGCCGCCGCGCGCAGCAGGCGCCCCACGTCCTGCGTCGGCACCTGCAGCTGGACCGTCGAGCCGGCGCCGCCGCCGAACGCGCCGCCCTCGGCGCCCAGGCCGAGCACGGCGACGGCGCGCAGCACGGGCGCCAGCCCGCCGGCCCCGGCCGCCTCGGTGACTGCAGGCAGGTCGCGCGCCTCGGGCGACCCCTCGTCCGGCACCTCGGCCGCGGCGCGCGCGGCCGCGGCGCCCGCGCCCTCGTCCACCACGTAGACGTCCACGACGGCGTGCTGGTCCAACCCGACCACCGAGGCCTCGGTGACCTCGACCGGCACGGCCCGGTAGTCGCGCGCCTGCCCACGGGCCACCGCGGCGACCGGGAGGAGCTCGCCCTCCGCGACCGGCCGGGTCGCCACCAGCCCGGAGGGGTCGACCGCCGTCGGGACGTAGCGGTCGAGCCGGCCCTCGATGCGCACACGCCGCGGCTCGAGGTCGGCCGGCCCGATCGCCGCGGACGCCGCCACGTCGTGCCGCACCGCCCACACCGCCACGGTGTCGTCGGCGGCGGCCACCACGCGCGCCCCCACCACGACCGAGGTGAGCACGAGCAGGACGCCGACGACGAAGCGCACGTCGAGCCAGCGTGCACGCGGCAGTCGGGCTGCGGGAGGGGTCGGCAGGTCCGCCACGGACGGCTCCTCGGTCTGGTCTGCGGGCGCCGACGAGCGCCCCAATGGCATGGTGCAGCAGCACCAGCCGGGCCCGCGGGCGCTGTCCACGGCCGGGTGACGCCCACGAGGGTGAGCAAGCGGGCCGAACCACCCGGGAGTGGCCCGAGGCTGTGCACGGCGCGGCACGGGCGCCGGCGGCTGCCACACTGGACCTGCCATGGCCGTGCAACGTCGCTTCCTGCAGCTCGCCGACGTCGCGGAGATCCTCAACATCTCCGCCTCGCAGGCCTACGCCCTCGTGCGCAACGGCGAGCTACCGGCCATCAAGATCGGCGGGCGCGGTCAGTGGCGGGTCGAGTCGACCGTGCTGGAGTCGTACATCCAGCGGCTCTACGACGAGACGCGCGCGTTCGTCGACGCGCACCCCTTCGGGGCCGGGGCCGAGGACGAGGCCGCGGGCGACTGACCCGCAGCGTGAGCCAGGGGCTCACAGGGCGCGGATGACCGCGAGCGCCGTGAACGGCACCGACTGCACCGTTCGCGGCTGACCGGCTCGGGCCTCCTCGGGCGTCCCCTCGCTGCTGTCGACGAAGTCGGCGCCCACGCGGTCGAGGGTGCCGGTCCAGCTCCTGCCGTCCACCGTCGTCACCCGGACCGTCGCGCGGTCGCGCACCAGCCCGCGCAGCGCGTTCCCGAGCGTCAGCCGGCCCGCCACCGCGGTCGCCGGGAGCGGCGCGGCTGCGCGGCCGGGAAGACCGACGACGCCCGTCACCGCCGACGCCGGCAGCAGCGCGTCCCGACCGTCCTCCTGCAGCAGCAGCCAGTCCGGCCCGACGTCGGCCAGCCGGCCGCGCACCACGCCCCCTCCTGCCGCCGTGACCGTCACCGCAGAGCCGACGGCCGCCCGTAGCCGGTCGGCGAGGCGGATCCGGGCCAGCTCCCGGCGCGTCCGGTCGGCGACCTCCGACTCGTGCTCGGCGCGCTCGGCCGCGTCGAGCTGGGCCTCCAGGTCCGCGAACAGCTCCTCCCACCGCACGCGCGCGTTCCTACCCCTCCTCGGGAACCCGAAGCAAGCCTCCCTTCGAGCGATTGAGCACGGGCTGCAGGACGACTACACAAGCAAACGCAAGCAAACGAAGGGATCAGCTCGTGCTCAGCACCCTCCGGCGCCTCACCCGCCGAGCCCTCGCCCTGGGCGGCTCGGCCGTCGTCATCGCATCGACGTGGCTTGTCGCCCTCTGGCTGCACCGCGTCAGCGCAGCGACGCTCGCGGCGGTCCGCGCCGCCGGCCAGGCCGAGCTGGAGCCGCTCGTCACGCTGACGGCGCTGGGCGGCGTCTGGCTCTGCCTGGGCTGGCTGGTGGCCGCGGTCCTGGTCAGTGCCCTGGCTGCGATGCCGGCGCTGGCCGGCAGCGTGATCGACCGGGTGGCCGGCGCCATGGCACCCCTCGTGCTCCGGCGGGTCGTTGCAGGCGCAATCGGAGCTTTCGTGGTCGTCGGGGTCACGGCCCCCGCTCACGCGGCCGACCCGGGTCATCGGGCAGGAACCGCGGCCTCTGCCGCTTCGGCCGCCACCGCTCCGACGGCCGGCCTACCCGCCCTTCTCGCGGAGCGCCCGGCAGCCCTGCCGGGGCTCCGCGGAGCGGTGCCCTCGGCCGATCGGCCGTCCGCGGTGCCGGGCATGGCGGCTGGGACGTCGGTGACCGTCATGCCCGGCGACACCCTCTGGTCGATCGTCGCCCGCGCCCTCGGCCCGCAGGCCGCACCGTCCGCCGTCGCCGACGCCTGGCCGCTGTGGTGGGAGGCCAACCGGAGCGTCATCGGGGCCGACCCCGGCCTGCTCCGGCCGGGCCAGGTCCTGACCCCGCCGATCCCCTGAACCGCGACTCCCCCTCGCCCGCGTCCTTCTGGAGAGCCTCCATGCCCAGCACCGCCTCGCTCCGCCCGCCCGCCGCGCCCCGACGGTTGCCGGCCCCCCGCTGGGAGCCGCCCTACGACGACGAGGGCGCCCCCGCCGCACGACGTACGCCGCCCGGGCAGATCGCGCTCGCGCTCGCCTTCCCGCTGCCGACCGGGCTGCCGGCGACCCCGGACGTCCCACGACTGCGGCTCGTCACGGACGAGGAGGACGGCTTCGGACGGCGGCCGACCGGGCGTGCCGAGCTGCCCGAGCCGCGCGAGTGGGCGGCCCGCCTCGTCCAGGCCGTGGTGGAGGTGCTCGGAGGCGAGCGCCCGCCGGCGCAGCTGCTGCGCTGGACGAGCGAGGAGGTGTACGCCCGGGTGCGCTCGTCCGCGGCACCTCCCCGGCGGGCGGCCGCGACCCGAGCGCGTGCCCACGTCCGCTCGGTCCACGTGTGCGAGCCGGAGGACGGCGTCGCCGAGGTGGCCGCGGTCATCGTCCGCAGCGGGCGGGCGCAGGCGCTGGCGCTACGGATGGAAGGCCTCGACGGCCGGTGGCAGTGCACCACGCTCGACGTGCTGGTCCCCGACACGGTGACGGGAGCCTCCCCGCAGGAGGCGGCCGGGAGCGGGGCCGCGCCCGTGCAGCCGGCAGCGGGCTGACCCGCCCCCGACGCGACGGGCCCGGCACCGGGGTCGGCGCCGGGCCCGTCGGACGGGTCGTGCTAGAGCGTCTCGCGCACCTTGGGGTCGCCGTGGCAGCGCTTGAACTTCTTGCCCGAGCCACAGGGGCACGGGGCGTTGCGCGAGACCTCCGCGTAGTCGCCGTCGACCGCGCCCGCTCCGCCGTCGCTCGAGCGGGTGGGCTCACCACGGCCGGCCTCACCGTCGACACCAGGTGCGGTGTACTCCAGGCGTGCCGGGCGCTGCGGGGCCTCGAGCCCCTTCGCCTTCACGTGGACGTGGTTGTCCTGGGCCGGGACGGCCGGCGGCTCGTCGGCGGCCTTCTCCAGCGAGGGAGCAGCCGGGGCGAGCTCCTCGCCGGCTCCGGCGTCAGGCGGCGCGGCCTCGGCGGCCGCGTCGGTCGAGTTGCTGAAGAGCATCCCCGCCGGCTGGGCCGGCGCGGGCTGCTCGACCTGGACCTCGAGGTGGAAGAGGAAGCCGACCGACTCCTCCTTGATCCCGTCCATCATCGCCGTGAACAGCTGGAAGCCCTCGCGCTGGTACTCCACGAGCGGGTCGCGCTGGGCCATGGCCCGCAGGCCGATGCCCTCCTGCAGGTAGTCCATCTCGTAGAGGTGCTCGCGCCACTTGCGGTCGAGCACGGACAGGACGACCCGCCGCTCCAGCTCGCGGGTGACCTCCTCGCCGAGGGTGGCCTCGCGGTTGTCGTACGCCTCCTGCGCGTCCTGCTTGATCCGCTCGACGAGGAACTCCTGGGTCACCCCGGAGCGGTCCCCGCCGGCCTCCTCCTCGATGTCCTCGACACTGAGGCTGATCGGGTACAGCGTCCGCAGCGCCGTCCAGAGCTGGTCGAGGTCCCACTCCTCGGCGAACCCCTCGCTCGTCGCGCCGACGATGTAGGCCTCGATCGTGTCGTCGATCATGTGCCGGACCTGCTCGTGCAGGTCCTCGCCCTCGAGGACGCGGCGGCGCTCGGCGTAGATCACCTCGCGCTGGCGGGAGAGGACGTCGTCGTACTTGAGGACGTTCTTGCGGATCTCGAAGTTCTGCGCCTCGCGCTGGCTCTGCGCGGACCGGATCGCGTTCGTGACCATCTTGGACTCGATGGGCACGTCCTCGGGGATGTTGAAGCGCGTGAGGAACGACTCGACGATCGCGGAGTTGAACAGCCGCATCAGGTCGTCCTCGAGCGAGAGGTAGAACCGCGACTCACCCGGGTCGCCCTGACGGCCGGACCGGCCGCGCAACTGGTTGTCGATGCGGCGGGACTCGTGGCGCTCGGTGCCGAGGACGTACAGGCCGCCCAGCTCGACGACCTCCTCGTGCTCGGCCTTGGTCGCCTCCTTGGCCCGCTCGACGGCGTCCGCCCACGCGGCCTCGTAGTCCTCGGGGGTGTCGACCGGGTCCAGGCCCTGCCGGCGCAGGTCGAGGTCGGCCTGGAACTCGGCGTTGCCGCCGAGCACGATGTCGGTGCCACGGCCGGCCATGTTCGTGGCGACGGTGACGGCGCCCTTGCGCCCGGCCTGGGCGACGATCGCGGCCTCGCGCTCGTGGTTCTTGGCGTTGAGGACCTCGTGCGGGACGCCGCGCTTTTTCAGCAGGTTGCTGAGGTACTCGGACTTCTCGACGCTCGTGGTGCCCACGAGGACCGGCTGCCCCTTGTCGTGGCGGGCGACCAGGTCGTCGGCGACCGCCTCGAACTTGGCTTCCTCGGTCTTGTAGATCAGGTCCGACTGGTCCGCGCGCTGCGCCGGCCGGTTGGTCGGGATCGGCACCACGCCCAGCTTGTAGATCTGGGAGAACTCGGCGGCCTCGGTCATGGCCGTACCGGTCATGCCGGAGAGCTTGTCGTACTGGCGGAAGAAGTTCTGCAGGGTGATCGTGGCGAGCGTCTGGTTCTCGTCCTTGATCGGCACGCCCTCCTTGGCCTCGATGGCCTGGTGCATGCCCTCGTTGTAGCGCCGGCCGGCCAGGATGCGGCCGGTGTGCTCGTCGACGATGAGGACCTCGTTGTCGATGACGACGTAGTCCTTGTCGCGCTTGTAGAGCTCCTTGGCCTTGATGGCGTTGTTGAGGTAGCCCACGAGGGGCGTGTTGGCCGACTCGTAGAGGTTGTCCATGCCGAGCCAGTCCTCGACCTTCTCGACACCGGACTCGAGGACGCCGACCGTGCGCTTCTTCTCGTCGACCTCGTAGTCGCCGGAGATGCCCTTCTCGGTGTCCCCGCGCTTGAGCCGGCGCACGATGGTCGCGAACTCGGCGTACCACTTGGTCGCCTGGTCGGCCGGGCCGCTGATGATGAGCGGCGTGCGTGCCTCGTCGATCAGGATCGAGTCGACCTCGTCGACGACGGCGAAGTTGAAGCCGCGCTGCACCAGCTCGTCGCGCGACCACGCCATGTTGTCGCGCAGGTAGTCGAAGCCGAACTCGTTGTTCGTGCCGTAGGTGATGTCGCAGTTGTACGCGGCCCGCCGCTCGACGGGCGTCATCTGCGACAGGATCGTGCCGACCGTGAGGCCGAGGAAGCGGTGGACGCGGCCCATCCACTCGGAGTCGCGCTCGGCGAGATAGTCGTTGACGGTGACGACGTGGACGCCCTTGCCCTCGAGCGCGTTGAGGTAGGCGGGCAGCGTCGAGACCAGGGTCTTGCCCTCACCGGTGCGCATCTCGGCGATGTTGCCCATGTGGAGCGCGGCGCCGCCCATCAGCTGGACGTCGTAGTGGCGCTGGCCGAGCGTCCGCTTGGCCGCCTCGCGGACGGTGGCGAACGCCTCCGGCAGCAGGTCGTCGAGGGTCTCGCCCTCGGCGAGCCGCTTGCGGAACTCGTCGGTCTGCGCGCGGAGCTCCTCGTCGGACATCGCGACGAACTCGTCCTCGATGGCGTTGACCTGCTTGACGATCCCCTGCAGCTTGCGAAGCGTCTTGCCCTCGCCAGCGCGGAGGAGCTTGTCGAGGATCGCGGGCACGCGGGCGGCTCCTAGCACTCGGTGCCGTCCCGTCCCGCCGCTCCCAGAGCTGGGCTCGGCGACGAGCACGACGACGGCCGGCGCCGCGGTGGCGCCTTAGCTCGTCATGCTATGCCGCAGAGGGGGTACATGGTCGACGTGCCGGCGAACCCGCCCGGCTACGCTTCGCGGTGACGGTGGCCGTGGAGCGGCCCGCCGGCTCCACCACTACGGAAGGACCTCGATGGCTCAGGCGAGCAGCCGCGGACGCCCGATCTCCTGGGCGTGGGTGTTCCTCATGCTGGCCTTCTTCATCGTCGGCGGCGTCGGCCTGATCGCCAGCTCGTGGGTGGTCTTCTGGATCGGCAGCGCCGGGTTCGTGCTCGTGGGCCTGGCCTCGCTCTTCACCGGCATCCTCAGCGACGTCCACTAGCGGAGCGCTGGCGAGCGCTCTGCTCAGCGGCGAGCGCTCGCAGGCGCGCTGACGGCACCGGGCGGCACGGCCACCGGGACTGCCGCCACGGCATCGGCGAGCGCGGCCGCGAGGTCCCCCCGCGGCGCGACGGCGACCTCCTCCAGGTCGAGCCACCCGGCGAGAGCGCTCAGCTCCCGGGCCAGCTGGCCGGGAGTGTCGTCCGGAGCGGCGGGCTCGACGTGGGCGGCCTGGACCCGCAGCACGCCCGCCTGTCGGTCGGCCTTGAGGTCGACCCGGGCGACCAGCCGGTCCCCCAGCAGGAACGGCAGCACGTAGTAGCCGTGGACCCGCTTGTCGGCCGGCACGTAGATCTCGATGCGGTAGCGGAAGCCGAACAGGTCCTCGGTGCGCGAGCGCTCCCACACCAGCGGGTCGAACGGCGCGAGCAGGGCCCGCCCGGTCGCCGCGCGCGGCATGCGAGCGTCCCGGTGCAGCCATGCGGGCCGGTCCCAGCCCTCGACGGCGACGGGGAGCAGCTCACCCGAGGCTGCGAGCAGCCCGATGCCGGTCCGCGCATCGGCCGGCGCGAGCCTGAAGTAGTCGCGCAGGTGCCGCTCCGTCGCCACCCCGGTGGCCCTGGCCGCCACGGACACCAGCTGCGCGAAGGCCTCCGGCTCGGTGGGGGTGGGGGCTTCGACCACGGCCCGCGGCAGCGCCCGCTGCGGGGTGGCGTAGCGCCGCTCGAACTGCGCCGTGCGCCCCGCCGAGGTGATCTCGCCGGCGAAGAACAGGTGCTCGAGCGCCTGCTTGGTCCAGCTCCAGTTCCAGCCCCAGCTCTCCTTGGCCCGGGGAGCGTCGGCCTCCAGCGCCCGCTCGACCTGGGCCGCCGTGAGCGGGCCGCGGCGGCGTACCTCCTCGAGGACGGCGGCCACGAGCTCCGGGTGCTCGACGGCGACCCGGCGCATGCCGCCCCAGGCGTCCGTCTGCCAGCGGGCCATCCGCCACCGCAGGAACGGGAGCGTGCGGGCCGGGACCAGGCTGGCCTCGTGCGCCCAGTACTCGGCCAGCCGCCGGGGCGCGGCGGAGCTCGCGCGGTCCAGGAGCGAGCGGTCGTAGGGGCCCAGGCGGCTGAACAGCGGCATGTAGTGAGCGCGCACGAGCACGTTCACGCTGTCGATCTGCAGCAGGCCGAGGCGGTCGACGGCCGCCAGCAACTGACGTGTCCCGGGGGGCGCGGCCGGGCGCGGGCCGGCCAGCCCCTGGGCCGCGAGGGCCACCCGGCGCGCCTGCGCGAGGCTCAGACGCTCGGTTCGACGGGGCACGACGGGGATCGTGCCATCCGGCGCCGACAGGGCGCCGACGGGTCAGGTGATCTCGAGGAGCTTCTCGCGCACGGCGTAGACCACGGCCTCCATGCGGGAGTGGAGCTGGAGCTTCTCCAGGATGTTGCGCACGTGGTTCTTGACGGTGTTCTCGCTGATGTAAAGCTCTTTGGCGATGTCGCGGTTGTTCAGGCCGCGCGCCACCAGCTTGAGGACCTGCAGCTCGCGCTCGGTGAGCCGCGGGGCCGGGACCTGCTCGCGCTCGTCGCTCCGCTTGATCATGCTCGCGAACTCGGTGAGCAGCTTCGAGGCCATCGCCGGGCTGATCAACGACTGCCCGCTGTGCACCTTGCGGATCGAGGAGGCGACCTCCTCGATCGACACGTCCTTGAGCAGATAGCCCTTCGCGCCGGCCTTGATGGCCTCGTAGAGGTCGGCCTCCTCGTCGGAGATCGTCAGCATGATGATCTCCGCGCTCGGGACGACGTCGCGGATCGCGGTGCAGGCGTCGATGCCTCCTCGCCGCGGCATGCGTACGTCCATCAGCACGATGTCGGGCGCGAGCTCCGCGGCCAGCTTGACCGCCTCGCCGCCGTCCCCCGCCTCGCCGACGACCTCGATGTCGTCCTCCTGCGCGAGGACCATCTCCAGGCCCCGCCGGAAGAGCGCGTGGTCATCGACGACGAGGACCCGGATCGCGTCGCCGCTGATCGGTGAGCCGTCAGCCGCGCCGTCGTCGGCAGTGCCCGTCGTCCCAGCGTGTGCCACATGCAGCCCTTCGATCGACTCGCGTCATGATGACACGCGGGCAGGCAGGTCGGCCGCGAACACCGGCAAACGCCTCACCTCACCACCCGGCCGGGCAGGCCCGGCGGAGCCACCGCGACGTCGGCGGCCCCGCCGTGCCCCACCTGGCTAGGCCTGCTGCTCCTGGACGTCGAGGCCGATGACGCCGTAGTCCCACCCCTTGCGGCGGTAGACCACGCTCGGCCGGCCGGTCTTCGCGTCGACGAAGAGGAAGAAGTCGTGCCCGACCAGCTCCATCTCGTACATCGCCTGGTCGAGCGTCATGGGAGTGGCGTTGTGCACCTTCTCCCGGATCACGACCGGGCTCTCCCCGAGCTCGCCGTCCGCGCCCACCAGCCCGTCGGGCGACCGCTGCGTGTCCTCGGCGACGGCCGGCAGCCCGTCGTCCGTGGCCAGCAGCAGGCTCGCCCCGGGCTCCGGGACGCCCCACGACGCCGTCGCGGCCGCCACCGACACCGGCGTCTTGCCCCCGTGGTGCACGCGCCGGCGGTCCGCGGCCTTACGCAGCCGCGCCTCGAGCTTGGCCAGCGCGAGGTCGAGGGCGGCCGCCCGGTCGTCGGCGCACGCCTCGGCCCGCACGACCGGGCCGCGCGAGCGGACGGTGATCTCGACTCGCTCGCACTCGTCGGAGAGCCGCGGGTTGTGCTCCTGGGACACCTCCACGTCGATGCGCATCACCTTCGCATCGAAGCGCTCCACCTTCGACAGTTTCTCGACGGCGTGCCGCCGGAAGCGGTCAGAGACCTCTGTGTGCCGGCCCTTGACGACGACGTCCACGGAACCTCCTGGACTAGACGACGAGTCTGGTGCTGCTACCCAACGACGGCGGGGCTGCACCCCTCGGGCGCTCCCGAGTGACGAGAACCGCCGATCCTGGGGGCAAGTGGCACCCGCCCGGCCGACCTGGTCTTCGACCCCACATCCGCCTGCTGAGGAGTTCGCAGCCTCATGGCCACTACTGACCTTCTCCCGGGTCGGAGGCCATCTGGACCTCCGGCGGGGCAGGGCTTACTTCTAAGCCGCACCGTGATCGGTCGACGAGGAGTCGCCTTACGTGGGCCGTTTCGCCTGCGGCTGGCATCGGCTTGCCGGGGCCCTGGCGGGACGAGCGGAAGCTCGTCCGCGACAGCGGCTCCGGCGCAACCACGGGCCCGGGCGGGTGCCATGGACAGACGCTAGTCGTTTTCTCGCCGTCATGCGTCGCTCACGCTGAGCACACGCGTGCCGCCCGTCGTTCGCCGCCCGTTCAGCCCACCTTCCCCTCCGGCCGGCGGCGCGCGGTCGCCGCAACCGTCGCCACCACCAGGACGCGGGCGCCCTCCGCGCGGAGGGCGCGGGCCGCCTCCGCGAGCGTCGCGCCCGTCGTGATCACGTCGTCGACGACCACGACGTCGGCCCCCCGCACGAGCACCGCGAGGCGAGGCGGGACCGCACAGGCCCCGCTCAGGTTCAGCGCGCGGTCAGCAGCGCCCAGGCCGGCCGAGTCCGCGACCCGCCGCCGGAGCCGCAATACGGGCGCGACCCGCGCGCCGTGGCCCTCCTGCCGGGCGACCGCCGCCGCCCGCCGGGCCAGCACGCGCACGGGGTCACGGCCGCGGCGCCGCACGGCGGCCGGCGCCGAGGGGACCGGCACCAGGAGGACCGGGCCGTCCCCGGTCCGCGCCGCCTCCAGCCCGGCGAGCACGGCACGGCCGAGCGCCTCTCCCAGCGGGCCGGCCAGCGCCGCCCGGCCGTCCTCCTTGTACGCCGCCAGGACCTCGCGCACGGTCCCGGCGTACGCCGTGGTCGACCAGGACGGCGGCAGCCCGGGCGGCGGCGGCCGCGGGACGGCGGGCCGGCCGGCAGCGCCGAGCGCCGTCGAGCAGGCCGCGCAGAGCAGCGGTGTCTGCGGCGCCCGGCAGCCGGCGCAGGCGTCGTCGAGCACCAGCCCGGCGAGCGCACGCGCCGCGCGCAGGAGCAGGCCGCCCGGCAGGGCGGGTGCAGGAGCGGGAAGCACCAGGCCACTCTGCGCGCGAGCCAGGCCCGTGCGGGGCAGTGGAGGCGACCGGTGGACGGGCCCGGGCCGGCACCCCACCCTGTGGACGACCGGGTGCGTCAGCCGGCGTACGCGGGGTCGCGCACCCCCCGCCGCAGGGCGTTGGACAGCCCGGCGGGGGACTCGCGGAGCACGAAGACGCCACCGCGTCCGGTGGAGGCGCCCGCGAGCAGCGCCCCCTCGGTGCGGGTGGGAGGGGCGGTGACCTGGTCGACGCCGGCCGAGAGCGACTGCACCTCGGCCGGCGTGACGGTGCTGGGGGCCACGAAGAGCGCCCGCGAGTTGTCCCCCGACTCCACCAGCATCACCAGCGACGTGGGCGAGCGCCAGTCCAGGTCGTAGACCTGCTGCCAGGCTCCCTCGAGCGGCACCGGGGCACCGCCCAGCCGCATACCGGACTCCCCCTCGGGGGGAAGGACGGCGGCGACGACGACGCGGAGCTCGCCCCCATCGAGCGAGCGGAGCACGAGGGCGACCCGGGCACCGTCGAGAGCGGGCTCGACCTGCCAGGGCAGGTAGCCCTCCAGCAGCGCGGTCGGGACCTGCACGGCCACGGTGCCACCGCTGTCGGGCGGCGCGACGAGGACCGTCCCGGTCCCCCGGTCGACGGTCCAGACGTTGCCCTGGGCGTCGAAGGCAGGCGGCGCGAGCGGGCCGGGCCGGGCCAGGTAGAGCCGGTGCAGGGTCCCGTCCGGCTCCTGGACCTGCAGCCCGCGCTGGTCGTTGCTCAGGGCGGCCAGCCGCGGAGGCGTGGACGGCAGTGTCATGGCGGGGTGGCGCAGGCGACCGGGGAAGGCGGCCAGCTTGCCCGGTGCGACGCCCAGCGGGGCGTCCTTCATCGCCGGGTCGAGCGTCTGGAGCCGGCCCTCGCCGTCGATGACGAGCACGTTCGGGCCCGGCGCGAGCCTCTCGGGCACCAGCTCGTAGCCGCTGTCGAGCCCGGTCGCGTCGTACGTCGTCGCCCCGAGCGTCACCCGGACCGCGCCGTCCACCCCGGGGACGGCGCTCAGGCTGCGGCTCAGCTGGGCCAGCGCGAGGTCGCGCTGCGCCTGGGACAGCCCCGAGACCGGCCCGGCGAGCTCCACGAGGGCCTCGCCGCTGACGACGCTCGCGTCGAGCAGCCTGGTGCCCGCGGGGATCGCGCTGCGCACGGCGCCCTGCAGCCCGGGGCCCGGCCCCGCGAGCAGCCGACGGGTCAGGGAGGCAGCGAGGTCGTCGTCGCCCTTGGGCAGGTAGACCTGGTCCGGAACAAGGGCCCGCCCGCCCGGGTCGGCGAACCACACGGGCAGCGCGAGCATGGCCCGCTCGACCGCGGCCCGGGACAGCAGCAGGCCCTGGCCCAGGCTGCTGTAGCCGCCGGGGCCGCTGCCCTCGACGTCGGCCAGCCGCCACTCGGCGTCCCGGCCTGCCTCGTCGTCCTCGTCGTCGCTGCCAGCCGCGCCCGCCGCGCCCGCCACGTCCCCCGCGTCCGGGGCGTCAGCCCCTGCCTGCGCCGGGGCCGCGGTGTCGAGCAGGCGGAAAGCCACCTCGATCCGGGCCGGCGGGACCGGCCGGTACCGCCCGTCGGCATCGATCCGTCCCACGACGTCGGCGGTCATCGTCTGCAGCGGGCTGGTGGGCTGCGCCGCGAGGACCGGCGTGCCGTCGTACACGAGCACGCCGGCGGTCGGCTGCCACCGCTGCCGCGCCTCGGACGTGAGGAACTGGCGGGCGGTGGCGAAGTCCTCGTCGAAGCCGGACGAGGCCGCGAGGAAGCGCGCGACGACGTCGCGGGGCGTGAGCCCCGGCTCCGGGCCCGGTGCCTGCTGGTGCACGAAAGGCTGCTCCTGGCCCGCCCCGCGCTCCTCACCCGAGCTGCGGACGCGGGTGTCGGCGGGCACGCCCGAGCAACCGGCCAGCACGGCCAGCACGGCGACCAGCACCGGCGCCCAGCCGAGGCGGCGGCTACCCACGGTTGACCTCCGTCCGGCGGTAGGGCGCCCCCACTGCGAGCACCTGCGGCCGGTCCGGCCCGAGCGGGAGCGGCGAGCCCGCCACCTCCTGGCCGGCATGGCGCGGCAGCGTGAGGCGGAACTGGGCGCCGCGCCCGGGCTCGCCGTACGCCTCCAGCTCGCCGCCGTGCAGGTGGGCGTCCTCCAGCGCGATCGACAGCCCGAGCCCGGTGCCACCGGTCTGCCGGGCCCGGGACGGGTCGGCGCGCCAGAAGCGGTCGAACACCCGCCCGGCCTCCTCCGGGCTGAGCCCCACTCCGGAGTCCCGCACGGAGAGGGCGACGGCATCGTCGTCGGCCGCGACGGTGACCACCACCGGCTTGCCCTCCCCGTGCTCGATCGCGTTGACCACCAGGTTGCGCACGATCCGCTCGATGCGGCGGCCGTCGACGTCCGCGGTGCACGCCTGCTCGGGCACGACCAGCTCCAGCGCGCTGCCCCGGCGCTCGGCCAGCGGCTCGGTGGCGTCGAGGACGCGCCGGGCGATGGCCCGCAGGTCGCAGGGCTCGGGGTCGAGGACGGCAGCGCCGGCGTCGAAGCGGCTGATCTCCAGCAGGTCGGCCAACAGGTCTTCGAACCGGTCCAGCTGGGCCTGCAGGAGCTCGCTGGAGCGGGCGACGTCCGGGGGCGAGGTCGCGACGTAGCTGTGCAGGACGTCCGCAGCCATCCGGACGGTCGTGAGGGGCGTGCGCAGCTCGTGGGAGACGTCGGACACGAACCGGCGCTGCAGCCTCGAGAGGTCCTCCAGCCGGCGGATCTGGCTCTGCAGGCTGCGGGCCATGCGGTTGAACGACGCCGCGAGCCGCGCGAGGTCGTCCTCGCCCCGGATGTGCATGCGCTCCTCGAGCCGGCCGGCCGCCAGCCGCTCGGCGATCCGCGCGGCCATGCGGACCGGCGTCACCACGGTCCGTGCGACGACGTACGCGATCAGGCCGACGAGCACGACGAGCGCCAGCCCGGCGACGGCCAGGGTGCGGCGGACGAGCCCGAGGGTCTGCGCCTCCTGGTCCAGCGGGAAGACGTAGTAGAGCTCGTAGGGCTTGGGGCCGACCTGCAGGGCCGCGCCGACGATCAGCGACGGCACCCGGGTGCCGTCGCGGTCGTCGGCCACCGCGTAGGTCCAGTACGTGCGCCCGCTGGGCCGCGGCTGGCCCTGCAGCTCGCGGCGCAGAGCCGCGGGGATGGACTGCGGCCGGTTCACCCCGGAGGCATAGCTGGAGTAGACGTCCCCGGGCGGGTCGGAGTCCTCGTGCGGGCCGGCCAGCAGCAGCACCTCGCGCCGGCCGGCCTCACCGCCACCGCTGGCCAGCCGGCCCACGACGGCGTCGACGCGCGCGTTGACCAGCGTCGGCGTCCACTCCGAGTCCTGCGTCTGCTCGACCGTGGCCTGGGCGAACTGGAACCCCGACCGCGTCTCGGCCAGCGCGCTGTCGACCTTCGCGCCGAGAACGCCGTCGCGCACCCGGTCGAACAGGAAGCTCCCGAGGAGGGCGACGACGAGCAGGGAGAGCACCACGGTCGTGGTGACGACCCGCAGCCGGAGCCCGCGGCGCCACGCGGCGACCAGCCGGCGCCACGGCCGCGTCGGAAGCACGCGGTGCAGGAAGGGTGGGAGGTGCAGGCGCACGTGCCGCCGGCCTACGCCGGCCCCGCCTTGTAGCCCACGCCGCGCACGGTGACGACGACCTCGGGGTGCTCGGGGTCGCGCTCGACCTTCGCCCGCAGCCGCTGCACGTGCACGTTGACCAGGCGGGTGTCGGCCGCGTGCCGGTAGCCCCAGACCTGCTCCAGCAGGACCTCACGGCTGAACACCTGCCACGGCTTGCGCGCGAGCGCGGCCAGCAGGTCGAACTCCAGCGGCGTCAGGTTGATGGTCTGGCCGTCCCGCCGGACGCTGTGCCCGGCCAGGTCGATGGTGAGGTCGCCGATCTGCAGCCCCTCGGACTGCGGCTCGTCGGTGCGGCGCAGGCGGGCCCGCAACCGGGCCACGAGCTCCTTGGGCTTGAAGGGCTTGACGACGTAGTCGTCCGCCCCCGCCTCGAGCCCGACGACGACGTCCACAGTGTCGCCCCGCGCCGTCAGCATCACCACCGGCACCCCGGACTCGGCCCGGATCTGCCGGCAGACGTCGATGCCGTCGCGACCGGGAAGCATCAGATCGAGCAGCACGAGGTCCGGGCGGGCGGCACGGAACGTCGCCAGCGCCTCGTCGCCGTCGGCGCAGAACACGGGCTCGAGACCCTCGGACCGCAGCACGATGCCGAGCATCTCCGCCAGGGCCGGGTCGTCGTCCACAACCAGGACTCGTCCTCTCACCCCTCCATCGTGCACCGCGCCCGGCGGTGCTGCCGCTGATCCACACCGACGGACGCTCCCGAACTCCTCCGCGCACCCCCTGTGGACGGCGGCGCACCGTCCCCGACGGGCTGCGCGGGAGGGGCCGTGAGCCGGGCACATGGGAGGATCGGGGGAGGCAACGGCCGGTTCGCCCGGCCTCAGGAGCACGGACACAGGGGTGGGCCAGGGCATGGCCGTAGGCGGGAACGAATGGCCGTAGGCAGAGACGACGAGCCCGGCGGGCAGCCGGGAGCGGAGGGCTGGGCGCCACCGGCCGAAGGCGTGCCGCCGTCCGCACCGCCGTCCGCGGCCCAGCCCCCGAGCGGCCCGCCCGGCTACGGCCCGCCCCCACCGCCCGGCGGCGGCTGGGGCTCCTCCCCGTACGGCCCGCAGGGCTACGGCTCGTTCGCCGCCGCGTACCCGCCGGTCCCCCGCCCGGGCGTCGTTCCGCTGCGCCCGCTGGGTGTCATCGAGATGCTCGACGGCGCGATCCAGACGGTACGCCGCCACCCCCTGCCCACCCTCGGCCTCGCCGCTGCCGTGTCCGCCGTGGCGACGTTGCTCACGGTGCTCGTGACCGTCGCCTTCCTGCCGGAGGAGTCGGCGCTGTCCGACGAGCCGACGACCGACGAGGTCCTCGACTACTTCGGGGGCGTGCTCTCCACGCTCGGCGTGACCCTCGTGTTCTCGCTCATCGCGCAGGTCGTCCTGACCGGCATGCTGACCGTCGTCGTCGGGCGCGCCGTCCTGGGCCGCAGCGTCGACCTCGGCACCGCGTGGCGCGAGGCCCGTGGCCGTCTCCCCACCCTGCTGGCCATCGCGCTCGCCGTGCCGCTCGCGTCCCTCGTGCTGTTCGCGGCGGCCGTCCTCATCGGAGCCCTCGTGGCCTGGGCCACGGTGGAGGGGCTCGGGGTCCTGCTTGGCGTCCTGCTCGGTGTCGGTGCCGTCGTCGCCGTCGTGTGGATGGTCGTCGTGACCGCGGTGGCCGGCCCGGCCGCCGTCCTCGAGCGCGACGGCCCGGTCAACGCCTTCCGCCGCTCGTACCGGCTGGTGAGCGGGACGTTCTGGCGGGTGCTCGGGATCTGGCTGCTCATCCAGGTGCTCTCGTTCGTCGTCAGCGGCGTCTTCGCCGTTCCCGGCCTCGTCACCGCCGGTGTCGCCGCCGAGCTGCTCGACGCCGACAGCACGGACCTTGTGCCCCAGCTGCTCGTCGGGGTGTGGGAGGTGCTCGGCAGCACCCTCGCCTACCCGGTCGTGGCTGCGGCCACGGCGCTGGTCTACGTCGACCTGCGCATGCGCAAGGAGGGCCTCGACATCGAGCTGACGCGGGCGGCCGGGCTCGGCCCGCGCACGGACTCGGCCACGCCCGGGACGTCGGGCTACTCCGGCGGCCCCGGCTACCCCGGCTACCCCGGCTACCCCGGCGCCCCGGGCTACCCCGGCGGCCCCGGCCATCCGGGCGGCCCCGGTGCTCCGGGCTACCCCGGCGCCCCGGGCTATCCCGGCGGCCCGCAGGGCCCGCCCGCGCCGCCGGTCCCGTGAGCCCGCTCCGCGCGGTGCTCGAGGTGCCGGTCACCCCGGACCGGGAGACCGCCCGCGAGCTCGCCCGCGACGAGCTGGCCCGCCGCGAGTACTCCGAGAACGAGCCGGGGCTCGTGAGCAGGGCGATCGCCTGGGGGTTCGACCGGGTCGCGGAGCTGCTCGACCGCGCGTCGGGCCCGGGCGGCGGCAGCGTGCTCGCGATCGTGCTGCTGGTGCTCCTGGTCGTCGCCGTCGGCGTCGCGGTCCGCTGGCGCGTCGGCCCGCTGGCGCGCACGGTGCGCGCCGAGCCGCTCCTTCGCGAGCAGGGCGTGACGGCGCAGGACTACCGGGCGGAGGCCGACCGGCTGGCCGCCGCCGGCCAGTGGCAGCCCGCCGTCCGGGCGCGGCTGCGCGCGATCATCCGCGGCCTGGAGGAGCGCGGGCTGCTCGACCCGCGCCCGGGCCGGACCGCCCACGAGGCGGCGTACGAGGCCGGTCAGCTGCTGCCGGGGCAGGCCGACACCCTGCGCCGTGGCGCGGACGTCTTCGCCGGCATCGCCTACGGCGGCGGGCAGGCCGACCAGCAGGCCCACGACCTGCTCCGGAAGGTGGACGACGACGTGCGCGCCGCCCGCCCGACCGTGGCGGCGCCGCCGTCGGCCGCACGGTGGGCGCTCCCCGGGGCGGACCGGTGACCGGCCCCGCTGACGAGCCGCTGCTGGCCGGCCCGACCCAGCCGGCCGAGACACGACCGGCTGGGACACGACCGGCTGGGACACGACCGG
>NZ_JAANNO010000001.1:96295-103180 GCF_011250645.1 Motilibacter aurantiacus
AGGACCGGACGGAGCCGGACGGCCCGACGCCGCCGGACATGCCGGGCCGGCAGCCGCTCGGCCGGCGCGCCCGGCGGCTGCGCGCCCCGGCACTGCTCGCGCTCCTCGTCCTCGGTGCCGGCATCGCGCTCGCCCTGGCCTCGAACGGCCGGGAGGGCAGCCTCGACCCGCGGGCGGCCGACCCGGCCGGCAGCAAGGCACTGGCGACCCTGCTCGCACGCGAGGGGGTGGACGTGCGGCTCGTCCGCACCGTCGACGAGGCGGTCGCCGCAGCCGGTGCGGGGACGACGCTGCTGGTGGCCCGGCCGGAGCTGCTCGTCTCCGAGCAGGCGCGGCGGGTCGCGCAGGTGCCGGCGGACCTGGTGCTGGTGGAGCCGGGCCAGCCCTTCCTCGACGTCGCGGCCCCGGCCGTCCGGGAGGAGGGGGTCTCGCCCGGGTCGGCCCGCGAGCCGTTCTGCCGGCTCGCAGCCGCGCAGCGAGCGGGGCGGGCCGAGCTGCCGGGCCGCGTCTACTCCGTCGGACCGGAGCCGGGCACGGCCGTGACCGGGTGCTATCCGGAGGACGCGACGTTCCCCGACGACACCGTGGCGCTGGCCCGGTTGGAGGCGAGCGGCGGCGACCGGGCGGTCACCGTCGTCGGCTCCGCCCGTCCCCTGACCAACGACGGCCTCGACGAGGAGGGCAACGCGGCGCTGGCCCTGGGGCTGCTCGGCGAGCGGGAGCTGCTGGTGTGGTACCTCCCCTCCCCCGACGACGTGCCCGAGGGAGCGCGCCGGACACTGCGCGACCTGCTGCCGGACGGCGTCGTGTTCGGCGTGGTGCAGGTCGCGGTGGCTGTGGTGCTCGCGGCGCTGTGGCGGGGCCGCCGGCTCGGCCCCGTCGTCCCGGAGCCGCTCCCGGTGTCCGTGCCCGCGGCGGAGACGGTCGAGGGCCGGGCAGGGCTCTACCGCCGGTTCCACGCGACAGACCGGGCCGCCGAGGCGCTGCGCGCCGCCGTGGCCCGTCGGCTCGCGGCCGCTCTCGGCCTGCCCCGGGCGGCCGCGCCGCCGGAGGTCGTGACGGCGGTGTCGCAGGCGTCGGGGCGGAGCCCGGGCGAGGTCGGGGCGCTCCTGTACGGTCCCCCACCGGAGGACGACGCGGCGCTCGTGCGCCTCGCCGGCGCCCTGGACCGGCTCGAGATGGAGGCACGCCGCACGTGAGCACGCCCGACGAGAGCAGCCCCGAAGCGCCCCGGTACGCCCCTGCCCCCGCCGCGCCGGGGCGCGCCGTCGAGGAGTCCGAGGCCGCCCGCATCGCGCTGGCCGCCGTGCGCAGCGAGGTCGGCAAGGCCGTCGTCGGGCAGGACGGCGCGGTCACCGGCGTGATCCTCGCCCTGCTCTGCCAGGGCCACGTCCTGCTCGAGGGCGTTCCCGGCGTGGCCAAGACGCTGCTCGTCCGCTCGCTGGCCGCCGCGCTGTCGCTGACGTCCAAGCGCGTCCAGTTCACCCCTGACCTCATGCCGGGTGACATCACCGGGTCGCTCGTCTACGACGCGCGGACCGCGGAGTTCTCCTTCCGCGAGGGGCCGGTCTTCACCAACCTGATGCTCGCCGACGAGATCAACCGGACACCGGCCAAGACCCAGGCCGCCCTGCTCGAGGCCATGGAGGAGCGCCAGGTCAGCGTCGACGGGGTGCCCCGCCCGCTGCCCGACCCCTTCGTCGTCGCCGCCACCCAGAACCCGGTGGAGTACGAGGGCACCTACCCACTGCCCGAGGCACAGCTCGACCGCTTCCTGCTCAAGCTCACCCTGCCGCTACCCTCCCGCGAGGACGAGGTCTCGGTGCTCGCCCGGCACGCCGCCGGCTTCGACCCGCGCGACCTGCGCGGCGCCGGCATCCGCCCGGTGGCCGGGGTCGACGCGCTCCAGGCAGGCCGGCGCGCCGTCAAGCAGGTCCAGGTCGCGCCCGAGGTGCTGGGCTACGTCGTCGACCTCTGCCGGGCGACCCGCAGCTCGCCCTCGCTGCGGCTCGGCGTCTCGCCGCGCGGTGCGACCGCGCTGCTCGCCTCGGCACGGGCCTGGGCCTGGCTGTCGGGACGTGGCTACGTCACGCCGGACGACGTCAAGGCGCTGGCCCGCCCGGCGCTCCGGCACCGGGTCGGGCTGCGGCCGGAAGCCGAGCTCGAGGGCGTGACGGCGGACGCGGTGCTGGACGCGGTCCTCGGCGCCGTCCCCGTCCCGCGCTGACCCGCGGCCCCCATGGCCCTGACCGGTCGTACACCGCTGCTCGCGCTGCTCGGAGCGCTCGTCGTCGGCCTCGCCGCCCCGTCCTGGACGGGCGTGCTGCTCGTGACCCTCGCGGTCCTGGCGCTCGCGGGCCTCGACGTCGCGCTGGCCGCGGCGGTGCGCCCGCTCGAGCTCAGCCGCGCCGGTGACCGGTCGGCCCGGCTCGGCGAGCAGGCGCAGGTCGAGCTCGTCGTCGCCAACCGGGGCCGCCGCCGGGCTCGCGGCCTGGTGCGGGACGCCTGGCCGCCCTCGGCCGGCGCCCAGGCCCAGCGCCACCGGCTCGACGTCGCGCCGGGTGAGCGCGCCCGGCTGACCACCGTCCTGCGACCGACCCGCCGGGGCGACCGGGCGGCGTACCGCGTCACCGTCCGGACGCTGGGGCCGCTCGGGCTGGCCGGCCGCCAGCGCTCCCGGCAGCTGCCCTGGACGGTCCGCGTCCTGCCTCCGTTCGCCTCCCGCCGGCACCTGCCGGCCAAGCTCGCACAGCTGCGCGAGATCGAGGGGCGCGCTGCCGTGATGGTGCGCGGGCAGGGCACGGAGTTCGACTCCCTGCGCGAGTACGTCCCGGGCGACGACGTGCGCTCGATCGACTGGCGCGCCACCGCCCGCCGTTCCGAGGTCACCGTGCGCACCTGGCGGCCGGAGCGCGACCGGCGCGTGCTGCTGGTCCTCGACACCGGGCGCACGTCGGCCGGCCGGGTCGGCGACGCCCCGCGGCTCGACGCCTGCATGGACGCCGCGCTGCTGCTCGCCGCTCTGGCCGCGCGCGGGGGCGACCGCGTCGACCTGCTGGCCTACGACCGCCGCGTCCGCGCCCGGGTCGAGAACGCCGCCGCCCCGGTCCTGCTCGCGTCGCTCGTCGATGCGATGGCCCCGCTCGAGGCCGAGCTGGTGGAGACCGACCTGGCCGGGATGGCCGCCACCGTGCTCGCCCGGCCGGGTCGGCGCAGCCTGGTCGTGCTGCTCACCGGACTGGAGACGACGCCGGTGGAGGAGGGGCTGCTGCCCGTGCTCGGCCGGCTCCTGCACCGGCACACCGTGCTGGTCGCCGCCGTCGCCGACCCGCGCGTCGCGCAGCTCGCGGCCGGCCGCGGCGATGCCGCGGAGGTCTACGGCGCCGCGTCCGCCGAGCGGTCGCGGGTCGAGCGCGCCCGGCTGGTCGAGCTGCTCGGCCGCCGTGGGGTCGAGGTCGTCGACGCCCTGCCCGACGAGCTCGCTCCCGCGCTCGCCGACCGCTACCTGGCGCTCAAGGCCGGCGGCCGCCTCTGACCGGCCCGCCGCCCGCTCGGCTCAGCGCGTGCCGGCCAGGGCCTCCGCGAGCTCCCGCTCGTCCGCGCGCTCGCGCGCCTCCAGCACCTCGCCGGTGTGCACCGCGGCCCAGCGCCGCACCGCGTCGATCGGCTCCAGCAGCGTCCGGCCCAGGCCCGTGAGCTGGTACTCCACGCGCGGCGGCACCTCGGCGTAGGCCTGCCGCGACACGAGCCCGTCGCGCACGAGCGCCTGCAGGGTCTGGCTGAGCACCTTGGGCGCCGGGCTGCCGATGGTCGCGCGCAGCTGGGAGAACCGGAGCACCTCGTGCCGCAGCGCGAGGATCACGAGCACCGTCCAGCGGTCCCCGATGCGGCTGAGGATCAGCCGGCTCGGGCAGCTGGGCTGGAACGGGTCGTAGCTCTCCGCGCTCTCCACGGCGCCATCATAGTTACGTTGAAGTACTCGGTACCGGATCGTTAGCGTCCTGGTCAGTCGCCTGATCGGGGCGGCCCGACAGGAAGGCTCTCCGATGCACGTACTCCTCACGGGTGGGACCGGCTTCATCGGCTCCGCGGTCCTGCGCGCCCTCGTCGCCGACGGCTCCGAGGTCACCGCGCTGGTCCGCAGCGACGCGTCCGCGGCCACCGTGGCCGCCGCCGGCGCCAAGCCACTGCTCACCGACATCACCGACACCGAGGCGGTCCGCGCGGCGCTGGCCGGCGTCGACGCCGCCGTCCACACCGCCAGCCCGGGTGACGCGACCAGCGCCGACGTGGACCGGGCCGTCGTGTCGGCGGTCACCGGCGCCTTCGCCGGGACGGACAGGCCCTACCTGCACACCGGCGGGGTCTGGGTCTACGGATCGGGTGCGGCCCTCACCGAGGACAGCCCGCTCGCCCCGCCGCGGCTGACGGCCTGGCGACCCGCCGTGGAGCGCTCGCTGCTCGACGCCCCGGGGCTGCGCGCCGGCGTCATCGCGCCCGCCATCGTCTACGGCGAGGGCGCCGGCATCCCGGCCCTGCTCGCGGGCTCGCCCCGCACCGCGGAGGGCGCGCTCGTCGCGATCGGCCCGGGCACCCAGCACTGGACGACGGTCCACGTCGAGGACCTCGCCGACCTGTACGTCGCGGCGCTCGCCGCGCTGCGGCCGGGCGACTACTACATCGGCGCGAGCGGCTCGAGCCCGACGGTCAACGAGATGCTCGCCGCCGTCGCGCGCGGCGCCGGCCTGCCCGGCACCGTGGTGGCGGAAGACGTCGAGGCCACGCAGCAGCGGCTGGGTGAGCTGTTCGCCGAGGCGCTGCTGCTGGACCAGCAGGCGTCGGGCGCGAAGGCCCGGACGGAGCTGAGCTGGTCGCCCAGCCGGCCGTCGCTGCTGGAGGAGCTGGAGTCGGGCAGCTACCGGGCGCAGGGCTGAGCCGCGCCGCCCTCGCGAGGCGCCTCGCGTTGCAGCAGGGCCGGTCAGGCCGCCGTCGGGACATGGGCGGCGGCCTGCTCGGGGGCCAGGTCCCCGACCTCGCCGGCCTGCGCGCCTCGGCGGCCGAGCACCGCGACGTAGGCCAGGAAGCCGAGCAGGGCGAGGGCGCCGATCGCGAGCCGCACCGCGGAGGGCAGTGGCGAGGGCGTGACGAACCCCTCGATGCAGCCGGCCACCGCGAAGACGGCGACCAGGCCGAGCGCGATCGCCGCCATCGCGCGGCCCTCCTCGCCCAGCGCCCGGGCCCGGGTGCGGGGACCGGGGTCGATGAGCGCCCAGCCCAGCCGCATGCCGGCGCCGGCCGCCACGAAGATCGCGGTCAGCTCGAGCAGGCCGTGCGGGAGGATGTAGACGAAGAAGGTGTCCAGCTCGCCATAGGAGCCGAGCACGCCGCCGGCCGCGCCGACGTTGAGCGCGTTGGTGAACAGCAGGTACCCCGGGAAGAGCAACGACGGCCCGGTGAGCAGGCACTGGGCCGCCACCCAGGCGTTGTTGGTCCAGACGCGCAGCGCGAACGAGCCCTGCGGGTTCTCCGAGTAGTAGTCGACGAACTGCTCGCGGTATGCGGCGACCTCGTCCGGCGGGATGACCAGCGCGCGGACGGTGTCGTCGCCGGAGACCCACCACCCGGCCGCGACGGCGACCACGACGGAGGCGAGGGCGGCCCCGCCGATCCAGTTCCTCGCCCGGTAGACCGCCGTGGGGAAGACGACGGTGAAGAAGCGGGCCACCTCCCGCCAGGCCGGGGTGTGGGCACCGGTGACGGCCGACCGCGCCTGCGCGACCAGCTGGGAGAGCCGGCCCACGAGCGCCGGGTCGGGCGAGGCGGAGCGGATCACCGACAGGTGCGTCGCGGCCCGGGAGTACAGCGTCACGAGCTCGTCGACCTCGACGCCGCGCAGCCGACCGCTGCGGCGGGTCAGCTCCTGCAGCCGCACCCACTCCCCGCTGTGGGCCACGACGTACGCGTCGACGTCCATCGCGGCAGACTAGCCCCGCGCATCCCCGCTCCTGACGGGCTGTGCACGGGCCCCACGGAAGGAGAGCAGGTGCCGGACGACCTCGTGACCGGCGAGGCCGTCGTGCTCGAGCTGCAGCCGGCCACCTTCGCCTCCCGCTGCCTGGCTCTGCTCATCGACTTCGCGGTGCAGTTCGCGTTGCTCGCCGGCACGTTCTTCGCCCTGGGCCTGGCGCTGCTCGTCCTGGACCCGGCCCTCGGCTACGCGCTCGTGATCGTCGCGCTGGTCGGGCTGCTCGTGGGCTACCCGGTGGCCTTCGAGACCCTGACGCGCGGGCGCACCCTGGGCAAGATGGCGCTCGGCCTGCGGGTGGTGCGCGACGACGGCGGCCCGGAGCAGTTCCGGCAGGCCTTGGTCCGCGGCCTCGTCGGCTTCGGCGAGTTCTTCCTCACCTCAGGCGCCGCGGCCCTGATCAGCTCGCTCGTCTCGACGCACGGCAAGCGCATCGGCGACCACCTCGCCGGCACGATCGTGGTCCGAGACCGCGTGCCCCGCTCCGGCGCGCCGGTCGCCGCGCTGCCTCCCGCGCTCGCGGGCTGGGCGGCGGGCCTGCAGCTGTCGGCACTGCCCGACGCGCTCGCCCTCGAGGCACGCGCCTTCCTCGCCCGAGCGCCCCAGCTGCAGCGGGACGCGCGGCGCAGCCTCGGCGTCCGCCTCGCCGACGACGTCCGCTCCCGCGTCACCCCCGGGCCCCCGCCGGGCATCGACCCCGAGTCCTACCTCGCGGCGGTGCTGGCCGAGCGGAGCCGGCGCGAGCTCGCCCGCCTGCAGCCGCCGGCAGCGGCCGCCCGCCGCCCCTCGACCGGGTACCCCTCGGCCCACGGCCTCGCTCAGCCCTACCCGCAGCAGCCCTACCCGCAGCAGCCCTACCC
>NZ_JAANNO010000001.1:703195-892840 GCF_011250645.1 Motilibacter aurantiacus
ACCAGGCAGGCGCCGGCGTCCAGTGCGGCGGCCGCCGTCGAGGCTCGCATCGTGTCCACGCTGACCGGCACGCCCTGGGCGGTGAGCGCGCGCACGACCGGCAGCACGCGGCGATGCTCCTCGTCCTCGGGGACCCGCTGCGCGCCCGGGCGGGTCGACTCCCCGCCGACGTCGACCAGGTCGGCGCCGTCGGCGACCAGCTCGAGGCCGTGGGCGACCGCCGCCCCGGCGTCCATCCAGCGGCCGCCGTCACTGAAGGAGTCGGGGGTCACGTTGAGGACGCCCATGACCAGGCACCGGTCGACGTGCAGCGACTCCGGCAGCCCGGCCGGCCGGGCGCGCAGCGCAGCGTGCGGGCGCGAGGGGGCCACGGTCATCTGCCGAGGATGAGGCTCATCGCCTCGGCCCGCGTCGCGGGGTCCCGCAGCTGCCCCCGGACCGCGCTCGTCACGGTCTTCGACCCAGGCTTGCGCACCCCGCGGGTGGTCATGCAGGTGTGCTCGGCCTCCATGACCACGATCACGCCCCGCGGCTCCAGCACGCGCAGCAGGGCGTCCGCGACCTGGGTCGTGAGCCGCTCCTGCACCTGCAGCCGCCGCGCGTAGACCTCGACGAGCCGGGCGAGCTTCGACAGCCCGGTGATGCGGCCGTTCTCGGCCGGGATGTAGCCGACGTGGGCCGTCCCCCAGAACGGGAGCATGTGGTGCTCGCACGCGCTGGTGAACGCGATGTCCTTGACCAGCACCATCTCGTCGTGGCCCAGGTCGAAGGTCGTGGTGAGGACGTCCTCGGGCTGCTGCCAGAGCCCCGCGAAGAGCTCGCGGTACGCCCGGGCGACCCGGGCGGGCGTCTCGCGGATGCCGTCGCGGTCCGGGTCCTCACCGAGGGCCAGCAGGATCTCGCGGACCGCGCGGCGCACGCGCTCCTCGTCGTACGCCGGGCGGTCCGCGGTGCCGGTCCACGACCGGTCGTCCGAGACGAGGCTCCCGAGGACCGAGCCGTCGAGGTCACGGTCACTGCCGTTCGCGCCGAGTGCGGCGGCAGCCCGCGCCGGGTCGGCGCGGGCTGCGTAGTCGTCGCTGGTCAGGGCAGATCAGCCTTCCGACGGCAGTGGCGAGTCCGGGACGTCCGTCGGCCCGGTGATCCCCATGGACTTCTCGAGCCCGTTGGAGGAGCCGTTGGCCAGCTCCTTGCGCGTCAGGACGGGGCCGGCGCCGGGGCGGAACTTCGGCGAGCCGGTCCAGGCCGGCCGAGCCGGACGACGGCGGACGTTCGCGAAGATCTCCGCGATCTGCTCCTTGTTGAGCGTCTCCTTCTCCATGAGCTCGAGAACGAGGTTGTCGAGGATGTCGCGGTTGTCGACCAGGATCGTCCAGGCCTCCTCGTGCGCCGCCTCGATGAGGCCGCGCACCTCGGTGTCGACGACCGAGGCGACCTCCTCGGAGTAGTCGCGCTGGTGGCCCATGTCGCGGCCGAGGAACGGCTCGCCGCTGGTCTGGCCGAGCTTGATCGCCCCGATGCGCTGGGTCATGCCGTACTGCGTGACCATCGCCCGGGCGACGCCGGTCGCCTTCTCGATGTCGTTCGACGCGCCCGTGGTCGGGTCGGCGAAGACGAGCTCCTCGGCGGCGCGCCCGCCCAGCATGTAGGCCAGCTGGTCGAGCATCTCGTTGCGCGTCGTGGAGTACTTGTCGTCGTCCGGCAGCACCATCGTGTAGCCGAGGGCGCGGCCGCGCGGCAGGATCGTGACCTTGTGCACCGGGTCGGTGTTGTTCAGCGCCGCGGCGACCAGGGCGTGACCGCCCTCGTGGTACGCGGTGAGCTTCTTCTCCTTGTCGCCCATGAGCCGCGTCTTCTTCTGCGGCCCGGCCACGACGCGGTCGATCGCCTCGTCCATCGACGGGGGGTCGATGAGCTTGCGGTCGGCGCGGGCGGTGAGCAGAGCCGCCTCGTTGAGCACGTTGGCCAGGTCGGCGCCGGTGAAGCCGGGCGTGCGCCGGGCCACCGCCATGAGGTCGACGGAGGGGTCGATCGGCTTGCCCTTGGCGTGCACCTGCAGGATCTTGAACCGGCCCTGCAGGTCCGGGCTCTCGACCGCGATCTGCCGGTCGAAGCGGCCCGGGCGCAGCAGCGCCGGGTCGAGGATGTCCGGCCGGTTGGTGGCGGCGATGAGGATCACGCCGCCCTTGACGTCGAAGCCGTCCATCTCGACGAGCAGCTGGTTGAGCGTCTGCTCGCGCTCGTCGTGGCCGCCGCCGAGGCCCGCGCCGCGGTGCCGGCCGACGGCGTCGATCTCGTCGATGAAGACGATGGCCGGCGCGTTGGCCTTGGCCTGCTCGAACAGGTCGCGGACCCGGGAGGCGCCGACACCGACGAACATCTCGACGAAGTCCGAGCCGGAGATCGAGTAGAACGGCACGCCGGCCTCGCCGGCCACCGCGCGGGCGAGCAGCGTCTTGCCGGTGCCGGGCGGGCCGTACAGCAGGACGCCCTTGGGGATCTTCGCCCCGATCGCCTGGAACTTGGCCGGGCTCTCGAGGAACTCCTTGATCTCGTGGAGCTCCTCGACGGCCTCGTCGGCGCCGGCGACGTCGGCGAAGGTCGTCTTCGGCGTGTCCTTGCTGACCACCTTGGCCTTGGACTTGCCGAAGTTCATGACCCGCGAGCCGCCGCCCTGCATCGAGTTCATGAAGAACAGGAACACGATGAAGATCAGCAGGATCGGGACGACGGTCAACAACAGGCTGACGAACCAGTTCTGCCGTGCGACGTCCTCGTCGAAGCCCTGCGGGGGGACGTTGGCGAGCAGCTTGTTGACGATCTGCTGCTGCGTGCCGTCGACGAAGGTGGCGTAGACCTTCTCCGCGTCCGGCGCGCTGTCGATGCGGAAGCCGTCCTTGAGCGTCAGCTCGATGCGCTGGCTGCCGTCGACGACCTTGGCCGACTCGACCTGGCCGGCGTCGATCGCCGCGATGGCGTCCGACGTGTCGACCGCCTTCGCGCCGCTCGAGGAGCGCACCGTCGTGGTGATCAGGACGGCCGCGAGGATGGCAAGGAGCACCCAGAACACGGGGCCGCGGAAGAAGCGTTTGAGGTCCATCGAACCGGGGCGGGTCGCCCCGTCCCTCCTCGAGTAGCAAACGGTCTGCCAGGAACGGTACACCGGGGTACGAGCAGTCGCAGAAAGCTCGCGCTCCACCACACTCCGGAGCACTCTGCCGGTGTCCCACTCGTGCAGCTATCCGGGGCCAACGCCTTCCCGCACGCGGCCGTTCCCACCACCCGCGGCGCTACGCCGTGGGCGTACCGCCCTCCCGCTCCGCTGCCGGTCGCGCAACGGGGTGGGAGACGGTCAGGAGTAGACCGCGGGCGCGAGCAGCCCGACGAACGGCAGGTTGCGGTAGCGCTCGGCGTAGTCCAGCCCGTAGCCCACGACGAACTCGTCCGGGATGTCGAAGCCGACGTACTTCACCGCCACGTCGACCTTGAGCGCGTCCGGCTTGCGCAGCAGCGTCGCGACCTCGATCGAGGCCGGGCCGCGCGACTCCAGGTTCGCGACGAGCCAGGACAGCGTGAGGCCGGAGTCGATGATGTCCTCGACGATGAGCACGTCCCTGCCGGAGATGTCCCGGTCGAGGTCCTTGAGGATCCGCACGACGCCCGAGCTCTTGGTGCCCGAGCCGTAGGACGAGACCGCCATCCAGTCCATCTGGATCGGCGAGCTCAGCTTGCGCGACAGGTCCGCCATCACCATGACCGCGCCCTTGAGCACGCCCACCAGCAGCAGGTCGCGCCCGTGGTAGTCGGCGTCGATCTCGGCCGCCATCTCCTGCAGGCGGGTCTGGATCTCCTCCTCCGTGACGAGCACCCGCTCGAGGTCGCTCCCCATGTCGGCCGCGTTCACGCCGTGCGCCTCCGGTTCAGCTGTTGCCTTGCCCCGCCTCGAGGTCGAGCCTCCCACACCGCCTCCGGGCCTCCACATGCCCGGGCAGCTGGACCGGCCCCTGGCCGTGCCAGGCGACGACCAGCGCCTCCAGCGCGTCGACGTGCACCGCGAACAGCGCCGTGGCCGGGCAGCCCGCGGCCAGCGCCGCGGCGCGCAGGCAGCGGCGGCGCACGGCGGCCGGCAGCGCCTCGAGGGCGACGACGTCGAGCGACCCGTCGGCCGCGGTGAGCGCCGGCAGCTCGCGCTCGGCCCAGCCGTCGAGCGCGTCGGCGTCGTCGCGCAGCAGCCGCGCGGTCCGGGCCAGAGCGGCGGCGACCCCCGGGCCGAGCGACTCCTCCAGGGCGGGCAGTGCGTCCTGCCGCACGCGCACGCGGGCGTACGCCGGGTCGGCGTTGTGCGGGTCCTCCCACGGGTGCAGCCCCAGCGCGGCGCAGGCGGCCCGGGCCGTCGCGCGCGGCAGCCCGAGCAGCGGCCGGCGCCAGAGCCCGCTGGCCGCGGCCATCCCCGCGAGCGAGCGGGCGCCCGACCCGCGGGCGAGCCCCAGCAGCACGGTCTCGGCCTGGTCGTCGAGGGTGTGCCCGAGCAGGACCGCCGCGGCGCCGTGCCGCCCGGCCGCGGCGGACAGCGCGGCGTACCTCGCCTCTCGGGCCGCCGCCTCCGGCCCCCCGGCCCTTCCGACGGTCACGGCGACGACCTCCACCGGGGCCAGCCCCAGCGCCCGCAGCGCGTCCCCCAGCCCGGCCGACCGCACGGCCGACCCCTCCTGCAGGCCGTGGTCGACCACGACCGCGCCGGCGGCCCGGCCCGCGCGCGGGGCGACGAAGGCCGTGCAGGCGGCGAGCGCGAGGGAGTCGGCGCCGCCGCTGCACGCGACGAGGACAGGCCCCGGGGGCGCCCCGGCGAGAGCGTCGCGGACGGCCACGCGCACCGCCGCGACCGCGGGGTCGAGCCGCCCGCCCACGCCCCCTCCCGTTCCTAGAGGACGCGCTTGACCCAGGCCGCCGGGTCGGCGATCTCGGCCGGCAGCGGGAGGGTCTCCGGCCCGGCCCACACCTGGTTGAAGCCGTCCATGCCCGCGCGGTCGAGGACGCCGCGGACGAACGTCGCGCCGTCGCGGTACTGCCGCATCTTGGCGTCGATGCCGATGAGCCGGCGCAGCACCTGCTCACCGGGGCGCCCGGAGCTGCGCCGCTTCTGGAAGCGCTTGCGGATCTGCTCGACGCTGGGGACCACGTCCGGCCCCACCCCGTCCATGACGACGTCGGCGTGGCCCTCCAGCAGGGACATCACGGCGGTCACCCGGTCGAGCGCCTCGCGCTGGGCGGGTGACTGGACCGCCTCGAGCAGCGAGGGCGCGCGCTCGTCGCCGCGGACCGCGCCGTAGACCGCCCGGAAGACCCCGCGCAGCCGGGCGAGCAGGGCCGCCGGCTCGAGGTCGGCGTCGTCGACGAACCCGGTGATCTGGTCGAGCAGGTGGTCGCGCAGCCATGGGCTCGCCCCGAACTGGACGCGGTGGGTCTCCTCGTGCAGGCAGACCCAGAGCCGGAAATCGCTCACGTCGACAGTGAGCTCGCGCTCGGCGGCGACGATGTTGGGGGCGACGAGCAGCAGCCGGCCGCCTGCCGCGTTCGGGGTGAACAGCTCGTACTGCCCGAGCACCTTGCCGGCGAGGAAGGCGAGCAGCCCGCCGGTCTCCAGTCCGGTGAGCACGCTCCCGACGGCCTCGACCACGGGGCTGTCCGGGCCCGTACGCCGCCGCGCGGCCTTCTCCGAGAGCCGGGCCACGAGCGGGTCGAGCACCACCCGGAAGCCCTCGACGTTGGCGCGCACCCATCCGGGGCGATCGACCACCGCGACGGCCGAGGTGCCGCCCTCGGCGACCAGCCCGGTGTACGCCCGCACGTGCGCCTGCGCCTCGGTGGCCCGCTGGCGCAGCTCGGCGACGGCGGCATGCGCGTCGGCCCGGCTGACCTTGGGCCCCTTCGGCACCAGCCGGACGGCGGTCGCCGTCGCGAGGTCCCAGTCGACCGTCACCGACATGCCGCCCCCAGCCCGCCGCTGCGCTCCATGCGGCCACGCTACGGGCTGCCGGGCCCGCGGCCGGGCTGCCTGCGGCGGTTACGCGGTCAGCGTGACGATCCCCGGCGCGACGAGCAGCCCGAGGACGACGAGCGTGACGCCCGCCATCAGCTGGTCGCGGACGACGGTGGCGATGCCGGCGACGACGAGGACCACCGCGAGGACCCACAGCAGCGTGCCCACGTCAGCTCCCGCACCCGCAGCGGGCCAGCGCGGTCGCCGCCTCGTCCAGCGCCTGCCGGGCGTCGAGCGTGCTGCCGGGCACGCGGTCGGCGAGGAAGGCGAAGACCAGCAGCGCGCCGTCGCGGCCACGGACGACCCCGGCCAGCGAGCTGACCCCGGTCAGGGTCCCCGTCTTGGCCCGCACCTGCCCGCGGGCCGCGTCGAGGGCTCCGTCGGGGGCGTAGCGCTCGGCGAGCGTGCCGGTGAGCCCGGCGACGGGAAGCCCGGTGAGCACCGGGCGCAGCTCCGGGTGGCCCGGGGACGCGGCCGCCCGAAGCGCTCCGGCCACCGTGGCGGACGGGAGCCGCGAGCCGCGGGCCAGCCCGCTGCCGTCGAGCAGCAGCGCCCCCTCGACGGGCACACCGGCCTCCCCCGCCGCCGCGAGCACCGCCGCACCGCCGCCCGCCGCCGTCGCCGGGTGCCCGCGCTCGGCGGCGACCAGCCGGGCCAGCCCCTCGGCGAGGTCGTTGTCGCTCTCCTCGAGCATCCGCTCGACCAGTCGCGACACCGGTGGCGACGCGACGGACGCTAGCTCGCCGGCCCCGGCCGGCGCGCCGCCCCGGCCGACGCCCTCCACGACCTGGACCCCCGCGGCCTGCAGCAGCGCGGCGAAGCGCCGGCCCGCTTCGAGGGCGGGGTCCTCGACCCGGGCGTCCTCGCCGGGGCGTACGCGGCCCTGGTCGACGGAGAGGGCGCTGACCGGCGCCGCGATGCCGCCGGGGACGTACCCGGGCTCCCAGTCGGGGCTCACCGCCGGCGCGTCGAACAGGGTGTCGTCGACGCGGAGCCGGATCGCGGCGCCCTCGCCCAGGGCCGCGGCCACCCGGTCGGCGAGCACGTCGAGCCGGGCGTACGCCGTGGTGTCGTCCCCGCGGCCGTAGCCGGCCGACTGCAGGGTGGCGTCCCCGCCGCCCACGAGGACGAGGTCGACCGGCCCCGCGGGCGCAGCCGAGGCGTCGGGCGTGCCCTGGGCGGCCGGGGCCGTCACGACGCGGGTGACGAGCGTGGTGTCGGGCCCGAGCGCCGTGATCGCGGCGGCCCCGGTGAGCAGCTTCGCGACCGAGGCCGGGGTGTGCGCGGCGCCGCCGCGGTCCAGCAGGACGGTGCCGTCGGCCGCGAGGACCGTCGCGCCCAGCGAGCGGCCGAGCGCGGGGTCCGAGAGCGCCGTGCGCAGGGCGCCGGACACCCCGGCTGCGCTGGGCCCGCCCGGCCCGGCCCCGCCAGCGGCCGGTGCGAGGACGGGAGCCGCCGGCGAGGGCAGCGCGGCGGGGGTCGAAGCGGACACCGCCGGACGTTCCGGGCCTCCCCCGTCGAGACCAGCACCGACGAGCAGGCCCCCGGCGGCCGCGACGACGAGGGCAGCCCCGACCCCGGCGACGACGCGTCCACGCACTCCGCGACACTAGCCGTTTGCAGGTAGCAGTCGTCGCTGGAGGACCCCGTGGAGTTCGACGTCCTGATCGAGATCCCCCGAGGGTCGCGCAACAAGTACGAGGTGGATCACGAGACCGGCCGCATCCGGCTGGACCGGATGCTGTTCACCGCCACCCGGTACCCGCACGACTACGGGTACATCGAGGGCACGCTCGGCGAGGACGGCGACCCGCTGGACGCCATGGTGCTCATCGAGGAGCCGACGTTCCCCGGCTGCCTCATCCGCTGCCGGGCGATCGGGATGTTCCGGATGACCGACGAGGCCGGCGGCGACGACAAGGTCATGTGCGTCGTCGCGGGCGACCCGCGCTTCGACCGCGTGCAGGACATCGACGACATGCCCGAGTTCGACCGGCTCGAGGTCCAGCACTTCTTCGAGGTCTACAAGGACCTCGAGCCCGGCAAGTCGGTCGAGGGCGCGACCTGGACCGGGCGCGCCGAGGCGGAGGCCGAGATCGTGCGCTCGCGGGAGCGGCAGGCCGCCGGCGGCCACCCCATGCCGCACCCGCCCGCGCAGGGCTGACCGCAGCCCCAGGCCGGCGCGGGCGGCCCCCAGGGCGGGAGCGCCCTCAGATCTCGGCGATGTCGACGACCACCTTCACGTCGTCGTCGCGGGCGTCCAGCGCCTCGGTCGCGCGGTCCAGCGGGACCCGGCGGGTGATCATCGCGTCGAGCCACGCGGGGTCGGCGTCAGCGAGCGCCCGCGCCCCTGCCTCGTAGTGCCGCCGGTTGGCGTTCACGGACCCGATCACGACGTTGTTCTTCAGCACGATCTCGCGGCCGACGGACGCGGCGTCGAAGGAGATCTCGCTCGCCGGGCCGACCCCGGCCAGGCACACCACGCCGGCGCTGGCCACGCAGGTGAGGGCGCCGGCGACGACGGGGGCCGCGCCGGTGCACTCGACGACCACGTCGGGGGCGAACGTCAGGTCGTCGACCGAGCCGCTGTGGTACTCCGCGCCCAGCCCGCCGACGAGTCGTGGCTTCGGCCCGTCCTCGGCCAGATCCAGCACGTGCGTCTCGAGCCCGCGCTGCACCGCCAGCAGGGCGGCGAGCAGGCCGACCGGGCCTGCCCCGGTGACGAGCGCGGTCCGCGGCCGCCAGTGGCCCCGGTCGCCGACCCGCTCGACCTGCTCCCACGCCTTGGCGACGACCGAGGTGGGCTCCAGCAGGACGCCGCGCAGCCCGAGCGCCGGGTCGACGCGGACGGCGTGGTCGGCCTCCACCCGCCATCGCTGCGCGCAGAAGCCGTCGACCCGCACGATGCCGTGCTCGGAGAACTCGCCGTTCTGGCAGAAGTCCCACTCGCCGGCGGCACAGGCCGGGCAGGGCTCGGGGTCCCGTCGCCGCACGATGCCGACGACCAGGTCGCCTCCGGACAGCCCGTCCGCGCCTCCGGGCTCCAGGACACGACCGAGCGACTCGTGCCCGATGATCAGCCGTTCGCGTCCGGGCGGAGGGTCGCCGTACGTCCCGCCGAGCAGGTCCCCGTCGGTGCCGCACACGCCGACCGCCAGCCCCTCGACCAGAACCGGGCCGAGCGAGGGGTCCGGCTCGGCCACGTCCTCCACCCGGGGATCGCCGGAGCCTGGCTGCACGGTGAGAGCACGCATGGCGCCCAGGCTGTCCGCGGAGGGGACGGCGAAACGCGCAGGCGCAGGACGGACTCGAACGCGGCGGTTCGGGAAGGACGGGCGCGTGCCCCTTGCCTCGGCGACCCCGGTGGGGCGCTTCCTCGAGCGCCGCGGGCTGCTGCGCCCTCCGGCGCTGCAGACCCGCTCGACGCGCACCGCCTCGCGGCTCGAGCTCTTCTTCGACCTGGCCTTCGTCCTCGTGGTGGCCGAGCTGGCCATCTCGGTCCGCGAGGACATCGACGTCGGGAGCGTGCTCCGGTTCGGCGGCCTCTTCGCCGTCGTGTGGTGGTCCTGGATGAGCTCCACCCTCTACGCCAACCGGTTCGACCACGACGACCTGATCTTCCGGCTGAACAAGCTGGGCAGCATGCTCGCGGTCGTCGGGCTCGCCGGGTCGGCCTCCGACGCCACCGGCACGTACGCCACCGAGTTCACCCTCAGCTACGTCGCGCTCCGGGTCCTGCTCCTGCTGCAGTACCTGCGCGCGTACCGGCACGTGCCGGAGGCGCGGGCGGGCATCCTCACGTACGTGGTGGGCACCGGGGCGGGTGCGCTGCTGTGGACGGCCTCGCTCGCGGTCGAGGGCAACGCCAAGCTCGTCCTGTGGGGCGTCGGCCTGGCGGTCGACGCGGCCGCCCCCCTGCTCGTCACGACCGCCCGCGTCCAGGTCCCCCTCCACCTGGAGCACCTGCCCGAGCGGTTCTCGCTCTTCGTGATCCTCGTCCTCGGCGAGCCGGTCGCCGCCGTCGCGCACGGCGTGCACGACGCGTCGTGGGAGGCGGACGCGGTCCTTGCCGGAGCCATCGCGTTCGTGCTCGCGGCCGCCCTGTGGTGGAGCTACTTCGACCTGGCCGGCGCAGCGGCCAAGCACCTGCTGGACGAGGCCGGCGACGAGCACAGCACGGTGGCACACGACGTGTACATCTACGGCCAGCTCCCGCTGGCCCTGTCGATCGCCGCGGTCGGGGCGGGGCTCGAAGGCCTGGTGGTCGAAGGCGCAGCCGACGCGAGCGCGGGCAGCCGCGCCCTCGTCAGCGGCGGCGTCGCGCTCTACCTGCTCTCCGTCGCCCTCACCAACGTCGGGATGCAGCGGCGGGGACGGAGCGGCTGGTGGTGGGCCGCGCTCGCGGCCCTCGTCGCGGCGGCCGACGCGCTGCTCGACCTGCCGGCGCTGGCGGTCGCCGGCGTGCTGGCGGCGCTGCTCGTGGTCGTCGTGGCCTTCGGCCTGGAGCAGCACGCGCGCGGCAACCTCCAGCTGGAGGAGATGTGACTGCTGTCCTCAGGGATGGAGCGTCTCCCCCGCCCGCAGCATCGCCACGAACTTCGCCAGCCGGCGCGCACGCGTCTCGGGCTTCTTGGCGTCGTGCAGCCGGTGCAGGATCGCGTAGCGGTTGGAGGCGTTGAGCGCGGCGAACGCGGCCGCGACGGCGGGGTCGGCGTCGAGCGCGGCCTGCAGGTCCTCGGGCACGGTCGCCGTGCTCGGCGGGTCGTACGCCGCGTCCCACCGCCCGTCCGCCTTGGCCCGCTCGATCTCGGCGAGCCCGGGAGCGCGCATGCGGCCCGCTGCGACGAGGCCCTCGACCCGCTCGCAGTTGACCTTCGACCACTTGCTGCGCGCGCGCCGCGGCGTGAACTTCTGCAGCCACGTCGCCTCGTCGAGGGACGCGGACTGGCCGTCGATCCACCCCCAGCAGAGGGCTCCCTCGACGGCCTCTGCGTAGGTCACACTCGCGATTCCCGAGTTCTTCTTCGCCAGTTGCACCCAGACGCCGGACTGGGAGGCGTGCTCGCGCTCGAGCCACGCCTCCCAGGCCGACGCGTCGGAGAAGGCGAGAACCGGCAGCCCCTGCTTCTCCATGGGTACGTCCTACCAGCGGTCGTGCACCAGCGGGCGGATGTGCTCGTCGTAGATCTCCCGGATCGCGCGCAGCGTGTCCGGCCCGAGCGGGGCCAGCTGCTCGGCCGCGGCGTTGGAGCGGGCCTGGTCGGCGTTGCGCGCCCCGGGGATGACGACCGAGACACCGTCCTGGTCGAGGATCCAGCGCAGCGCGAGCTGCGCGGTCGTGGCCCCCTGCGGGGTCAGCTTGGCGATCTCGCGGGCGGCACGGACGCCCGTCGCGTAGTCGACGCCGGCGAACGTCTCGCCCACGTCGAACGACTCGCCGTTGCGGTTGAAGCTGCGGTGGTCGTTGGCCGCGAACTGCGTGTTCTCGTCGTACTTGCCGGAGAGCAGCCCGCTTGCCAGCGGCACGCGCGCGATGATGCCGACGTTCGCCTCCTTGGCCGCCGGGAGCAGGCGCTCGAGCGGCTTCTGCCGGAAGGCGTTGAGGATGACCTGGACGGTCGCCACCTGGGAGCGGATGATGGCGGTGAGCGCCTCGTCGACGGTCTCCACGCTCACGCCGTAGTGGGCGACGGCCTTCTCCTGGACCAGCGTGTCCATGGCCTCGTAGACCGAGTCCATCGAGTAGACCGCGGTGGGCGGGCAGTGCAGCTGGACCAGGTCGAGGGTGTCGACGCCGAGGTTCTCCCGGCTGCGGTCGGTCCAGGCGCGCAAGTTGTCGATCGTGTACTGCTCGGCGACGAACGGGTCGGCCCGTCGCCCCGCCTTGGTGGCCACCGTGATCGGCCCGTGGGAGCGCTCACCCAGGAAGCGCCGGATGAGCCGCTCGCTGCGCCCGTCGCCGTAGACGTCCGCGGTGTCGATGAAGTTGACCCCGCTGTCGACCGCGGCGCCGATGGTGTCGAGCGCGTCGTCCTCGTTCACCTCGCCCCAGTCGGCACCGATCTGCCACGCCCCCAGGCCGACCACGCCGACCTGGTATCCGGTCTTGCCGAGAGTCCTCTGTTCCATGACCAAGACCGTACGCACCGGGCCGTGCAACCAAACGCGCACCCGTCGGCGTCCCAGTCCGCACAGGCCCCGGAAGGACCGCTTCGGGGGCGTACCGGAAGGACCCAGCATGACCCGCACGACCACCACCCGCACGACCACCACCCGCACGACNNGCACGCACCGCCCTGGCCGCGACGCTCGTCGCTGCCGCCGCGCTGAGCGCTTCCCCCGCGCCCGCGCAGGCCGCCCTGACCGACGACTCGCCCGTCGCCTCGCCATCCGCGGTCGCCGAGGACAGCGTCTACACCGACACCCTGCCCCCCGGGGTCTGGCCGCACCTGGGCGCGCTCCGCTTCGAGCGCGCCGGCCGGCACAGCGGGGCGCTCTCGGGCGCCTGCGTGCCGGCGATACCGGCAGGCATCGAGCGGGTGACCGCCCGCTACACGCCCCCGGAGGGGCGCAGCGCTGGACGAGCCGCTCAGACGGTGGTCGAGCTCGGCACCGCGAGCGCTGCCCGGGACGCGGCGCGCCGCATCGCCAAGCTCGTGCCCAAGTGCGTGCGCAACGGGGAGAACACCCGGGTCTTCCCGCTGGAGGACACGACGGCGAGCACCTGGGCGTGGTCGACGATCACCAGCAGCCCCGGTGACGAGGAGGGCTGGTTCGGCTACATCGGGGTCGGGCACCGCGGCAGCCGGCTGACGGTGACGTACTACGGCCACGGTGGGCAGGACAGCAACTTCCCCGTCGGGACGTTCGAGAAGCTCATCCGGTACGCCACGGCCCGGCTGGGCTGAGCCCCGCAGGTGCCGCTGCGGTTCCCGAGGCCCTGTCGCGGGACGGCCTCGGGAACGGCAGCGGCATCGTGGTGACTGAGCAGCGGTCGTCAGGAGACCGTGACGACCACGTGGTAGTTCACCTTGAAGCTGAGGTTGTCGCCGATGGCGGTCGCCGCCGTGCCGGTCCAGGTGCCGGGGCTGTTCGGCCCGCCGACCATGAAGTCGACCGTGTTGTAGTCGTAGTCGTCGTTCGAGCCGTTCTTGAAGTACCAGTTGCCCTTGCTGAAGGGCCAGTCGTCGAGCACGCTCCCGCAGCCGAAGAGGTCGCAGTCGTTGTCCGCCAGCTGCACGGAGACCTCCCGCCCGTCGTAGCCGTCGTCAGCGGTCCAGGACATCGACGCACCGCCCAGGCCGACGGTCTGGCCGCTGGAGATCGAGCGGTTGGTGAGCAGGCGCTTCTCCTGGCCCCCCATGAGCGAGTGCGCCCAGATCTCGCCCGCGCCGGTGGAGTCCGAGTCGTCGAGCACCTGGACCGAGTCGAGGACGACCGTCGTCTTCTTGGTCCGGGTGACGAAGTTGCCGGTCTCGGTCCAGGACTTGCCGTTGGCGTCGGTGGCCGTGAGCTCGTACAGGTAGCCGGTGCTCGGGCTGAGCGACAGGGTGAGCCCGTGGCTCGTGCTCGCGGCGTTCTCGGTGACCGAGTCGCTCTTGCCCTCGGAGAAGAACGGCGTCGCCGAGAACGTGACCTTGGCCGGGACCGTCGTCTTCAGCGTGACGGACGCATGTCGCAGCCCGGCGGAGATGTGCTTGTCGTAGATGCAGTCCGTCTGGCAGTTGCCGCTGGGCCATTGGATGGGCGGCACCTCGGGGTTCACGACGATGGGACCGTCGACGCCCGGCTGCGGCACGCCCGCGGAGGCGTTGCCGGCGAGCGCGGGCACGGCGGCGAGCGCGAGGGCGAGGACGGTGAAGGCACGGCGGATTCGCATGGAAGGCTCCTGGGGGTCCGGCCCGGGCCGTGTGCCCGGGTGACAGGAGCAATTCCAGCCGCTTTCGCGGCGCCGGTCCTGAGTGGCAGCTACTCCATCGTGCGGGAGGGCTACTCAGCCCTGTCCCACGTCCGGACCCGGTAGCGCAGCCCAGTCGTCGACACGAGCCACTCCGGCGTCGGCCCGTCCTCGACCCAGGTCGCGTCCAGCACGGGCGCGTACGTGTCGCCCGCGAACTCCTCGGCGAGCTCGGTGACGACGGCCCGGCCCGCGAGGGGCAGGCAGGCGGCGTACACCTCTCCGCCGCCGATCACCCAGACGTCGTCACCGGCGAGGGCCTGGTCGACCGAGGACGCGACCTGCGCGCCCGGCAGCTCGCGCACGGTGCGCGACAGCACGACGTTGCGGCGGCCCGGCAGTGGGCGGAAGCGCTCTGGCAGGGACTCCCAGGTGGCCCGGCCCATGACGACGGCGCACCCCGCGGTCAGCGCCTTGAAGTGGGCCATGTCCTCCGGCAGCCGCCAGGGCAGTGCGCCGTCCCGCCCGATGACCCCGTTGGCCGCCTGCGCCCAGACGAGCCCGATCGCCACGGGCGGCGGGTCAGACCGCGACCGCGCCGCTCAGGCGCGGGTGCGAGACGTAGTCGACGACGGTGAAGTCCTCGTAGGCGTAGTCGAACAGGCTCGCGGCCTTGCGCAGCTGCAGGCGAGGGAAGGGGTACGGCGCCCGCGAGACCTGCTCGGTCACCTGCTCGACGTGGTTGGCGTAGATGTGGCAGTCGCCGCCGGTCCAGACCAGCTCGCCCGGCTCCAGGTCGACCTGCTGGGCCACCATGTGGGTGAGCAGCGCGTAGCTCGCGATGTTGAACGGCACGCCGAGGAAGAGGTCGGCCGAGCGCTGGTAGAGGTGACAGGAGAGCCGGCCGTCCGCCACGTAGAACTGGAACATCGCGTGGCACGGCGGCAGCGCCATCTCCTCGAGCTCGGCGACGTTCCAGGCCGAGACGACCATCCGCCGCGAGTCCGGGCTCGTCCGCAGCTGCTCGAGGACGTTGCTGATCTGGTCGACCGTCCCGCCGTCCGGCGTCGGCCAGGCCCGCCACTGCACCCCGTAGACGGGGCCGAGCTCGCCGTCGGGCGCCGCCCACTCGTCCCAGATCGTGACGCCGTTCTGCTGCAGCCACGTCACGTTGCTCTCGCCGCGCAGGAACCACAGCAGCTCGTAGGCGATCGAGCGGAAGTGCACCTTCTTGGTCGTGATGAGCGGGAAGCCCTGCGCCAGGTCGTAGCGCAGCTGCTGGGCGAACAGGCTGCGCGTGCCGGTGCCGGTGCGGTCGGGCTTGACGCTCCCCCCGGTGAGGACCGAGGCGAGCAGCTCCTCGTACTGCGAGTCCGGCGCGCTCATGGCGCGAAGCCTACGTCGGTCAGCGGCGGCGCATCATGCGACGCCGCGGGGCCTCGACGACCGTGTCCTCGGTGGGGGCGTACGCCTCCACGAGGTCGGCGCGGGCGCGCGCCACCCGCGAGCGGATCGTCCCGATCGGGACGCCGCAGACCTCGGCCGCCTCGGCGTACGACAGCCCGAGCGCCTGGGTCAGGACGAACGCCTCCCGGCGGTCGTCGCCGAGCCTGGCGATCAGGTCGGCGAGCTCTACGCTGGAGGTGAGGTCGGCGGTCGGCACGTCGTGGAGGGACTCGTCGAGCACCCCCTCGCGGGCGCGGCGGCGCGTCAGGCCCGACAGGTGGTCCGCGACGCAGCGACGGGCGATCGCGAGCACCCAGGTGGTGGCCGACGCGTCGCCCCGCCAGCGCGAGCGCCCGGTCAGCGTGCGGACGAACGTCTCCTGCACGACCTCGGCGATGTCGTGCTCCGGGGTGCGCGGGCCGAGCAGCGAGGCCACGAAGCGCCAGACCGACGGCTGGAGGGCGCGGACGAAGGCCGCGGCGGCGGCCTCGTCGTCACGCGCCGCGAGCAGCAGCGCGCCGAGGTCGCCGCTCTCCTCGCCGTCTCTGGGCATCGTGCCTCTCCTGCTCGCCGGGGAACGCAGCCGGAGCCGGGCACGTTCACGGGAACTTCCAGCGCCTCGGGGCTGACTAACGGAGCATGCGGTGCGAGGACTTTGCGGAGGCGCTGTCCGCTCAGCTCGACGGCGAGGATAGCCCCGGGGAGCAGGCGGCGATAGCCGATCACGAGAGCACGTGTCCGGACTGTGACGCGCTGGCGCAGCGCATGCGCCGGCTGCACCGGGCCGCCCGCACGGGCTCGGTCCAGGCACAGCCCGACCTCGCCCCCGCAGTGCTCGCGGCGGTCGCGGCCCGGCGCTCGCCGCTCGCCCGCGTACGCCATGGCGGGCTCGCCGTCGCCCGCGCGGTCGGCGCCCGGCTGCGCCCTCGTGGCCTGCCCGACGTGGCCCTGCGCCTGGGCCTGCTCGCGGTCGGGCTCGTCCAGGGCCTGCACTGCCTGGGCCTCGCGCTCGGCCCCGAGCAGACGGCGGCGGCCGACGACGGGCACTCGCACAGCCACGCGCACGGGCACACCCACGGCTCCGGGGGCGCGGCGGCCGCCGTCTCCCACGCCGCCCAGCACCTCGACCGAGACCTTGCGGCGTTCGGCCTCGCCCTGGCCGCGGCGTTCGCGGCCATCGCACTGCGCCCACGGCGCGCGGCCCCGCACCTGCCGTTCCTGGTGACCCTCGTCGGCGCGCTGGCGGTCTTCGTGGCCGTGGACCTCGCCTCCGGCGCCGCGTCGGCTCTGGAGGAGCTCGACCACGCGCTCCCCGTGCTCGGCCTGGCGTTCGTGGCCGCGCTGGCCCGCCGCGAGCGCACCGGGCGGCGCGAGCCGGAGTCGCTGCCGCGGCCCGGGACGCACCGGCCGGGACTGGGCGTGGTCGGTGGCCGGCGCCGGGCCGCCTGAGCCCGGGCGGCCCGGCCGACGCCGATTCGTGACTGAGTATTGTCCGCAGCGCCTCAAGTTTCGCTTCCGTCGCACGGATCCGGGTGGCAATCTGTGCCGGTGCTAGGACTGGCAACGGAGCCGGCGCCCCACCGCAGCAGCGGCCGGGTCGCCCGCGCAGGACTTCTCGCGGCACTGACGACGGCGGGGGTGCTCGGCAGCGCGCTGCCGGCCTCGGCCCACGGCACGCTCGCCGAGGCCACCCCGGCCGACGGGACCAAGGTCTCCGAGCCGCTGGAGGTCGTCGACCTCTACTTCACCGAGGCGATCAACCCCGGCGTCGCGAAGTTCGAGGTGTACGCCCCCAACGGCGAGCGGGTCGACGCCGGGTGGTGGCCCGGCCAGACCCGGCGGCTGCGCGAGCCCGTCCAGGAGTTCAACCTGGTCGACGGCAAGTGGACGCCGGTCTTCTACGACTACGGCTACGGCACCCAGGTCGCGCTCAAGCAGCTGCCGCAGAAGGGGACCTACAGGGTCTCCTACTACAACGTCGCCTCGGACGGCGACGAGGTGAAGGGCGAGCTCACGTTCACGTACTCCGGGGCTCCCACGCAGCCGCGGGTCGTGCAGACGCCTTCCCCGTTGCCCCAGCAGGTGGCACCGCCTGTGGCGAGCGCCGGCGCCTCCGCGCCCGCTGCCGCCGTGCCACAGCCGGCCACGACCCCGGTGGCGCAGGCTCCCGCGGCCGCTCCGGCGAGCGAGGACTCCGGGGGGCTCCCCGTGCCGGCGCTCGTCGCCGCGGTCGTCGTCGTCCTCGGCCTGGTCGTCGGGGCCCGGGTGCTCGTGTCGCGCCGTTCGTCCCCCACCGCCGCGACCGGCACGGGCCGGGCCCGGGGCAAGGCTCCCGCCGCCGGTGGCTCGCGGCCCGCCGCCGCGCGGCCGGCCCCGCCGCGCAGCCGGGCCGGGGGCCAGCAGCCCACGCGCAAGGGCCGCCCCTGACCCAGGGACGGCCCTCGTAGCGGGTGGTGCGGGCTCAGCCGCGGGTCCCCGCCCCCTCCTGGGGGCGTGCCCCGACGACCGGCACGCCCTCGACGGCGGCAGCCCCCTCGTGCTGCTCCACGACCTCGGCCGGCTCCCCGTCGGCCGTCACGTTCGCCCGCCGGAGCGGGACCTCCTTGATGAAGATGACGCAGAGGAAGGCCAGCAGCGCGAACGGCGCCGCGATGATGAAGGTCTCCGCGGCTCCCCTGCCGTAGGCGTCCTCGACGACCGCGCGGACCGGGCCGGGCAGCGTGCCGAGGTCGGGGATCGACGAGCCGCCCGCCTCCCCGCCGGCGGGGACGCCCAGCCTGGCCAGGCCGGAGGTGATCGAGTCCTTCACCTCGTGTCCGAGCACGGCGCCCAGGGCCGAGACGCCGACGGCACCGCCGAGGCTGCGGAAGAAGGCGACGGTCGAGCTGGCCACCCCCAGCTCGCTCACCGGGACGGCGTTCTGCACCGAGAGCACGAGGTTCTGCATGGTCATGCCGACGCCGGCCCCGGAGACGAACATGTAGAGGGCGAGCAGGACGTACGGCGTGTCGGCGCGCATCGTCCCCATGAGGGCGAACCCGATGGTGATGAGGACCGTGCCGGCGACCAGCCAGCGCTTCCACAGCCCGGTCGAGCTGATGATCCGACCGGTGATCGTGGAGGACAGGAACAGCCCGGCGATGAGCGGCAGCGTCATGAGGCCGGCCTTGGTCGGCGAGTCGCCGCGGGCCAGCTGGAAGTACTGGCTGAGGAAGACGGTCGCGCCGAACATCGCGACGCCGACGAACAGGCTGGCGACGGTGGCCAGGGTGATGGTCGAGTTCCTGAACAGCTTCAGCGGGATCACCGGCTCGGCGGCGTGGGACTCCACCCAGATGGCCAGCGCGCCCAGCACGAAGGCCCCGGCGAGCATCGCGGCGGTCTGCCACGAGCCCCAGTCGAAGTTGTGCCCGGCCAGCGACACCCAGATGAGGACCAGCGAGACGGCCGCGGCGATCAGCGTCGCGCCGAGCCAGTCGATGCGGACCTGGCGGCGGACGACCGGCAGGCGGAGGGTCTTCTGCAGGATCACGATCGCGGCGAGCGCGAACGGCACCCCGACTCCGAAGCACCAGCGCCAGCCGAGCCACGAGGTGTCCACGATCACGCCGCCGATGAGCGGGCCGCCGACGGTCGCGACCGCGAAGACCGCGCCGAGATAGCCGCTGTAGCGGCCGCGCTCACGGGGCGAGATCATCGCTGCCATCACGACCTGGGCCAGGGCGGTGAGCCCGCCGGCGCCGATTCCCTGCAGCGCCCGGCAGCCGATGAGCGTCCCGGTGTTCTGCGAGAACGCCGCGGCCACGGAGGCCACGACGTAGATCAGGAGCGCGAGCTGCACGAGCAGCTTCTTGCTGTAGAGGTCGGCCAGCTTTCCCCAGAGCGGGGTCGAGGCGGTCATCGCGAGCAGGGTGGAGGTGACCACCCAGGTGTACGCCGACTGCCCGCCGCCGAGCTCGGCGATGATGCGCGGCAGGGCGTTCGAGACGACGGTCGAGGACAGGATCGCGACGAACATCCCGAGCAGCAGCCCGGACAGCGCCTCCAGGATCTGCCGGTGCGTCATCGGCTGCCCCTGCGTGGATGCCGTGTCCCCCACGGCAGCCGATGTGGTGGTGCTCATGCCCGGTCTCCTCGTGCAGCGGCGGAGCCGGCCGGGGCTCCGGGTGTGGGTGATGTCGGTGCGCCCTCGGTGGCGAGGCGAAGGCAGGTCAGGAGCTGGACCAGGGTCTCCGCGTCCCGTTGGGCCCATGTGTCAAGACGTTGAGCCAGTCGGCCGGCCAGGGCCTCGCGCACGCCGGCGAGCCGGGTCCGCCCGTCCTCGGTGATCCGCAGCCGATGGCTGCGCCGGTCCTCCGGGTCGGGCAGACGCTCGACGAGCCCCTGCGCGGCCAGTTGCCCCGCCTGCCTGCTGATCACCGACAGGTCCACGTGCAGCCGGTCGGCCAGCGCGCTGGGGCGCAGCGGCCCGTCCTGGGCCAGCACGCCCAGCGCGCCGAGCCCGGGCAGCAGCGCCTCCGGGACGGTGCGCACGAGCTCGCGCTTCAACCCGGTGAGCACAGGCAGCTGGTCGATGAGCCGCGAGCAGGTCTCGGTACTCACACCCATCAGGCACCCCCTCATTGCTCGAAGCAACTGTACGGGTACAAGTTGCTTGCCGCAACCAGTATTCCCTGAAGGGCGGAACGTCGAAGGGCCGGGCCTACGCGGTCGGCCCGGCCCTTCGGCCGGTCAGCGAGCGGATGGCGGTCAGCCGGCGGCGTTCAACCGCCCGAGCAGCTCGGCGAACTTGGCGACGTCCTCGGTCGGCCAGGAGTCCAGCATCTGCCGGTAGATGCGTCGCCGGGCCTCGCGCACCGGGGCCAGCCGGCGTGCGCCCTCCTCGGTCAGCACCAGCAGGAAGGCGCGGCCGTCACTCGGGTCGGGGGTACGCCGGACCAGCCCGAGCTCCTCGAGCAGCCGGACCTGCCGGCTGATCGTCGGCTTGCCGACGCCGAAGTAGGCCGCGAGGTCGGTGCCCCGGGACCCCTCGGACTCCGACAGCCGCACCAGCAGCCCGTACGCGTCGGGCTCCATGTCCGGATGGACCTCGCGGGCCAGCTCCTTGGAGGCGGCCCGGGCGCGGCGCAGGAACACCGCGAGCTCGTGCTCCAGGGCGCGGTAGGCCTCGGCATCGACTCCCGGGTCCATGCCCAGCTCTTGGTCGAGGGTGTGCATGGCGTCAGTGCCTGGGCAGCTTGACGACGCTGACGAAGAAGTCGTCGATCTGGCGGACGACCTCGATGAACCGCTCGAAGTCCACCGGCTTGGTCACGTAGGCGTTGGCGTGCAACGAGTAGCTGCGCAACACGTCCTCCTGGGATTCGGACGTCGTGAGGACGACCACGGGGATCAACCGGAGGGCGTCGTCGGCCTTGATCGCGGCGAGCACCTCGCGGCCGTCCATGCGCGGCAGGTTCAGGTCTAGCAGCAGCAGGTCCGGTGTCGGCGCGTCGGCGAACTCGCCCTCCTTGCGGAGGAACTCCATCGCCTTGACCCCGTCGCTGACGACGTAGAGGTTGTTCGCCACCTTGTTGTCCGCGAACGCCTCACGCGTCATCAGCACGTCGCCGGGGTCGTCCTCGACGAGCAGCACGTCGATCGACGTGTGCTGGTCACCCATACCGCGTCCTTCCGCCCTCGATCACTGTGCGTGACCGGACATGTCCGTTGCAGCGTCGGCCAAGGCCGGTGCTCCGTGGTCCGACGGCGGCGGAGTGCCGCGCGTCTCCCCCTGAACGGTGGACGCCCCGGCGAAAGTGCCCATGGCAACGGTTTGATTCGCGGGATCTTCGGGAAGCGCGGGCAGCGTCCAGCGGAAGGTCGTCCCGCTTGCGCCCGTCTGCTCCGTGTCGATCCAGATCCTGCCGCCGTGGAACTCCACGATCTTGCGGCACAGGGCGAGGCCGATGCCGGTGCCCTCGTACTCGTCCTTCGGGTGCAGGCGCTGGAAGATCACGAAGATCCGCTCGGCGTACTGCGGCTCGATGCCGATGCCGTTGTCGCGGCAGCAGAGCTCCCAGACGTCGCCCTCCCGCCGTACCCCGATGTGGACCTGCGGCGCGGCCTCCCCCCGGAACTTCACCGCGTTGCCCACGAGGTTCTGGAAGACCTGCGTCAGCAGGGGCCCCTCGCCACGCACCGTCGGGAGAGGGTCGGAGGTGACCTGCGCACCCGACTCCTCGATGGCGCTGCTCAGGTTGCGCAGCGCATTGCGCAGGCAGGTGTCGAGATCGACCTCGGTCTGCCCGGAGGACATCCGGCCCACCCGGGAGAACGCGAGCAGGTCGTTGATGAGCTGCTGCATGCGCTTGGCGCCGTCGACCGCGAAGGCGATGTACTGGTCGGCTCGCTCGTCGAGCTGGCCCTTGTAGCGCCGCTCGAGCATCTGGCAGAACGACGCCACCTTGCGCAGCGGCTCCTGCAGGTCGTGGGAGGCCACGTAGGCGAACTGCTCGAGCTCGCGGTTGGAGCGCTGCAGGTCCTGCGCCTGCTCCTCGAGACGTGTGCGCGCGTCCTCGATCTCCCCCCGCGCGCGCTCGACCTCCTCCAGCTGCGCGACCAGCCCGCGCCGCATGACGTCGACGTCCTGCCCCAGCGCGACGAACTCCGGAGGCCCGGTGCCGACGACGGCGTGCCGCAGGTTCCCGCTGCGCACCACCCGGGTCTCCGCGGCGAGCTCGCCGACCGGCCGCGTGACCCAGCGCTGCAGCAGGTACCAGAGGGCCAGCGCGACGCCGAACGCGACCAGGGCGCTGGTGATCACGGCGACGAAGAGCAGGTCGGTCTGCGTCCGGAGGTCCTCGCGGGCCTCGGTCCGGCGGTCCTGCAGCACGGCCAGGTAGCTGTTGTAGTCCGTGCGCAGCGTGTCGAAGAGGTCGCGGCCGCGCTCGATCTCGTCCGTGCTGACGGCGGTCGGCCCTCCGAGCCGGACGCTCTCGATGACCGGCTGCGCCCACTCCCGGAACCACCGCCGGGCGTCCTCGCTGGCCCGCGAGTAGGAGGCCTGCAGCTCCGGGTCGTCGTCCACGACGTCCCGGAGGATCTCCAGCCGGCGCTTCGTCACCTCGGACTGCGTCTCGGGCTGGGTCAGGGCCGTCAGCGGCTCCAGGTCGGCCGGGTTGGCGGTGAGCGCGTAGCCACGGACCGCCGTCTCGGCGTCGACCAGGTTGGTGAAGGACTCGGTGGAGGCGATCGTGGCGGCGAAGAAGCGCGTCGCCACGAGGTCCTGGGCGTCGCGCACCTGCAGCAGCAGGGCGAACGAGGCGCCCACCACGGCGAGCAGCACGACGCCGACGACGGCCAGCAGCACCCCGATCCGCCGGCGCAGGCTCCAGCCGGCGGCAGGCGCGTCCCCCGTCACCGCGCGCCCGCGGCCGCCTGTGCCGCGGGCTCGTGCCCCACGACCACGACCGCCAGGTCGTCGGAGAGGTCGCCTCCGTGCAGCTCGCGCGCCCGCGCGATCAGGTCGTCGACGAGCGCGCCGGAGTCCGGGTAGCCCGGGCTCTGCACCGCGAGCGCGAGCAGGCCCGGCACCCCGAGCCGCTCGGAGCCGTCGCCCACGTGGCCCTCGACGATGCCGTCGGTGAAGAGCATCAGCCGCCAGCCGGGCGAGAGCTCGACGATCCTGCTGCCCCACACGACACCGGGCAGCACGCCGAGGGCCGGGCCGACCAGCTCGTCGGGCAGCTGCTCCGGGGACTCGCCGAGCAGCAGCGGCGCCGGGTGGCCGGCGAGGAACACGCGCGCCGAGCTGCGGTCCGGCGCAACCACGACCATGCAGAGGGTGGCGAAGACCTCCTCGGACCGGCGCTCGCGGACCAGCACGTCCTCGAGCACGGGCAGCAGGCGCTCGCGGTCCAGCCCGGCCAGGACCAGGGTGCGCCAGGCGATGCGCAGGCAGACGCCGAGCGCGGCCTCGTCGGGGCCGTGGCCGGCCACGTCACCGATGAGCAGGAAGAGCGTCCCGTCGTCGGTCTCGACGACGTCGTAGAAGTCGCCGCCGAGGACGGCTTCCCGGCCGGGCCGGTATCGCGTCGTGACCCCGATCGTCGGGTCGGCGACCTCCGGGTGCGGCAGCAGCCCGCGCTCGAGGCGGGCGTTCTCCGCGGCGCGCAGCTCCGAGGCGTACAGCGCGCGCAGCTGCTCGTCGGCCCGCTTGCGCTCGATCGCGTAGCGGATCGACCGGCGGAGCAGCTGGCCGTCGACCTGCCCCTTGACGAGGTAGTCCTGCGCGCCGGCTGCGGCTGCGGCCACTCCACGGTGCTCGTCGTCGAGGCCGGTCAGGCAGAGGACCGCGGCGCCGTCGGCGACCTCGAGCACCGCGTGCAGCGCGTCGAGCCCGTTCGCGTCGGGCAGGCCGAGGTCGAGCAGGACGCAGTCGTACGGCGTGGTGCCCGGCCGCTGGAGCCGCTGCCGGGCGGCCGCGACCGTGGTCGCCACGTCGATCTGGACGGGTGCGGCGTCCTCGTCGAGCAGCTCGGACACGAGGAAGGCGTCGCCCTCGTCGTCCTCGACGAGCAGCACCTTCACGACGCCGACGCCGGGTAGGCCCGGAGCGACGTGTGCCTGGTCCACGGAGGCCCCCCTCGTCAGGTCCGTGCGGCTCGGGTGAGTCGGCGGCCGATCTTAGGCGACCCGGGCCGGGCATGTGCCGAAGCCCCGCGGCCGGCAGCCGCGGGGCGTCCGCGGCCCCGGCTACTCCACCGGGCCGGCCTGCCGCGGCAGGGCGCTCTCGGGGACCGGGGCGTGGCCGATGCGGAACACGTCCTGCGGGTCGTACGCCGCCTTCACCTGCCGGAGCCGGGCGTACGTCTGCGCGGGCCAGACCGACGAGAGCTCCTCCCGCCCGATGTCGCCGCTGAAGTTGAGCAGCCGGTCGGGGCGGGCGTACGGCTCGACGGCGCGCACGGTGGCGCGGACCGCCTCGGGCACGATCGCGGCGATCTCGGGCATGAGCACGCCGACGGCGAAGACGGAGAACTCGGCTCCGCGGCCGGCGACGGCGTTGGGCCCGTTGGCGGCGCGGGCGGTGGCCCCGCCGAGGTGGCGGATCTCGGCCAGCAGGACCGGTGTCTGCACGCCGGGGCCGGCAACGGCGAGCAGGGCGTCGACGGCCTCGGGGCGCAGCTCGTCCAGCAGCGCGGAGCGCTCGAAGGCCGGCAGCGGGTCGGTCGGGTCCATGTGGACGGCGGCGACCTCGGTGAAGGGCATCTCGCCGACCGTGTCCATCACCGCCGGCGCGACGGCGCGCATCGGGGCCAGCAGCCGCTCGCCCTCCTCGACGGTGCCGAGGTGCGCGAAGCGCAGGTGCACCACGAACTGGCCGCGCAGCGGCTCGGGGATGCTCGGCAGCGGCGGGAGCCGGAGCAGGCCGATCGACGTGGTCGTGTCCTCCGGCAGGGTCGGCGCCCACTCGCGGTACGCGTGCAGCAGGGCCGGGGCGAGCTCGCCGGGGAACATGATGCCGCCGCCGTGGAACCGCCGGACCGGCACGAGCTCGGTCTCGATCTCGGTGACGATGCCGAAGCCGCCCTTGCCCCCGCGGACGGCCCAGAAGAGGTCGGGGTCGTTGTGGGCGTCCACCCGGCGGACCTCGCCGTCGGCGGTCACGATCTCGAACGCCCGGACGCGGTCCGCCGCGAAGCCGTACTTGCGCGAGATCGGGCCGACCCCGCCGCCGAGGGTCATCCCCACGACGCCGACGGAGGTCGAGGAGCCGCAGACGGCCGCGAGCCCGACCTCGGCCGCCGCCTCGAGAAGGGCCTGCACGCGCACGCCGGCCGCGACCCGGGCCGTCGCCGTGTCGGCCGACACCGACACGGTGTCCAGCCGCTTGGTGCTGACGAGCACGGCGCCGTCGGCAGCGGCGACCGCGCCGTGCCCGGTGGCCTGGACGGCCACGGGCAGGCCGCGCGCCGCCCCGAACCGGACGGCGGCGCTCACGTCCGCGGCCGAGACGGCCGCGACCACGATCGCGGGTCGGTGGGTGGTGGCGAGGTTGAAGGTGGCCACCTCGGCGGCGAACGCCTCGTCCCCGGGCAGCAGCACCTGGCCGTCGACCTCGGCGGCGAGGGCGGCGGCGTCGGCAGCGGTGACGACGGCAGTGGAGGCGGTGGGCATCGAGGACATGGCGGTCATGAGGAAGGCTCCTGCGAGGAAGTCGTTGTGGTGGAGGTCCTGGCCAGCGTGTGCGCGCGGGCTTGAATCGCGCTTGCGACCTGCTTGACCCCACTCGTCCACCGGGATCTCCGGCGGGCACCGCAACGACGGAGCGGCGCCGGCTCGAAGGTGATACGTGCGGCCCCCACCCGACCGACCGCCACGCCCGCCCGGTGGCGCCTACTGTTGCCCGGTGAGATCCGCACGCCGCCCGCCCGCCCACGGGGCCGCCGGGCTGGCGCTCGCGGTCGCCGCGGGGACGGCGGCGGCGTGCGCGCCCGCGAGCGCGTACGACAGCTCCTCGTTCTGCGCCGCGCTCAACCAGGTGCGGGCGTCGACCGCGGAGGTCGGCACGCTGCTCGCCGGCGCCGACGCCGACCAGCGCCGGTCGCTGCGCAACGAGGTCGGCGAGGACGTCGAGTCCCTGCGCGAGGTCGCCGAGGACACCGGCAGCTTCGAGCACTCGGAGGCCGTGCGGCAGGTGGGCGAGGCGTACGCGCGCTTCGACCAGGCCGTGCGCGGCAGCGGTGACTCCGTGGACGCCGAGCAGACGCTGCCGGTCTGGCTGACGCTCGGCCGGCTCGGCGACGCCGCGAAGCTGTCCGCGACGCAGCTCGGGTGCCCGCAGCCGACTCCGCCTCCGACCTCGAGCCCCTCCGGCTCCCCCTCGTCCTCCCCGTCCCCGTCGGGCTCCCCCTCGGCCCCGGCGTCGCCCTCCCCGGGGCCCACCGGCTCCCCGACACCGGGCGCGTCGCCGTCGCCCTCGACGACCGGTACGCCGCAGCCGTCGTCCTCCCCGAGCCCGCGCCCCACGCAGGGCCGGCCCACGCCGGGCGGGACGCTGCCCCCGGGCACGCCGGACTGGCCGGGGCGGATCCTGTAGCCCGCGGGCGACGCCGCACGTCCTCCCGGCCGGGACGACGTCCCACCTGCTGGGACGGGTCGGACGCGTACCCGGCTGATAGGACGCCCCCGCCGGTCGAGCGAATGCGGCATTGGGCCGGTAGGTCCGCCACCGTGCCGCATTCACGCGCTCCGGCGCGGTCCAGGGCAGGGGGTCACCCCAGTCGGGCGGGCGGCGGGTCGTCGACCAGCTGCAGCAGGCCCCACACGAAGACCGCGCGCCACGGCCGCACCGGGCCGGGCCCGAGGGCGTACCACCGGCTGGTCGCGTCGCCCTCCCCCTGCTCGGCCACGTCGTACGCCCGCGCCACGTCCCCCACGACGCACGACCACGGTTGCAGGCCGTGCGGGTCGGCGGGCAGCACCGGGTCGCCGGAGACGCGGGTCAATTCGGTGTGGACCGTCGGCCCCTCCGGCAGCGACACCACCTGCCAGGCCAGGTCGGGCCAGAGCTGCCCGAGGGGCCACCACCGGCGTACGACGGGGAGGTCGCCCAGGGCGAGGCGCTCCTGGCCGGCGGGCGGGCCGAGCACCGCGGAGTACCGCTGCAGGTCGCCGCGGAACGCGCGCGAGTGGCAGAGCCGCTGCCACCGGGTGTGCGCGGCGCGCGCCTCGGCCGGTGTCGCGCCCAGCTCGTCGAGCGCGGTGCGGACGAGCCCGGGGTGGAAGTCGGCCATCCGGCGCAGCAGCACGAGCTGGAACTCGCGGCGGGCCAGGCCTTGCACGCCGAGCAGCTTCCCACGTGGCCGCGCACGGCCGGCCGTGGAGCCGGGCGCCACGGAGCACCCGCCGGAGCGGTGGCCGGATGCTGTCGACCGCCCGGGGACGCGGACGGGCCCGGCCGGGGGCCGGGCCCGTCAGCACGCTGCGCAGGGTCAGCCGCAGGCAGCCCCGTCGAGCGTGACCCCGGACGCCCCGGCTGGCGAGCCGGACGCCGTGAAGCCGAGGGTGAGCGTCTTGCCGGGCTGGACCGTGCTGTTCGACGCCGGCGCCGCGATGGAGACCGACGTCCCGTCCTGCGTCAGCGTGCCCGGCCAGGCCTTGGCCACCGAGACGCCACCGGCCACGGACAGCCCGACCGACCAGCCCGCGACCGGCTTGGTGCCCGTGTTCGTGACGCGGACGGTCGCGGAGAACCCGCCGTCCCAGCTGCTCGTGGACACCGACGCCGAGCACGACGCCGAGCCGGTCCGCTCGTGGGAGAAGAGCCAGTCGAGCATGACGTCGTTCTGGTACGTCGGGACCCACGACCAGTGCGCGTTGACGGGGGTGGTGCCACGCGAGTACGTCGTGAACAGCGTCGGGCTGCCGGCCGCCCGCGCGGCCTGTACCTGCTCGGACGCCTTCGCGTTGGCCTCCGCGCGGGACAGGTTGCCCGCCCACTCACGCCAGGTCGCCGTGCCGCCGGCGGCCTCGATCGCCTCGACGAGCGCCCGGTCCGAGATCGGCCCGGAGTACTGCACCGTGGGGTCGTCCACGGAGTGCGTGGCCCAGAGCGGGAGGTCCTTGAGGACGCCGACCTTGGCCGGGTCGCCCTGCCCGGTCACGAGCAGCGCCGCGGCGAACTTGCGCGGCACCTTCGGCAGCAGCTCCCAGGAGCCGATCGAGCCCATCGAGAGGCCGGTGAGGTAGACCCGGTCCGGGTCGATCGGGTACGTCGCGACAGCCCTGTCGACGATGTCGAGCAGCGCCTGCTGCAGGTCGGCGGGGTTCCAGATGAACGTCCCCGGCGCCCACACGGCGGGCGCCTGCGGCGCGATGACGAAGCTCGGGTCGGTCGACTGCCGGCCGGGCTCGGCGAAGGCGTACGCCAGCTGGTTGCCGACGATCTGCGAGGTGTTGTTCGTGCCCCGCTCACCGACGCCGTGCAGCGCGAGCACGAGCGGGTAGAGCTTCTTGGCCCGCGGCTTGTCGCGGTACGCCTCGGGCGCGAAGAAGCGGTACCGGACCGAGGTGCCCCCGGGCGAGGTGTAGGCCTCGCGGCTGAAGTCGTCGACGACCGGGCTGACGACTCCCGTGTTGACGATCGGGGACGAGGGCGCGTCCAGCTCGAGCCGCCCGCGGCCGTCGAGGACGTCCGCGGTCTGGGTCACCGAATAGGCCCCGGCGAGCGGGTAGAGCTCGGTGAGGAAGCCGGCGAACGAGAAGTACGTCGCCGCCGCACCCGCGTCGCTCGTGGCGAGCTCGAGGATGAGGTACTTGCCCTTCTCCCCCGTAGCCGCCCGCTCGGGCTCGTCGTTGGTGTAGACCCGGGTCACCGTGCGGTTGCGCACCACCGGCGTGCCCTGCCCGCGCAGCGTGGCCTGCACGTCGAAGGCCGAGGTGGGCACGGTGGCGCCCTCGAGGTCGATCGTGCGCTGGTAGCGGATGGCCACGGCCGTGACGTTGTACGCCAGCGGCTGCACCTCCGCGATGACGTCGGCGCCCACCACGGTGTTGTCCGCCGCGGCTGCCGCCGGGGTCGCCCCCAGCGGCAGCGCGACGGCCAATGCCGCCGGCAGGGCCGACGCGAGGAACTTTCCTGTTCTCTGCATCAGGCTTCCTGTGTCGTCGGGCCGGTCAGCCCTCGTTGGCCGTGCCGTCGACCGCGTCGAGCAGGGCGATCAGCGCGGTGGCCGAGCGGACGACCGCCTCGCGGGCGGCCGCGTCGCCCTTGATCTGGTTGCGGGCGCGGTCCACCAGGTGCTGCAGGTACCCGGCGGTGCGGCTCTCGCTGCCCGACAGGCCGAGGCGCTCGGCCCGGTCGAGCCGGTCGAGCAGGCTGGCCTCGACGTGACCGGCGATGCGGCCGGCAGCGGCGTGCTCCTCGATCAGCTCACGCAGGTCCGAGTACCACGCCGGGTCGCGGGTGAAGTTGCCCGGGATGTAGCCGGCGGCGGCGTTGGCGAGCGTGGTCGCGACGAACTCGTCCACGTAGGACTGCACCGTCGGGTAGAGCGCCGCGAGCTGGGCGTCGGTCAGCGGAAGCGAGCTTCCGTCGAGGAAGCAGAACCCGGGGCCGGTGTTGGACCCGGAGTTGACCCGCAGCGGCGCCTCGTGCTGCGCCAGCCGGATGCCGCCGAGCGCCAGGCCCAGGCCGTCGCGGACGACGGTGGTCGATGCGGCCGGCTCGGTCGTGATCTTCGGTGCGGTCGGCGGCTGGGCCCCGTACGCCACCCAGTCCACCGTGTGGTCGTAGACGGCGTTCTGCACCATGTGCTGCGGCACCCGGGACAGCGAGGGCAGGGCACAGGTCTGCGGCTCGCCGGGGTAGCCGCCGGGGTAGGTGCCGATGTCGCGCTTGCGCAGGGGGCCGTAGTCCGTGATGAGCTTCCAGTCGCCGTGCGACGCGCCGGCGACCTCCCAGGAGCGCAGGACCGGCGAGTCGGGCTGCTGACGGGCGGCGACGCTGAGGATGCCACTGGCGACGTCGCCCTCGGAGTTGATCCGGAAGACCGGCCGCGTCGAGCCGGTGCGCAGCACGCCGCCGCCGCCGTGCAGGACGACGGCGTCGAGGATGTTCGACAGCGGGAGGATGCCGTTGTAGTAGTTCGCGAGCCGGCCCGCCGACTGCGAGTGGCCGGTGGCGATGACGTACTGCGGCGCCGGCAGCGAGCCGAGCGGGTCCACGCCCGCGGCCGGGCTGCGCACGGCCTTCACGGCCTGGCTGAAGATGTCGTAGGAGAGCGTGTCGTCGTTGATCGTGCCACCGGCAGTCACGTCGAGGGAGCCGTAGCGGGCCGGGCTCCACGCCTTGAGGCCGGTGGCCGAGTGCACGCCGACGCGCTGGGCGGAGACGCCCACCCACGCGTACCCCTCGCGGAGGAAGTGCTCGTGGCTCTGGAACCAGTCGACCTCCTGGTCCCACTGGTTGCTGACGTTGATCCACTCGGCGACGACGACGCCGTTGAACTTCTTGGCGTCGGTCGGCTTGCGCACCACGATGCGCGTCGAGTAGGGGTGGCCGGTGCTGGTGACCGTGGCGGTGCTCGTGCCGGACTGCGCGTAGCGCGTGGCCTGGCCGGAGATGAAGAACTCCTGCTCCACGTAGCCGGCGCTCGCGAGATCGACGTCGGTGGCGAGGAACGGGTACCCGTGGGCCGGGTCACCGACGGGCGTCGTGCTGGCGACCGGGCCGGTGACGGTGGGGGCCGCGACGCTCGCACCCGTCGCGGTGGACGGGATCGGGGCCTGCCCCTGCGGGCCGAGCCCGACGGCCCCGGCGGGAGCGGCGATCGTGCCCGCGGCCATGGCCACGCCCGCCGCGACGACGGCGGGCCGCAGCAGGCGGCGGGCGGCACGGGGGCGGTGACGGTCGTTCTGGAGAAGCGACATCAAGATCCACCTCGGTGTGGACGTCAGGACGGCCGCAACCTAAAGAGAGCCCGAACACGCTGTCAATGAGCCAGTTCTGGACGAAATCGCCGAGGTAGCGTTCCGCCCCATGTCGAACGCGGCCCCTTTCCGATCGGCAGCGAGCGGCACGCCGGGCTCGCGGTCGGCCGCCGCGCGTGTCGCGGGCCTGCTGCGCGAGCGTGGGCCGCTGACCCGGGCCCAGCTGGCGCGGGCGGCCGGGATGCCGAAGTCGACGGTGGCCGCCGCGGTCGCGGAGCTGGCGGCCGAGGGCGTGGTGCGCGAGCTCGGCGCCGAGGAGCGGGGCGGGCGCGGGCGGCCGGGTGCCCTGGTCTGCCTCGACCCGCGGCGCGGCCTCGTGGTGGGCCTGCAGCTGGGGCTCGTCCACATCCGGGCCGCGGCCGTGGACGTCGCGCACACGGTCCGCGCCGAGCGCGACCGCGCCCTGCGGCCGCACTACTCGGCTGCCGAAGCGCTTCCGGTCGCCGAGCAGCTGGTCCGCGAGACGATCGAGGCCGCCGCGGCCGCGCCCGAGGACGTGCTCGGCCTCGGGCTCGCGGTGCCCCTGGGCCTCACCGACGGGCCCGTGGAGGGGGCGCCGGGCCTACCGCCGTCGACCATGCGCCCCGGCTGGGAGTCGGTGGACCTGGTCGAGGAGCTGCAGGGCCGGCTCGGGCTGCCCGTCGTCCTGGACAACGACAGCAACTGCGCCGCCCGCGGGGAGCTGCTCTGGGGCGCGGCCAAGGGCTACTCGGACGTCGTCTTCTTCAAGCTGCACATCGGGGTGGGCGGCGCGGTGGTGCTCGACGGCAAGGTCCGGCCGGGCCGTTCCGGGACCGCCGGCGAGTTCGGGCACCTCGTCCTCGACCCGGCCGGCCCGCTCTGCCGGTGCGGCAACCGAGGCTGCCTGGAGACGTACGCCGGTACGACCGCCCTCATGCACGACCTGCGTCCCTGGTTCCCGGACGGGCTCACCTTCGACCTGCTGCTGGAGCGCCTGCGGGCCGGGGACCCGGCCTGCCGGCGGGCGGTCGCGGACGCGGCGACGCGGGTCGGTCAGGCGGCCGGGCTGCTGTGCAACGCGCTCGACCCGGAGGCCGTGGTCCTCGGCGGCCCGCTCGTCCGCGCCGGCGACCTGGTCGCGGAGGAGGTCGGCCGCGGCCTGCGCCTGTCGTGCCTGCGGGCGACAGCGGACGTGGACATCGTGCTCGCGACCCTCGACCAGCGCGCCGGCGCCCTCGGTGCCGCCGGGCTCGCGCTCAGCGCCGCTCCGCTGCCCGCCTTTCCCACCCCCCCGCTCCCCCGCTGACCATGCACGACCGTGCCGGTTCTGCGCAGCGCGCGGCCGTGGACAACGGTCGCGGTCGTGCACGGTCAGCGGGGGGAGGGGTGAGGTCAGAGGCGGCGCGAGGCGTCCGGGCCCGTCCCGGGCTGCGCCGTGGCCTCGCGGCCTGCGTCGAGGTCGATCCGCTCCTTGCGGACGTCGGCGCTGACCGTCTCGTCGTGGGTCTCGGTCTCCGTCTCGAGCCGGACCCGCTCGACCGGGACCGTCTCCGTGCTGACGACGGGGCGCTCGGCGTGCAAGGTGACCTCGTGCTCGGCCTCGGAGATGTCCGGGCCGCTCGTCGCGCGGCCGACGTTCTCGGCGGTGACGGGCTCGCTCACGAGCCGGGCGTGCTCGGTCGTCACGGGCACCGTCACCTGCTGCTGCTCGGTCTCGACCCACTTGCGCAGGCGCGCCCGCCCGGTCCGCACGGTCTCCGTGCCTGCCCGCAGCTGCTCCTCCGAGCGGGTCATCGCGTCGTCGGTGGCGTCACCGGAGGACATGGACGCGCCGGTCAGGCCCGAACCCGCCATCTGCGAAGCGACCATCGGCGAAGCAGACATCGCAGAGGTGGGCATCGCAGAGGTGGGCATCGCAGACTCGTCCGCCTCGCCCGCCGGCATGTCAGTGCGCGCCATGCCCGTCTGCGCCATGCCCGTCTGCGCCATGCCTGCGTCAGACCGGGTCATCCCGTAGTAGCGGTAGAGCTCGGCCTCCTGCTCCTCGCTGAGGTGGCCCTCCGCCGGGTCGACGTTCGGCGCGTCCTTCACCATTCCCTTGTCGAAGGGCACGGAGACCTCGTCGCCCTGCAGCTGCGCCTCGGCGACCGGCACGAAGCTCTCGTGGGTCCCGAACAGCCCGGTGTGCACGGTGACCCACTCGGGCCGGCCGCTGACGTCGTCGACGAAGACCTGGCCGATCTTCCCGATCCTCTCGCCGTCCGCGCCCCGGAGCGTGCCGCCGATGACACCGCCCGCCTGCTCCTGCGTGATCATCGCCCTCGCCCTCTCTGTCGGCAGTCTGTCGAGGGACCGGGCACCGCCACCCACGGCGCGGCCCCTGAAGACTCCCGTCCCCGGCGACGGCGGCCCGGAAACGGCGGCCGGCCACCCCGTCCGGGCCCTTTCACGCCGGGACCGCGGCCGCCTCCTCCTGCGCCTGGACGGCGGTGATCGCCACGGTGTGCACGATGTCGGGCACCGTGCAGCCACGCGAGAGGTCGTTGACCGGGCGGCGCAGCCCCTGCAGGACCGGCCCGACGGCGATCGCGCCCGCTGCCCGCTGCACCGCCTTGTAGGTCGTGTTGCCGGTGTTGAGGTCCGGGAAGATGAGCACGGTCGCGTGTCCCGACACCGGGTTGCCGGGCAGCTTCGAGGCGCCCACGCCGGGGTCGACCGCCGCGTCGTACTGGATGGGGCCCGCGAGCGGCAGGTCGGGCCGGCGTGCGGCGACGATCTCGGCCGCCCGGCGCACCTTCTCCACGTCCGCGCCGCTGCCGGAGGTGCCCGTCGAGTAGGACACCAGCGCGACGCGCGGCTCGATGCCGAACGCCGCGGCGGTCTGCGCCGTCGACAGTGCGATCTCGGCGAGCTGCTCGGGGCCGGGGTCGGGGTTGACCGCGCAGTCGGCGAAGGCGAGCACTCGGTCGGACAGGCACATGAGGAAGGTGCTCGACACCAGCGAGACCCCCGGTGCCGTCTTGATGATCTCGAGCGCCGGCCGGATCGTCGCGGCCGTGGTGTGGGCCGCCCCGGACACCATGCCGTCGACGAGCCCGGCGTGCACCAGCAGGGTGCCGAAGTACGACGGGTCCACCACCACGTCGTACGCCGCGTCCAGCGTGACCCCCTTGTGCGCCCGCAGCCGGGCGTACGTCTCGGCGAACTCCTTGCGCAGCGGTGAGGCCGCCGGGTCGAGCACGTCGATCCCGCGCAGGTCGACACCGAGCTGCGCAGCGCGGGCCGACACGGCGTCGGGCTCGCCGAGCACCGTCAGCCGGGCGACGCCGCGGCGCACGATCTCCTCGGCCGCGCGCAGGACCCGGTCGTCCTCGCCCTCGGGCAGGACGATGTGCCGGCGGTCCGAGCGGGCCCGCTCGAGCAGCTGGGCGGAGAACATCAGCGGCGTCACGGCGTCGCTACGGGTGAGCCGCACGCGGCTGGCGAGCTCGTCGGCGTCGACGTTGTCGGCGAAAAGGCCCAGTGCCGCCGCCACCTTGCGCGAGCTCGTGGGGTGGATGTGCCCGCGCAGGCCCTCCAACGCGTGCAGCGTGCCGTACGTGTCCGGCTCGGTGAGCAGCACCGGCAGCCCGGACGGGCGCAGCAGCTCCTCGATGTGCGGGCTGGGGGCGGCGCCGAGGGTGAGCAGCACGCCCGCGGGCGTGGGGAGCGCGGGGCTGGTCGCCGCGGCGGCGGCGGTGACGATGAGATCGGTGCGGTCCCCCGCCGTCACGAGCAGGGTGCCGTCGCGCAGCAGGGGCAGGACCGCGTCCACGTGGCCGGAGCCGACGACGAACGACTCGACCTCGCGCTGCAGGCTCGCGACGTCCCCCGTGATGTGCGCCGCGGCGAGCCGGGTCGAGACCTCCTCGACGGTGGGCGCGGACAGCAGCGCGAGCTCCGGCAGTACGTACGTCGGCGCGTCGGCCGCCGAGCGCTGCTGCTGGGCGCGCAGCACGTCCACGGTCTCCTGGGCGGCCCGGTTCACGATGGTGGCGACGAGGATGCAGCCGTTGTCGCGCAGCACGCCACCCGCCTGCGCCGCGTCGCCGGACACCTCGTGCGGACGCCTGCCGAGCGCGGGGACCAGCGTGATGACGGGGGCGCCGAGGTTCGCGGCGAGGACCGCGTTGAGCTCCAGCTCCGTCGACGGGGAGGGCCCGGTGTAGTCCGACCCGATCGACAGGACCAGGTCGGCACGCTCGGCGAGCGCGGCGTACCGCTCCATCACCCGCTCGACGAGCGGCCCCGGGCCGGCCGCCGTGAGCCGTGCCGCCTCCTCGTACGTCGCGCCCACGCCGGCCTCGGGCGGCTGCGCCAGCGAGTAGCGGGCGCGCAGCAGCTCCACGATGCCGTCGGGGCGCCCCCCGTCCTCGACCAGCGGGCGGAACACGGCCAGCCGGTCGACGTGGCGCGCCAGCAGCTCGAGCACGCCGAGGGCGACGGCCGCCTTGCCCGAGCGCGGGCCGGTCGACAACAGGTAGAGGCTCTGAGCCACGCGGGTCCTCCTGCAGGTCGGTCGTCCCTATCCTGCGCGCCCGCGGCCGCCCCCACACCCCGGGTAGGCGCGGGCGGAGGGCTAAGGCCGCCGGCAACAGGAAGGGCGACGCACCCGCCTGCCGGCGTGGCACGTCGCCCTCCCCTCACCTGCGGCGGCCCGCCCTCACGTGGCAGCGCCGCCCCGGGTCACCTCTTGGCCGCGGCCGAGGTGATCTTCTTGCCGTCCTCGTCGAGGTCGTAGACGCGCTTGCGGTCGCGGTCGAAGTCCTTCTCGATCACGAAGCCGTCGTGCCACTCGCCGTTGGCCTTGCGGGCCTCGTAGCGCATGGTCTCGCCGTCGACGTCGATGAGCTGGTACAGCTGGTTGTCCTCCAGCTGCTTGGTGACCTCGGCGCCGTTGCTCGTCCAGTTGACGCCGCCGTTGAGCTCGTACATCTTCTCGCCCGAGACCGAGACGACGTACACGGTGCCCTGCTGGTTGATGGCGTTCTTGCGGTTGACCGCGAGGTTGCCACGGGCGTACGAGTGGTCGTGTCCCTGCAGGACCAGGTCCACGTTGTACTTCTCGAAGATCGGCAGCCAGTACTTGCGGACGTTCGGGTTGTTGCGCGTGCCGGTCGTGGAGAACGCCGGGTGGTGGTACGTGACGACCGCCCACTCGTTCGGGTTGTCGCGCAGGACCTGCTCGAGCCACGCGGCCGTGGCCTCCATGTAGGCGGTGTTGCCCTGGAGGTTGGTGTTGAGGCCGATGAAGCGGACGCCCTGGTAGTCGGTGTAGTACGTGGTCTCAGGGGCGACCGTGTTGAACGCCGCGGGGCCGTTCTTCGGGAACTCGAACTGCTTGTCCCAGTAGCGGGCCAGCTGGCCACCGCTGTACTCGTGGTTGCCCGGGATGCCGAGCTGGTTGATCATGCCGGTCGTGAAGCCACCGGCGTAGAACCACTCGCCCCACTGGGAGTCGCTGTTCGCCGAGTCGACCAGGTCGCCGGCGTGGACGACGAGCTGGGCCTCGCTGCGGTCGCGGAAGGCCTGCCGGAACACGCGCGAGGCGTGCTGCTTGATGCCGTTCTGCGCGTCGCCGTAGTAGATGAACGAGAACGGCTTAGCCGACGCGGCGGCGGTCTTGAACTGGAACCACTCGGACCAGTTGACGCCGTCGCCGACGCGGTAGGTGTACATCGTCTCCGGCTCGAGTCCGGTGAACGTCGCCGAGTGGAACGAGACCGGGTAGCCGAGGTCGGCCTGGACGGTCGGGCTCGTCGTCGCGGTCAGGCGGGTCGGGGTGAACGACGGGCCACCGGTCGCCTTGGCGATCTCGGCGTAGCCCGGGTTCTCCGTGGCGTCGGAGCGCCACGAGACGCTCTGCGACGTCGCCGGGTCCGTCGTCGGGTTCATGACGACGCGGTCGGGGACCGAGATCGCCTTGTACTGCTCGGCAGCCGGGTACTTGGTCGGCGCGGCGCCGGTGGCCGAGGTGACGACACCGCCGGCGAGGGCGGCGGCGGCGACGCCGACGGCCGAGACGCGTGCAACGCGCGAGTGGTAAACCCGCGAGCGCAGGGAGCTGCTGCTCATCAGTGCTCTGGTCCTCTTCGTCTAGGAGACGCTGATACCGCGAGTGCGGCGGACCAGTCCTAGGTGTGCAGGGTGAACGAAGAGCGACGAGCGAAGGGCCGTGCGCTGAACGCGCGTTCGTCAAACCATGACAGCGGCAGTGTCACCCGACGTTAACCCGGCAGTTGCCCGCGAGTCAGGGAACACCCTCCGGTCGTTCGCCTCCGGCGGCCACCGTGGCGCCCGCCGGCCTGCGAGGAGCAGTCTTCCCCGCACCGGCGCTTATTGCAAGTGTCTCGCAACTACGGCCTCTCGAGGAGAAGCCCGATGCCCGTCCTGTCCCGCGGACGCCGGCTCGGGGTCGGTGCGCTGGCCGCACTGGGCCTCGTCGTCGCCGTGCCCACGGCGGCGTACGCCCATCCCTTCGGCCCGCCGCTCACCGCCCAGCTGAGCGTCGAGGGCAGGACGGTCGAGCTCGAGCTGCACATGCCGAGCGACGACTGGATGGCGATCGCCCAGCTCCTGCAGGTCTTCGACGAGGCCCCCGGGGACACCACCACCACGGGTGAGCAACGACTGGTGCAATCGGAGAAGTTCGCTTCGTATCTGACCGAGAGCGTCCGCGTGTCCCAGGACGGCGACGACTGCGCGCGGAGCGTGACCCCCCGGCCCAGCCTGCTCGAGGACGGCATCGTCGTCGTCGCCGACTGCCCCGAGGCGGTCGACACGGTGACGCTCGACATCACCACCCTGCACGAGGTGCACGCGAACTACCGCACCGTCGTGTCCGGCGCCGGTGCGCCGCAGACCCTCTTCACCAGCTCCGCCCCGACCCACGAGCTGACGCTGACGGGCGGCACGGGCTCGACCCCGCTGCCCGGCCTGCTGACCGCCGGTGGCTTCCTCGCGGCCGCCGCCGCGGCCGCCGTGGCCTTCCCCCTGCTGCGCCGTCGTACCCGAGAGGCTTCCCGTGCCTGACCTGACCGCACTCGACGACCGCCTCGTGCGGCTGTTCGACAACCCGGGCACGCCCTGGCTCGTCCTGGCCGTCGCCCTGGGCGTCGGCGCCCTGCACGCCGTGGCCCCCGGGCACGGCAAGAGCATCACGGCCGCCTACCTCGTCGGCTCCGCCGGCCGCTACCGGCACGCCGCCGCGCTGGGCGCGATCGTCGCCGCGATGCACACCTCCTCGGTCCTGGTCCTGGCGATCGGCTGGGTCGCGCTGTCGGAGGGCACCGCGGTCGGGACCCTGGCCCTCACCGAGTGGCTGCAGGTCGTCGCCGGCGCGGTCTTCGTCGTGGTCGGCGCCGCGCTGGTGTGGCACCGCTTCCGCGGCAGCCGCGGGCACGGCCACTCCCACACCCACGAGCCGCACGGCCGTTCCCACGACCACGCGCACCAGCCCCCCGGCCACGGGAACGAGCCGCACCCCCACGCGCACCCGCACGAGCCGCACGGCGCGACAGCGACCGCAGTGGCGGTCGCGACGCAGACCGAGCAGCACAGCCACGGCCACACGCACGCCGACCCTCACAGCCACAGCCACGGCGGGCGCAGGCACAGCCACGCCCCCGCTCCCGACGTCGTCCCGTGGTCGCGCAAGGGGCTCGTCGCCCTCGGGCTGTCCGGCGGGCTGCTCCCCTCGCCGTCGGCGTTCATGGTCCTGGTGAGCGGGATCTTGGCCAACCGGGTCCCCTACGCGATGCTGCTGATCGCGGCCTTCGCCGTCGGCATGGCGCTCACCCTCACGGCGGTCGGCGCGGCGAGCATCCGCGGCACCGCCCTGCTCAACGAGGCAGGCCGGTCGAGCGGGCTCGCAGCCGCCCTGGCCGTACGCCTGCCCTCGCTCGCCGCGGTCGGCGTGCTGCTCGGCGGCTGCGTCTACCTCGTCCGCGCGACCGCGGCGGTGGCGGCGTGAGCCGGCGCGTCCTGGCCGCGGTGGCCGCCGCCCTGCTGGGCGCCGTGCTGACCGGCTGCACGGTCGGGAACGACGCCGACCTCACGAGCAGCGGCGAGATCAAGGGCGCCGGCTACATCGATCCCGCCTGGTCCGACGCCCGCAAGATCGTGCAGATGTTCCACAACGGCGGCGCTCCGGTCGAGCTGGCCAAGGAGTACGACGAGGGCGACGACCCCGAGGACCTGCTGGGCGAGCCCGGGGGCTACGAGTCGAAGGCGGCCTTCCGCGACAGCCGGGTGCCCGAGCACGACGACCCGATCGCGGCCGGAGGGGTGGTCGAGGTCTTCGAGCTCGACACCGAGGCCCGGGATCGGATCGACGACCTCGAGGCCCGGCTGGCGTCGGGCGAGCTGCCCCACGAGTACCACTTCCTGCACGGCCGGGTGGTCATCCGGGTCTCGGGCAGCCTGGACGAGTACTCCGCGATCGAGCTCGAGACCAACCTGGGCGACTGACCGGTTCGTCGGGCGCGCCGGAGGTGGGCGACGCGCGCCGTCCGGCTCGCGTAGCGTGACCCCCTACGCTGGGCCACCGTCGGAAGGTGTCATGCAGGGCGAACTCGGGGGACGGGCCTCGTGACGACGTACGAGCCCGTCTACGGCCCGGTCGACCTGACGACGTGCGACCGCGAGCCGATCCACGTCCCCGGGTCGATCCAGCCCCACGGCCTGCTCATGGCGGTGGACCCGACGAGCCGCACCGTGGCCGTCGTGTCGGAGAACGTCCGGGACCTGGTCGGCGTCGACGCGGCCGACGTCCTCGGCTCGCGCCCCGCGACCGTGCTGGGCGACACCCTGGCTCCGCTGCTGCGCCGGCGCTCCACCGCCGAGGACCTCATGGAGCCCATCCGGGTCCGCATGCCCCCGGGCCCCGGGCGGCTCGCCGACGCCGAGGTCGACGTGGTGATGCACCGGTCCGGCGGGCTGGTCGTCGTGGAGCTGGAGCCGGCGGAGGCGACCAGCGGCGCCGGGGCCGTCTCCTACCGGGCCGCCCGAGCGGCGATGACCCGGCTGACCGAGACGTCGGACCTGACCGAGCTGTGCGACGCGCTGGCCCGGGAGATCCGGTCGCTCACCGGCTTCGACCGCGTGATGGTCTACCGCTTCGACCCCGAGTGGAACGGCGAGGTCGTCGCCGAGGCCAAGCGGCCGGACCTCAACGCCTTCCTCGGCCTGCACTACCCGGCCACGGACATCCCGGTGCAGGCCCGCGCGCTGTACACCGTCAACTGGACCCGGCTCATCGCCGACGTCGGCTACCGCCCGGTGCCGCTGGTCTCCACGCGCGGCGAGCCGCTCGACCTCTCGCACGCGGTGCTGCGCAGCGTCTCCCCGATCCACATCGAGTACCTCTCGAACATGGGCGTCACCGCGTCCATGTCGGTCTCGCTGCTGCAGGACGGCCAGCTGTGGGGCCTGGTCGCCTGCCACCACTACTCCGGCCCGCACCGCCCGTCGTACGACGCCCGCTCGGCCGCGGAGTTCCTGGGCCAGACGGCCTCCCGGCTCATCGCCGAGCGCCGCCGCTCGGACGAGAGCGTGATGGCGATGATCGCGCAGGCACGGCTCACCCACATCGCCTCTGCTCTCGCCCGGGACACCCGGTCCCCCCTGGAGGCACTCGCCTCCTCCCCCGAGCTGCTCCTCGGCCTGGTGGACGCCGGCGGCGCGGCCCTCGCGACGGAGGACCGCGTGCTCCTCGTCGGGGAGACGCCCGCTCCGGAGGCGGTCGGCCGGATCGCGCGCATCCTCGCGCGCCACGACCCGGGGCTCGCGTCGACCGACAACATCTCCTCCCTCGACCCCGACCTGGACCGCGTCAACGAGCTCGCGGCGGGCGCCCTACGGGTCGGGCTCGGCCCCGACGGCTGGCTGCTGTTCCTGCGCCCGCAGCAGGAACGCGTCGTCGACTGGGGCGGCGACCCGCACAACAAGGCGCTCGCCGCCGCCGAGGGGCCGGACGTCCGGCTCAGCCCGCGCAAGTCCTTCGAGAAGTGGCGCGAGGTCGTACGCGGCCGGAGCCTGCCGTGGGAGCGGTGGCAGCTCGACGCGGCCGAAGGGCTGCGCGCCCACATCACCAGCGCGATCGTCCGCCGCTCGCGCGAGCAGATCGTCATGGCCGAGGCGCTGCAGCGGGCGATCATCCTGCGCGAGGCGCCGGCCCTGCCCGGGCTCGACCTGGTCGCGCGCTACGCGCCGGCGCAGGGCAGCCAGATCGGCGGCGACTGGTGGGACGCGCTGCGGCTCGCGGACGGGCGCATCGCCCTGGTCGTCGGTGACGTGGCGGGGCACGGGGTGGCCGCGGCGGCGGCGATGGCGCAGATCCGGACGGCGCTGCGGGCGTACCTGCTCGACGGGCACGGCCCGGGCGCCGCGCTCGACCGCCTGGACAACCTGGTCGACGCGCTCTTCGTCGGCGACATGGCGACCGCCGTGGTCGCGGCGATCGACCCGGCCGCGCGTACCGCGGAGATCGTGTGCGCCGGCCACCCGCCGCCGGTGCTCGCGCACACCGGTGGCGCGCACGCCCTCGACATCCCGCCACGGCCGCCGCTCGGCGTCGGGCTGCTCGGAGGCTCCACGCCGGTGACGGTCGCGCTGCCCGCCGGCTCCGCCCTCGTGCTCTACACCGACGGCCTGGTCGAGCGGCGCGACGCCTCCGTCTACGACGGGGTGAGCAAGCTGTGCACCACAGCCTCCGGGGGGCCGTCGGACGACCTGCACGGCTGGGCCGACCGACTGCTCGCCGCGGGGGCGGGCAGCGAGGGCGACGACACCACGCTGCTCGTGGCGCGGGTGTCGATTCCCTGAGCCGACGCCGAAGGCCTCCCGTCGCGGCCACCCCGCCGCTAGCCTGACCGCGTGCCGGGCCGGGCCGTGGCGCTGGGCGCCACACTGCGAGCGCTGTTGCGCGGCCGGGTCGCGCGCCCGCACACCTTCCGCGACCGGGTCGACCTGCTCCGTGCGGTCCCCGGCCTCGGGACCCTGCCCGAGGCCGAGCTCGAGCGGCTGGCCCTGCTCCTGGTGCCGCACGTCGTCCACGGGGGCGAGGACGTGATCCGGCAGGGCGAGATCGGCAGCGCCTACTGGATCGTCTGCCATGGGGCGGTGGACGTGATCGTCGACGACGAGGTGGTCTCGACCCTGGGCCCGGGGTGGGGCTTCGGCGACCTGGCCCTGCGAGGCGGGATCCCGCGCTCCGCGACCGTCACCGCGCACGGGCCCACCACGCTCTACTCCCTGGGCCGGTCCGAGTACCTCGCGGCGCTGCAGGCCGCCGGGAGCCCGTAGCCCCTTGGACGTCGTCGCGCTCGTCGAGCGACAGCCAGGCCGTGCGGGTGCCGGCCGCGCGCAGGCCGGACAGCAGGGCTACCACTCTCCAGTCACCCCGGGCTCCTGTCCGCGTGCGTCGTGCGTGGCGATCGTCCGACGCCGACAGGCGGGGCTCAGCGGCGCAGCGCCTCGCACGGCGGTCCCCGCCACGCCGCGCGACGCAGCCGTGCCTGTCGCCGCCGTCGCCGCCGTCGCCGCCGTCGCCGCCGTCGCCGCCGAAGGACGCTCAGCCCGCGCGCAGCCCGCGGGCCTGCCGCACCGCCTGACGCACGGTCCGGGTGGCGGCACGCCGCAGCCCGCGCCGCCGGGCGCGGTAGCTCTTGGGGTGCTCGAGGGCCTCGGCCATCTCGACCAGCGCGCGATCCCGGGACATCCAGGGGCGGCGGGCGCGGCGCAGCGCGCCCCAGACCGGGGAGCGCAGCAGCGCCTCCGGCGGCAGCGCCTCGACGCGGTCGGGGAAGCTCCCCGCGGCGCCCGCCGCGTGCTTCGTGACGATGGCGTCGTAGCGGTCGAGCAGGACGGTGCTCTCGGGGTCGAGCCCGGTGAGCAGCAGCAGCCCGCGCGGCCCGGTGTCCACCGGCAGCAGCGTGAGGTCGGGCCGGTGCTCGCGCAGCACCGAGACGATCCCGTGCGCGTCGTACGCCCCCGTCCCGTCCGTCGAGACCATCCCGTCGAGCACCAGGACGCTGCTGGGGCTGGCCGACAGCTCGAGGTTGATGACGTCGCGCAGCGCCGGCTGCAGGCTGCTCCGGCCGCGCACGAACGCGAGGTCCACGGGCGCGCCGTGGAAGTGCGCGAGCGGCTCCGGACGGGCGAAGTAGTCGTCGCTCGTCGTCCGGTACAGCGCGACGTCGCAGCGGAGGGGGGCGGTGATCGCGAAGCCGGGGTCGATGCCGATCGACCGCGCCCGCGACAGGGCCAGGGCCCCGCCGTCACCGACGCCGATCTCGAGGTACGCCGCCGGCCGCAGCGCGCCGTGCAGCCGTCCGAGGAACTCCAGGTCGGGCAGCTGGCCGGGCAAGAGGCTCCTCGTCAGGCGTCGTGCAGGGACGGCCGCCCACCGGGGGGCCGCCGCGCACGCTAACCCGCGCCCCCGCCCCGGCCAAGCAGGCGCGCGGCGCCTCAGCCGCTGGAGCTGATGTAGCCGATCAACTGCTCGCGCTCGGACTCCAGCTCGTCCATCCGCGACTTCACCACGTCGCCGATGCTCACGATGCCGACGAGCGCGCCGTCCTCGAGCACGGGGATGTGGCGCACGCGGCGCTCGGTCATCTGCGCCATGACCTGGTCGAGCCCGTCCCCGGGGCCGGCCACGGTCAGCTCCGTGGACATGATGTCGCGCACCGGCGCCGGCAGGACGCCGGGCCCGCGGTCGGCCAGAGCACGGACGACATCGCGCTCGGAGGCCACGCCGACGACGCTCATCGCGTCGTCGGTCACGAGCACGGCGCCGATGTTGTGCTCGGCGAGGGTGGCCAGCAGTCCCGCGACCGTGAGGTCCGGCGGGACGGTGACCACGGCCGAGCCCTTGCGGTGGAGCACGTCGCGGACGTACATGGCGCCTCCTGACGCGACCGTCTCGCCGAGCTGCTTACCGGGAAATGTAGTGCCGGGCCGAGGCCTTGAACAGGTGCAGCGGCAGGCTGGGCCCGGGGCTGCTTGCTGCCGTTTGCTCAGGTGTGCCCCACCGCGGCCGATGGCTGGACGTTGGGTAGTGAGCGAGGAGTGTCGTGAACGGGATTTCCGAGGTTCTTGCCGGCGGCAGCGTCCGCAGCGTCTTCCAGCCGATCGTCGACCTCGACAGCGGGTCGGTCGTCGCGTACGAGGCGCTGGCCCGCGGCCCGCGGGGCGAGCTCGAGCGCCCTGACCTTCTCTTCGCCGCGGCCCGCGCCGAGGGCCGGCTGGCCGAGCTCGACGAGCTGTGCCGGCGCGCGGCCCTGCGCGGCGCGGTCGAGGCCGGCGTCGTGCTGCCCCTGACGCTGTTCGTCAACGTCGAGCCCGAGGTGCTGGACAGCGCTCCCCTGGAGGAGCTGCTGGCGATCAGCGTCGACGCGCCCGGCGGGATGCAGGTGGTCCTGGAGATCACCGAGCGCGCGATCGGGACGCGGCCGGCCGAGCTGCTCGCGACCGTGACCCGGCTGCGCGAGGCGGGCTGGCGCATCGCGCTGGACGACGTCGGTGCCGACGACCTCTCGCTCGCCTTCATGCCGCTGCTCCGCCCCGACATCGTCAAGCTCGACCTCCGCCTGGTCCAGCAGCGCCCCGGCCCCGCCGTGGCCGAGATCATGAACGCGGTGAACGCTTACGCCGAGCGGACCGGCGCGCTGATCCTCGCGGAGGGCATCGAGGACGAGTCCCACCTCGCCGTGGCGCGTGCGCTCGGGGCCCGGCTCGGGCAGGGCTGGATGTTCGGCCGCCCCGCGGCGACCCTGAACCCCACCCTTCCCGTGAGCTCGCTCGACCTGCCGCCGGCCGTCGCCTTCACGCCGCAGGCCTCGCCCTTCGAGTGCGTGCCCGAGAGCACCCCCCTGCGCCGCTCCACCAAGCCGCTGCTCATCGAGCTGAGCAAGCACCTCGAGCGCGAGGCGCTGCGGTTCGGCTCCACCTGCATGGTCGTCGCCGCGTTCCAGGAGGCGAAGCACTTCACCGTCTCGACGACCCAGCGCTACCGCGAGCTCGCGGAACGGACCGGCTTCGTGGCCGCGATCGGCGAGGGCCTGTCCGCCGAGCCCGCCGCCGGCGTACGCGGCGCCGACCTGCCCGCCGACGACAAGGTGCGCGGCGAGTGGGACATCGCCGTGCTGTCGCCGCACTTCTCGGCCGCGCTGCTGGCCCGCGACCTCGGCGACCGGGGCCCGGACCTGGAGCGGACCTTCGAGTTCGCGCTGACCTACGACCGCGACGTCGTCGCCGACGCGGCAGCGGCGCTGATGGCCCGCGTCCTGCCGCAGGACCCGGCCGCGCTCGAGGCGCTGCGGGCGACCGCGGCCGGCCTGCCGTCCGCCCAGCCGACGCAGGCCGGCCCGGCGCACCGGACGCGCGAGACGGACTCCGAGCGGACGCTGCGCCGCGCGCTCGCCGCGACGGCCAACGGCGTGACGATCTCCGACGTGACGCGACCGGACCAGCCGCTGATCTACGTGAACACCGCCTTCGAGCGGCTCTCCGGGCTGCGGGCCGAGGACGTCATCGGGCGCAACTGCCGGTTCCTTCAGGGTGAGGGCACCGACCGTGATGCGGTGAAGCGGCTGCGCGAGGCCATCGCCGACGGCCGGGAGATCCGCGAGACGATGCTCAACTACCGCGGGCCGGAGCGCACGCCCTGGTGGAACGAGATCTACCTCGCGCCGGTCTTCGACGACACCGGCCGCGTGGTGCAGTACATCGGCGTGCAGAACGACGTGACCGCGCGGGTCGAGGCCGAGGCCCGGCTCACCCGCGAGCGGGAGCGGGCCGAGGCGTACGCGGCCGAGATCGAGCAGCTGGCCTGGCGGGACCCGCTGACCGGCGTGCTCAACCGCCGCCGGGTGCAGGAGGCGCTGGAGGGCACGATCCTGCACTCGCAGATGAGCGACACCGGCGCCGCCCTGCTCTACCTCGACCTCGACGGCTTCAAGGGGGTCAACGACGACTTCGGCCACGCGGCCGGCGACGAGCTCCTGCGCGTGACCGCCGAGCGGCTCCGGGCCCGGCTGCGCCGCGGGGACCTCATCGCCCGGCTCGGCGGCGATGAGTTCCTCGTCATCCTGCCCGGGCTGGACCAGGCGTCGGCGGGCGTCGAGGGGCGGCGGGTGGCCGACGAGCTGGCGGCGATCCTGTCCGAGCCCGTCCGCACGGGACGTGGGCTGGCCCGGGTCCGCGCGAGCATCGGGGTGAGCTCGTTCCCGCAGGACGGCAGCGGGTTCGACGAGCTGCTGCACGCGGCCGACACCCGGATGTACGCGATCAAGAACGCGAACCGGAGCTCCGGGCTGCACTGACCTCCGGCGGCGGCGCGCCCTGCCGGTAGACCCGCGGCCGCAGCCGCTGCCCCGCGCCCGGGCCGAGCACCACGTCGAAGCCGAGCGGGGCGAGCGCCTCCCGTACGCGCTCGACGGGCAGCGACCCGTGCCGCTCGACGACGAGCCGCAGTCGACCGTCGACGCCGCTGCCCGCAGTGCGGTGGACCGCGAGGATCGTGGTCGACATCGGCTCGTGCAGCGGGTAGCGCGCCCGCGCGACGGCCTCGTCGCGGTGGGCGAGGAGGCGGACGCGCGGGTCGGCGCCGAACTCGGCGGCCAGGGCGGCGCCGCGGTGGTGCGCAGGCTCGTCGGCCGCGCCGGAACGGTGGCGGGAGCGGTTGGCCGACGTGATGTAGAGCAGGTCCGTGCCGGCAGCCGTCAGGGCCGCCGCCAGGAAGTCGTTGCTCGGGCAGGAGTAGCCCGGCGCGATCACCTGCGCGGTCCGTACGCCCTGGTCGGGCTGGGTGAGGTGGTCGGGCACGTCGTCGGCGGCCGGCCCGCGGAACCCGAAGGGGCCGACCCGGAAGAGCGCGTCCACGATCTCGAGCACGTCGTGGCGGGACAGCTCCGGCGGCAGCCGTCGCCAGTCGAAGACGAAGGGGACCCGCGACGGTGTCGTGGTGACGCTGCCGACCTGGCCGCCCGGCCGGCCCTTGAGCAGGTTGACGGCCCGGACGGACCCGGCGTCCGGACGGGTCGAGATGGCGTAGAAGTTCGCGAACCCGTGCGCGACCACGCCGCCCTCGGCGAGGGAGCGCGCCGCCACCGCCCGGTGCACCTGCTCGTCCAGGTAGAGCCAGGCCCGCTTCTCCTGCACCCGCGCAGGAGGCAGCGGCCGGGCCGCCGGCGCGGTCGCGATGCCGGCCCCTGTGTCGGACATTCGGTGCCCCCTCGTGGACGGCGTCCCCTGCGGGACGCGCTCGGGAGGCAGAGGCGCCGGCACCGCGGTCGAGATACATCAGCCGAGCGGCTCGAGCCCTTCGACGTGCCCGGCGAGCCAGGCCGACCACAGCGGGGCCTCCCGCTCGGCCACCGCGTCGCCACCGGGCCCGTAGAAGTAGCCGCGGACCGCTGCCGTCGCGTCCTCGTGGGCGAAGGCGCCCAGCTCGAGCAGGCCCGGATGCGGCGCCTCGACGAGCAGGCACACCGACCGTGAGCCGGTCTCGACCACGCTGCCGACGACCTGGGGAAGCGGGGAGCCGAGGCGTACGGGCGTCCCCGGCGCGGCCTGCGCGAGGCCGAGCCGGCCGAGCAGCTCGGCGCCGACGTCGTCGGGGTCGCGGCCGGCCACGCGCCCGAACACCAGCATGGACGCGGCCCGCCGGCCGGGGAAATGGGTCAGCGCCAGCCGCAGGTTGCGCAGCGCCGCCACCCAGCCCTCGTCGGTGCCTTCGAGCTGCTCCTCCCAACCGTCCCCGCCCCGGAAGAAGCCGCTCGTCAACCGGACGAGGCAGGTGCCGCCGTCCCGGGCCTCGACGAGCAGCTCGGTCGACCACGTGGGCACCGCGGGCGACTCCGGGCCCCAGCCCGGCTCGTCGTACGCGAAGCGGTGCGGCGGGTCCCAGGCGGTCACCACCCCTTCGGAGTCGCCGTACGGGCCGTGGTGGGTCACGATCCGCCCGCCCTCGCGCCCCTCCACCTGTGCGGGCACGAACCAGGTCGAGATCCCGGGGCCGGTGGCGATCGCCTCCCACACCTGCTCCGGGCTGCCCGGCACCTCGACCTCGTGCGCGCTGACGCGCGCCGTGGGCTCCTCCGGGTCGTAGTGGCTCACCGGTCCTCCTCCTGGGCTGCCGGGGTGCCCGCCGGCGCCACGTCGACGTCTGCGGGAACCGGGTGCACACCGACCAGCAGGCGGTGCCACCGGCCGTCCGGAGCGGACTCGTCGTGGTACCTCGCCGCGAGGCGCACGACGGTGGACGCCAGCTCCTCGGCGAACGCGGCTCGGTCATCGGGTGAACGGAACTGCAGGCTCGTGTCGAGCGCTAGCACCGGCAGCCGGGCGTCACGGCCGGCAGCGCTCGCCAGCATGCCGCCGATCTCGCGGACCAGCCGGGCGGCCAGTGCGACGAGGTACGACGCGGAGAGCCGGTCACCCGACGTTCCCGGACGCGCGGCAGCGGCGCCGAGCGCATCGGGTGAGACGACGTAGCCGGCCGCCGACGCCACCAGCCGGCGCTCGGTCAGCCCACCCCACAGCCGGGTCTCCGCGACCTCGACGAGGCCCTGCTCCTCGAGCCGGCGCAGGTGGTAGTTGACCTTCTGCCGGGCCAGGCCCACGCGCTGCGCGAGCTCGGCCGCCGACGCGGGCGCGCGCAGCTCGGCGAGGAGCCGGGCGCGGACGGGGTCCAGCGCGGTGGCCGCTGTCGCGGGCTCGGCGATGACCTCGACGGAGCGCACGGCTCAGCCTCGCCCTTGACAAGATGACTTGTCAAGGGGTCCGGCGCCGGGACCGCGCGGTCGTCGGCGCCACCGCGTCGTCCTTCGTTGATGGCCCGGATGAACCGGCCGCCCGCCCCGGGCGTATCCCGGGTGTGCGGCGTGTGTCGGGGGCTCCCACCGGGGGCCGGTCATGAGTAGCCTCGCGGCCGTGAGGGCGCGCGACGACGACCTGCTGCGCACGCTCCACGCCGAGCACGGCGCCGCGCTCTGGTCCTACGTCGTCGGGCTGACCGCGGGCGACGGGACGCGCGCGCAGCACGTCGTGGAGGAGACCCTGCTGCGGGCCTGGCGAGCCCCCTGGCTGCTCACGCAGCCCGGCGTGTCGGCCCGCGGCTGGCTCTTCAGCACGGCGCGTCACCTGGCCTCCGACGGCACCGGGCGCTCCCGGCCCGGGCTGCACGTCGCCGAACAGCGCAAGCCCGGGTCGGCCCGGGGCGTCCCCGCCCCCACCACGGCACCCGACCGCCAGCTGGTCCTCGCCGCCCTGCGCGGCCTCGCCCCGGAGCACCGCGAGGTGCTCGTCGAGTGCCACTTCGGCAGCGCCTCGGTGGCGCAGGCCGCCGAGCGGCTCGGCCTCCCGCCCGCCGAGGTGAAGGCCCGGATCCGGGACGCGCTGCACGCCCTGCGCCGAGCGGTCACGGAGCTCGGGGGCAGGCCGTGACCGCGCTGGACCCGTTCGAGCTCGACGACGGCGCCTACGTGCTGGGCGCCCTCTCGCCGCAGGAGCACTCCGCGTTCGAGGCCCACCTGTCCGGCTGCGCGCAGTGCCGGGAACGGGTACGCCGGGCCCGCGAGGCGAGCTCGCTGCTCGAGCGCTTGCGCCTCGTCGACCTGCTCACCGTCGCGCCGCCCCCGCCGCTGCACGGGGGCCTGTCCTCCGCAGCCGGCAGGAGGCGTACGCGCCGTCGGCTCGCCCTCGGCGTCGGAGGCCTCGCCGCGGCTGCCGTCGTCGCGTTCGGCGCCCTCGTCGTGCCCGCGCTCGTCCAGGACGACGGCCCCACCGTCCGGGCGATGACCCCGCTGGTCGACACGCCCGTGCGCGCCTCGGCGGCGCTCGCGCCCAGGAGCTGGGGCACCGAGATCGAGATCGACTGCGAGTACGACGACTCGGTGCCCACGACGCTGCCCGAGCGGCTGGAGTACGCCGTCCGCGTCGTCGCGCGGGACGGCGCGCAGCAGACGCTCGGGACGTGGGCGATCTCGCGCGGGGACACCGCGACGTACCGGACGGGGACGTCGCTCGCGAGGGACGAGATCGGCTCGGTGGAGGTGGTGACGACGAAGGGGCGGGCGATCCTCAGCCTGAGCGAGTAGCGCCGCCCGGCTCGGCAGGCCGGCCGCAGGCGCCGACGCCGTCGTCGTGCCGGCCGACCGCGCGACCAGCGGTGCACCGGCCCCTGGAACGACTCAGGGCGCCCACCTGCCGAGGTGGGCGCCCTGAGTCCGAGCGAGCCGCCTATCGGAATCGAACCGATGACCTACGCATTACGAGTGCGTCGCTCTGGCCGACTGAGCTAAGGCGGCAGCACCACGACACGGGGCCGAGGCACGAAGCAAGAGTGTAGCGGGCGCCTCGGGCTGTCAGCAGCGCGTCCCCTCGGCCGGCAGCGTCCCGTCGACGAGGTACGCGTCCACCGCCTCGTCGACGCACGTGCTCCCCGACGCGTACGCGGTGTGGCCGTCACCGTCGAAGGTCAGCAGCCGCCCGGAGTCCAGCTGGCCGGCGAGCGCCTGCGCCCACTCGTACGGCGTCGCGGGGTCGCGGGTGGTGCCGACCACGAGGATCGGAGCCGCGCCCGCCGCGGAGATGGCGTGCGGCTCGGTGTCCGAGCGGGCCGGCCAGGTGGCGCAGGGCAGGCTGCTCCAGCCGAGGAACGCCCCGAAGGTGGGGGCCTGCTGCTCTGCGGCCTCGGCCCGCTGGCGCCAGACCGCGAGGTCGGTGACGGCCGAGGGCTTGTCCAGGCAGTTGACCGCGTAGATGACCTCGTTGCCGTTGGAGCCGTAGGAGCCGTCCTCGCGCCGGTCGGTCTGCGCGTCGGTGAGCGAGAGCAGCGTCGTGCCGTCGCCGTCGAAGGCGTCGGCCAGCGCGACCTCGAGGTACGGCCAGAAGTCCTTGCTGTAGAGGCCGGTGGCGACGCCGAGGGCAGCCAGCGACTGGGTGAGCTCGCGGCCGTCGTCGGTCTCCAGCGGCCGGCGGTCCACGTCGTCGAGCAGCTGGCGGATCTGCGCCAGCCCCGCCTCGCGGTCCCCCGTCAGCGGGCACTCCTCCTGGCCCAGGCAGTCCTCGACGAACGCCCCGAGCGCCGTCTCGAACCCCTTGGCCTGGCCGAGGTTGAGCTCCTCGTCGCTGAGGGTCGGGTCCAGCGCGCCGTCGAGCACCAGCCGGCCGACCTTGTCGGGGAACTGCTCGGCGTAGACCGCGCCGAGGTACGTCCCGTACGACTTGCCGAGGTACGTGAGCGTGTCCTCGCCGAGCGCGGCCCGCAGCACGTCCATGTCCCTGGCCGCGTCGGCCGTGCCCACGTGCGCGAGCAGCTGCCCGGACCTCTCCTCGCACCCCTCGCCGATCAGCCGGCTCTGCTCGGCGAACTCCTCCTCCTCGGACGGGTCGTCGGGCGAGGCGTCGACGGCGAGGAAGGTGTCGGTCTGCGCGTCGCTGAGGCAGTCGACCGGCGCGCTCGTCCCGACGCCGCGCGGGTCGAAGCCGACGATGTCGAAGCGGGAGAGCAGCCTGGTGGAGTAGTTCTCCGCGCTGCGGGCGTAGTCGACACCGGAGCCGCCGGGCCCGCCCGGGTTGACCAGCAGCGAGCCCATCCGCTCGCTCTTGCTGCCCGCCGGTCGGCGCACGACCGACAGCTCGATGTCGCCGTCACCGGGGGCCGCGTAGTCGACAGGGACGCGCAGCTTCGCGCACTGGTAGCTCTCGCCGCAGGCACCCCAGCTGAGCTCCTGGCCGTAGTACCCGGCCAGCGCCGCGTCGCCCTCCGCCGGCGCGGCGCTGCCGGCGGTCGTCGGGGGCTGCGACGGTGCCGCGGCCGGGTCGTCCCCGTCACCGCCGGTGCAGCCGCTGACCAGCAGGACGGCCGCCAGGACCCCGCAGCCGATCAGCCGAGGCCTTCCTGCGCGGCGCGGTCGGCGGGCGGCACGGGCGGGACGACGGCGAGTGGGCACCCGCCCGAGCGTACGCAACGGCCCACCCCGCGCGGATCGTCCGTCCCGCGGCACGGGCGGCGCAGCATGCACCTCCCGCGGCGAGGTGCCGGGTATGCTCCCATTTCCCCTCCGGAGCCGCGAGACGCGCGCCGGCGAGGAGCCTGAAGCAGCCCGGGCCTTGCACAGCGTCTGCCCGCCCGCCTCCGACGGCGCGGCTGCCCTTCCGGAGCCCTGCGTTGAACCAGTTCCTGCGCCTCGACCCCCGCGAGACCCTCGCGAGCCCCGTCCAGCCCGCCGCCGAGGCGACCGAGGCGTACGGGCGCTCGCTCGCCGTCCTGAGCGCCGCTGAGCGTGCTCTCACGCACCGGCCCACCCCCGAGGTCGAGCGGGCGGTGCTGACCGCCAGCGAGTACGTCCTGGCCTGCCGCGTCCAGGCCTGCCGCGCGCTGCTCACCGCCGGCGTCCGGCTCCCGAGCGAGACGCTGCACCACCTCGACATCGACGAGGAGCTCGTGGGCCTGCCCGCGCGTGGGTGGCTGCCACCGGTGCAGGACGCCGCCCGGGCGCCGGGCCGGCTCACCGCGCGGTAGCGCTCTGGCTGGCGCGCGGGCCTCCACGAGATCGTGGTCGCCGGCTCGCCCCCCGGACGGCGAGCCCGTCAGCCGGCCCGCAGCGACAGGGTCATCGCCTCGACCGCGAGCAGCGGCGCGACGTTGGCGTCGATCGCCGTGCGGCAGGCGAGCACGGCCTCGACCCGGCGCAGCGTCGTCTCGGGCGTGCTGGCCCGCGCCACCCGCTCCAGCGCCGGGCGCAGCTCCTCGTTGACCAGGGTCACGGGAGCGCCGAACTGGACCGCCAGCACGTCGCGGTAGAACGACACGAGGTCGACCAGCGCCCGGTCGAGCGAGTCCCGCGAGGTGCGCTTGGCGCGTGTCTTCTGCTGCTTGCCCAGCTCCTTGAGCTGGCCGGCCGCACCGGCGGGCATCGCCTTGCCGGTGGTGCCCTGGCCGAGCGCCCGCGCCAGCTCGGCGGTCTCCTGCTCGTCGAGCCCCGCCGACTCGGCCGCAGCCTCCTCCGTCGCCGCCTCCACGAGGTTCGCCGCCGCCGTCAGGCAGTCGCCGACGCCCTCGACCTGCTGGGGCACCCGCAGCGCCTCGGCCCGGCGCAGCCGAGCCTGCTCGTCGGTGGCGAGCCGACGGGCGCGCCCGATGTGACCCTGCGACGCGCGGGCCGCGAACGCCGCCATCGCCGGGTCGATGCCGTCGCGCCGGACCAGCACCTCGGCGACGGCCTCGGCCGGTGGGGTGCGCAGCCCGAGGTGCCGGCAGCGCGAGCGGATCGTGGGCAGCACGTCCTCGAGGCTGGGGGCGCAGAGCAGCCAGACCGTGCGCGGTGGCGGCTCCTCGAGCACCTTCAGCAGCGTGTTGGCGGCCTGCTCGGTCAGCCGGTCGGCGTCCTCGACGACGATCACCTGCCAGCGGCCGTCCGACGGTCGCCGGGACGCGCGCTCGACCAGGCCGCGGGCCTCGGCCACGCCGATCGAGAGCAGCCGCGTGGTCACGACCTCGACGTCGGCATGGGTGCCCGAGCGCGCGGTACGGCAGGCAGCGCACTCGCCGCACCCGGTGTAGGGGCACTGCAGCGCTGCGGCGAAGGCCCGCGCCGCCAGCGACCGCCCCGACCCTGGCGGCCCGGTGAAGAGCCAGGCATGGGTCATGGCCGGGCCGCTGCCGCCGGCGAGGATCTCGACCGCCGACGCCGCCGCGGCCTGCAGGGCGGCGACGGTGGGCGCCTGCCCGACGAGGTCGTCCCAGACGCCGCTCATCGCGAGAACCACCCGTGCGGGCGGTTGTCGTCCGGCTCGTCGACGTCGTCCTCCTCGTCCTCGGGCGACATGGAGAAGAGCTCGTCGGCGAGGGAGAGCTCACGCGTCGCGTCGTCCGGCACCCGGGCGGGCTCGGGCTGGCGGGCCGGCTCGGCCTGGCGGGCCACGGCGTGCGCCCGGGTGGCCACCGCGTCCGGCGGCAGGACGGGGAGCACGGTCGTGGCCGTGTCGTCACCGGGAGCCGGCTGCGCCGCGGGGGCGCTGCGGGCCGCGCGCTCGCGGGCCAGCTGGGCCTCGCGCTCGGCGCGCAGCCGGGCCTCCGCGGCCTCCCGCTCGGCGCGCGCGGCCGCTTCCCGCTCGCGCCGGGCGGCCTCCTGCGCGGCGAGCCGCTCCTGCTCGCGGCGCTCGGCCTCCTCGCGCTCGGCCCGGGCGGCGGCCTCGCGCTCGCGGCGCTCGGCCTCCTCAGCGGCCCGGGCGGCCATCTCCTCGGCGCGCAGCCGCGCCTGCTCGGCGGCGACCCGGCGGGCCTGCTCGGCCTCCCGGCGCGCCGCCTCGGCTGCCCGTGCGGCCTGCTCGGCGGTCGCCCGCTGGGCGGCCTCGATCGCCTCGGCCGCGCGCAGCTGCTCGACGCGGCGGGCCTCGGCCTCCTCGGCGCGCTTGCGCTCCAGGGCCTCGTGGCGCTCGGCCTCGAGCCGGCGGCGCTCCTCGGCCTGGCGCTGCTCCTCGGCCTGGCGCGCGGCCTCCTGCTCGGCCGCCTCACGCGGGCTCAGCGGGAGCACCCCGCGCAGGCGCTGCTGGATGACGGTCGTGATCTCGGTCGGCCCCTGGGCGGCGTCCACCACGAGGTAGCGCCGCGGCGCGGCGGCCGCGAGCTCCTTGAACCGGCGGCGCACGCGGTCGTGGAAGTCGACCGGCTCGGCCTCGAGCCGGTCGGCCCGGCCCTCGTCGCGAGCGGCCCGGCGTGCGGCGCCCAGCTCGGCCGGCAGGTCCAGCAGGACCGTCAGGTCCGGCACCAGGCCCCCGGTCGCCCAGGCGGACAGCCGGGCGACGTCGCCGTCCGGGAGCTCGCGCCCCGCGCCCTGGTAGGCGATCGAGGAGTCGACGTAGCGGTCGCTGATCACCACCGCCGAGCGGGCCAGGGCCGGGCGCACCACGCGCTCGACGTGCTGGGCGCGGTCGGCGGCGTACAGCAGCGCCTCGGCCCGCACGGACAACGGCCCGGTGGTGGGGTCGAGCAGCAGGGCGCGCAGCCGGGTGCCGATCTCGGTCCCGCCGGGCTCGCGGGTCAGCACGACCTCGTGGCCGCGCTCGCGCAGCCAGGCCGCGAGAGCCGTGGCCTGGGTGGACTTGCCGGCGCCCTCGCCGCCCTCGAGCACGAGGAAGAACCCGGCGCGCTCCTCGACCTCACCTGGGCCGGGCAGCCCCTGCCCGCGCAGCGCGGCGACGAAGTCCTTGAGCACCGGGACCCCGCGCCGGTCGTCCATGGTGCGGAACGACGCGAGCCCCAGCGCGGCGCAGAGCAGGCCGGCGAGCAGCAGCGTCACCTCGGCACCGCCGAGGGTCCAGGTGACCGCGTCGGTGGGGTGCCAGGTGTGCGGCCCGATGGCTGCGGCCAGCAGCGGCGCGAGCGCGAGCACGGCGACCAGCACGACCCGGAGCATCACCGTGAGCGAGGCGAAGACCCGCCCGCGGTGCTCGTCGTCGACCTCGAGGCCGATGAGCGTGTAGGCGATCACCCAGGCGACGCCGGTGCAGGCGCCCATCGCGACCGTGAACAGCACCGCGACGGGGAGGTTCGGGGTGAGCGCGATGACCGCGAGCAGGAAGCCGGCGGCCGTGATCGCGAGGCAGAGCAGCCGGCGCCGGCTGAACCCGGCGACCAGGCGCGGGCCGAGGAACATGCCGAGCGCGAGCCCGAGGAAGACGGCGAAGAAGAGCACGCCGTAGCCCGGGTCACCCGCGCCGAGGTCGCGCACGTAGGTGCGGGCCAGGCCGATGACCGCGCCGCCCGCGGCGAACGCCCCGAGCAGCGCCACGATCAGCCCGCGCACGACCTTGGTGCCGCCGAGGTAGCGCCACCCGTCGGTCAGCGCCTGCCACGCCGACGGCTCGCGACCGTCCTCGCCGGTGGCCGGCTGGCGGGCGGGGATGCCCTTGAGCCGGGCGATGACGACCGCCGCGGCGAGGAAGGTGAGCGCGTTGACCCAGAGCGCGATGGCAAGCGTCAGCGGGGCGTCCTGCGCCTGCCCGAGCCCGCCCGTCGGAAGGGTCAGGACGATGAAGAGCAGGGCCGCCAGCGGGGCGCTGCCGTAGGTCCCGGCCAGGTTGAGCTGGTTGGCCGCCTCGAGCCGCTCGCGCGGCACGAGGTTGGGGACCGTCGCCTCCTTCGCCGGGATGAAGAACAGGCTCGCGGCCTCGTTGAGCAGGGTGGCGACGAAGACCCACCACAGCTCGCCGACGAGCGGGATCGACGCGAGGATGACGAAGCGCGCGGCGTTGGCGACCACCATCGTCCAGCGCCGGTCCAGCCGGTCGGCGACGACGCCGGCCAGGGGGCCGAGCAGCATCGCCGGCGCGAGCCGGAGCAGGAAGACGACGGCGACGGCCAGGTTGGCCTGGGTGTAGTCCCCGCCGGCCAGCGACTGGGCGTACGCGGTCATGGCCAGCAGCCCGAGCCAGTCGCCGAGGCTCGCCACCGACAGGGCCACCCACATGCGGCGGAAGGTGTGCAGCGACAGGACCTCGCGGACGTCGCCCGCGAGGCCGGTCACGGCACCCGTGCTCATCGCTTCACCCTAACCAGGAGGCCCGACAGTCCCGCCCGGCGCGGCTCACGCACCTGCCTTGGCCGTCTTCTTCGCAGCCGCCTTCTTGGCCGGCGCCTTCTTGGCCGTCTTGGAGGCGGCCGCCTTCTTGGCCGGCGCCTTCTTGGCGGCCTTCTTGGTGCTCGGGCCGGCGGCGCGCTTCTCGGCGAGCAGCTCGACGCCGCGCTCGGGGGTGATGCCCTCGACGGTGTCGCCGCGGCGCAGGGTCGCGTTGGTCTCGCCGTCGGTGACGTACGCCCCGAAGCGCCCCTCCTTGACCACGATCGGCTTGCCGCTGACCGGGTCGGTGCCGAGCTCCTTGAGCGGCGGCTTCGCCGCGGCGCGGCCGCGCTGCTTGGGCTGGGCGTAGATCGCGAGCGCCTGCTCCAGGGTGACCGTGAAGAGCTGGTCCTCGGACTCGAGCGACCGGGAGTCGGTGCCCTTCTTGAGGTACGGCCCGTAACGCCCGTTCTGCGCCACGATCTCGTCGCCGCTCTCGGGGTCCTTGCCGACGACGCGCGGCAGGGTGAGCAGCCGCAGCGCCTCGTCCAGCGTGATCGTGTCCAGCGACATGGTCTTGAACAGGGACGCGGTGCGCGGCTTCGCGGACTTCGGCGACCCCTCGGGCAGCACCTCGGTGACGTACGGCCCGAAGCGCCCGGCCTTGGCGACCACGGTGTGCCCGGTGGCGGGGTCGGTGCCCAGCTCGCGGTCGCCCGACGGCGCCGACAGCAGCTCCTCGGCCTTCTCGACCGTCAGCTCGTCGGGCGCGAGGTCGTCGGGGAGCGAGGCCCGCTCCTCGCCACGCTCGATGTAGGGCCCGTAGCGGCCCACCCGCACCGAGATGCCCGCGCCGAGGTCGTAGGTGTTGACCTCGCGGGCGTCGATGTCGCCGAGGTTCTCCACGATGCGCTTGAGGCCGCCGAGCTCGTCCGGCCCGTGCCCGCCGGTGTGCGCGTGGCCCGGCGTGCCCTCGCCGTCGCCGAAGTAGAACCGGCGCAGCCACTCGACCCGGTCGGCGTCGCCGCCGGCGATCCGGTCGAGGTCCTCCTCCATCTCGGCGGTGAAGTCGTAGTCGACCAGCCCGCCGAAGTGCTCCTCGAGCAGCCGCGTCACCGCGAACGCCAGCCACGTCGGGACGAGCGCGCTGCCCTTCTTGAAGACGTAGCCGCGATCGATGATCGTGCCGAGGATCGACGCGTACGTCGACGGGCGGCCGATCGCGCGCTCCTCCAGCGCCTTGACCAGCGTGGCCTCGGTGTAGCGCGCCGGCGGGCTGGTCGTGTGGCCCTCGGGGTCCACGCGCTGCGGCTCCAGCCCGTCACCCTCGCGCATGGCGGGCAGGCGCTGCTCCTGCGCGTCACGCGGGGCATCCTCGTCGCGCCCCTCCTCGTAGGCGGCGAGGAAGCCGCGGAACGAGATGACGGTGCCGGAGGCGGAGAACTCCGCGTCGGAGAACGGGGAGCCCGCGTGCGGGGTGCTGCCGATGCGCACGGAGACCGTCGTGCCGCGGGCGTCGGCCATCTGCGAGGCGACCGTGCGCTTCCAGATCAGCTCGTAGAGCGCGAACTCGTCGCGGGCCAGCTCGCCCGCGACCTCGCCCGGCGTACGGAAGACGTCACCGGCGGGGCGGACCGCCTCGTGCGCCTCCTGGGCGTTCTTGACCTTGCGGACGTAGCGCCGCGGCGCGTCGGGGACGTACTCGGGGCCGTAGAGCGCGCGGGCCTGCGAGCGCGCGGCGTTGATCGCCGACTCCGACAGCGTCGTGGAGTCGGTACGCATGTACGTGATGTAGCCGTTCTCGTACAGCCGCTGCGCGACGCGCATGGTCGTCTGCGAGGACCAGCGCAGCTTGCGGCTGGCCTCCTGCTGCAGCGTCGAGGTGATGAACGGCGCCGCCGGCTTGCGGGAGTACGGCTTCTCCTCCACCGAGCGGACGGTGAACGGGGCGTCCACGAGCCCGGCGGCCAGCTGGGTGGCCTGCGCCTCGTCCAGGTGGGCCACCTGCCCGGCGGCGCGGGTGGTGAGCCGCCCGTCGCTGCCGAAGTCGCGGCCGGTGGCGACCCGGGTGCCGTCGACGGCTGTCAGCCGGGCCGGGAAGGCCTGGCCGGCGCGCTCGAGGACGGCGGAGACGTCCCAGTACGACGCGCTGCGGAAGGCGATGCGCTCGCGCTCGCGCTCGACCACGAGCCGGGTCGCGACCGACTGGACACGGCCGGCCGACAGCCCGGCGCGGACCTTGCGCCACAGCACCGGGGAGACCTCGTAGCCGTAGAGCCGGTCGAGGATGCGGCGCGTCTCCTGGGCGTCGACGAGCGACTGGTCCAGCTCGCGGGTGTTCTCGACCGCCCGGCGGATCGCCTCGGGGGTGATCTCGTGGAAGACCATGCGGCGCACCGGGACGCGCGGCTTGAGGACCTCGAGCAGGTGCCAGGCGATGGCCTCGCCCTCGCGGTCCTCGTCGGTCGCGAGGAAGAGCTCGTCGGCCTCCTTGAGCAGGGCCTTGAGCTCGGAGACCTTCTTCTTCTTGTCGTTGTCGACCACGTAGTACGGCGCGAAGCCGTTGTCGACGTCGACGGCGAACCGGCCGTACGGGCCCTTCTTCATCTCGGCCGGCAGCTCGCTCGGCGTCGGGAGGTCGCGGATGTGGCCCACGCTGGCCTCGACGTCGTAGCCGTCCCCGAGGTAGCCCGCGATCTTGCGCGCCTTCGTAGGCGACTCGACGATGACGAGCCGGCGACCGGTGGCGGTACGGGTGCGGGGCGGCACGAGGAGCCTCTTCCGTGGACGGGGCGGGCAGGAGCGAGCGGGTCGGGCAGGGGACAGGGCGGAGTCTGACCGCATCCCCGCCCCCGCTGTCAAACCCGAATGATCGCCCACTCGTTCCCGGCGGCCCGACAGCGGCGCGCCGGGGAGCGCGTCCGCGTCCCGCCCGCGGTGCACGGAGGGCCTTTGGAGAACGGGGCCCGAACGGGCCGGGAGCCGGGCCGGGAATCGTCGGGCACCAGTTCCGGACCGGATGTCTCAAACCGGGTCGCAGCGGCTCTGCCCTGGGCGAGGACCGCGTCGTCATCGAGTGGCACGGCGGTCGCGGAGCGCAGCGAGAGGGGTTGCCCGGGTGTCGTCCGACACGGGAGGATCCCTCCGAATTGCCACGCTTGCGGCGACGCCGTCCCGGTCCCCGCGGAGCAATCCCCCCTACTCCACCCCGGAGACGCAGTGACCGGATCGACAACCGTCCCTGCCCGGGCTCCGAAGCCCGGGCACCCCCTGCGCTGGAAGCTGCTCGGCATCCTCTGCCTGAGCGTGCTCCTCGTCGCGATCGACAACACGATCGTCAACGTCGCCCTTCCGACGCTCGACCAGGAGATGGCGTCCTCGACCTCCGCCCTGCAGTGGGTGGTCGACAGCTACACCGTCTGCTTCGCCGGGCTGCTGCTGCTCTGCGGCAACATCGGCGACCGGCTGGGCCGCAAGCGCGTCCTGCAGGCGGGCCTCGTGCTGTTCGCCGTCGCGTCGTTCTTCGCCGCGCAGGCCTCCTCCACGGAGGCACTCGTGACGTGGCGCTCGGTCATGGGCGTGGCCGCGGCCCTCGTCTTCCCCTGCACGCTGGCAATGGTGTCGACGCTGTTCCCCGACCGGCAGGAGCGAGCCGCCGCGATCGGCATCTGGGCCGGCGTGGCGGGCCTCGCGGTGGCGCTCGGCCCGGTGGTCGGCGGCCTGCTGCTCGAGCACTTCTGGTGGGGCTCCATCTTCATCGTGAACCTGCCGATCATCGCGCTCTCCCTCGTGCTCGGCGCCCGCTACCTGCCCGAGTCCAGGGACGCCGCGCCCGGGCGCTTCGACCCGTACGGCGCGGTGCTCTCCATCGCGATGGTCGGGCTGCTGGTTCGGACGGTCATCGAGGCGCCGAACCGCGGGTGGACGTCGGCGGCGACGCTGCTCGGCTTCGCCGCGTCGGCCGCGCTCGTCGTGGCCTTCGTCGTGGTCGAGGCGCGCCGGGACAGCCCGCTGCTGGACGTCACGCTCTTCCGGAACCCCCGCTTCTCGGCCGCCAGCGCTGCGATCTCGATCGCCTACTTCGGCCTGTTCGGGTTCATCTTCATGATCACGATGTACTTCCAGCTGATCCGCGACTACAGCACGCTCAAGGCGGGCCTCGCGACGCTGCCGTACGCCGCCGTCATGGCCGGCCTCTCCCCCGTCTCGATCCTCGTGATGAAGAAGATCGGCACGAAGGCCGTGGTCACGATCGGCATGGTGCTCATGGCGGCCGGCTTCCTCGTCGCGGCGCGGGCAGGGCTGGACGCCGACTACTGGACCGTGGTGGTCGTCTCGATGGTCCTCATGGCCGCCGGCATGGCGCTGGCCACGGGGCCTGCGACCGACTCGATCCTCGCCGCGCTGCCGGAGGCCAAGGCGGGGGTCGGCTCCGCCGTGAACGACACGACCCGCGAGCTGGGCGGAGCGCTCGGCGTCGCGGTCGTCGGCTCGGTGATGAGCTCGTACTACGCGAGCAAGCTGGCCGACTCCTGGGGCGGGCTGGGCCTGCCCACCTCGGTGACCGACGCCGCCGACGAGTCGTTGGGCGCCGGGCTGGAGGTCGCCCGCCAGCTGCCCACCGACCAGGCCGGCCCCGCGGTCGACGCCGTCCGCGACTCCTTCATCTCCGGCCTGCACGCCGGGTCGGTCGCGGCGGCCGTCGCCGCGCTGCTCGCGGGCCTCGCCGCGCTGGTCTTCCTGCCCCGCGACGACCGCCCCGCGCCGGAGGCGGCGATCCCGGCGCCGCGTCCCGAGGGCACCGCGCTCCCGGTGCAGGCCGTCGAGCCGGCCGGGCCCACCACTCGCTGAGCCGGCCCCCGTACGCAGGGGCGCCCCCGACCCGGTCCCGGGTCGGGGGCGCTCGTACGTCCGTGGCGGACGCTCAGGCTTTGTCCGGCTCCGGGCGTACGGCGTGGGCGCCGTGCCCGTTCGTCACGTGCGAGCCGGAGCCGTGGGCGGCCGACGCCCCGCACCCGGCGTCCCCGCCCACGAGCGACGTGATGAGCCCGATGCCCCAGAACACCGTGGGGAAGATCGGCCAGGGGAAGCCGAGCCCGAGCACCGCCCACAGGATCCAGAGGCCCGCGTTGACCCCGACGTACGTGACCAGCTTCGCCTTCTGCGTGGCGTCGAGCCGGGCGAGCGCGCCGCCGCGGCGCACGTCCGGGCGGGCCGCGACGAGCGGGGGCAGGTCGGCGAGGAGCGGCTCGAGCTCCCGTGCGGTGCGCGCCCGGCCCGCGACGCCCTGGCGGTCGTCGAGCTCCTCGCGGGTGAGCCGGCCGAGGGCGTAGTGCTCCCCGAGCGCGACGATGACCTCGTCGCGCTCGGCGTCGCCCACCCGCAGCTCGGGAACCGCGCCGGGCGCGGTGACTGGGCGGTGTTCCGTGGAGCCGGGGCCGGTCGTCATGGTGCTCGGCGCTCCTGAGGAAGGGACGTTGCCTGCCGCGAGCCTAACCCCGCGGGCCCCGCCGGCGCACTCCTGCCGACGGCGCCCGCGGACGAGGGGTCAGGCCACGACGTCCGCGACGTCGCGCCCGCCCGGCAGCAGCCCGCCCCGGCGGCCGGCCCGCAGCAGCCCGTCGACGTGCGCCTGCACCTCGGCCTCGGCCTCGTGGACGAAGAAGTGGCCGCCGGGGAACTCGCGCAGCGACGTCGGGGCCGTCGTCAGCGATCGCCACGCGGCCAGCCCCTCCTGGGTCGTGTGGGCGTCGGCCGTGCCTCCCAGCACGTGCACCGGGCAGTCGAGCAGGGGCCCGTCGTGGAACTCGTAGGAGTCGACGAGCTCGAAGTCGGCCCGGATGGTCGGCATGAGCAGCTCGAGCAGCTCCTCGTTGTCGAGGACCACCGCGGGTGTGCCGCCGAGCCGGCGCAGCTCGTCGACGAGCTCGGCGTCGGACAGGGTCGTGCGCCGACGCGCCGCCGGCACCCTGGCCTGCGGGCCGTCGGCCCCGCTCACGACGAGCGCGACCGGCGACACCGGCAGCCGCCGGGCCACCTCGTAGGCGACGTAGGCGCCCAGGCTGTGCCCGAAGAGCGCGTAGCGCGGGCGCAGCACGGGCTCCAGCTCGTCGACGAGGAGGTCCACCAGCTCGAAGAAGCCCTCGACCGGCGCCTCCGCGAACCGCTTGCCGCGCCCGGGCAGCGAAGCGACGTAGGACCGCGCGGTGCCGAGCGCCCCGCGCCAGGACCGGAACGCGCCCGGGTTGCCACCGGCGTACGGGAAGAGGACCAGGTCCACCCCGCCGGGCGTCCCCGGGGCGAGCGGCTCCAGCCAGGCCGATCCTGCGGCGCTCATGCCCGCACCTGCCCCGTCCCGGGCGCGTCGGCGCCCGCCGCGAGGCGGAGCACGAGCCCCGCCGGGGTGCGTGCGGCGTACAGGTCGCGCAGGCCGATCTGCGCGTCGTCGAGCCGGCGCAGCCGGGTCACGAGCTCGATGGCGTCGATGGAGTCACCGCCCAGTTGGAAGAAGTCGTCGTGCAGCCCGATGGCCTGGCGCCCGAGGGTCGACTCCCAGAGCTCGACCATCCGCCGTTCCTCGGGCCGGGTCGGGGGGACGTACGGCGCGGTGGCCGTGGTCGCCAGTGCGCCGAGCTGGCGCTCGAGGGTCTTGCGGTCGACCTTGCCGTTGCCCGACAGCGGAAGCGCGGGCAGCTCGGCGACGACCAGCGGCACCATGTACGCCGGCAGGATCGGGGCGAGGAACTCGGGGAGGTCGACCTCCCCGTCCGTGCCCTCGGCCCGCACCCAGGCGCATGCCAGCCGCTTGTCGGCCAGCTTGTCCCCGAGCGCGAGGACGGTCGTCTCCGCGACGGCGGGGTGGCGCAGGATCGCGCGCTCGACCTCTCCCGCCTCCACGCGGTAGCCGCCGATCTTGAGCTGGAAGTCCGACCGGCCGAGGAACTCGATGTTGCCGTCCGACATCAGCCGGCCGAGGTCCCCCGTGCGGTAGAGCCGCTCGCCGCTGACGGGGTGGCGCACGAACGCGGCGTCGGTCAGCTCCGCCGAGCCCCAGTAGCCGAGCGCCAGCCCCACACCCCTGATGTACAGGTCACCCGTCACCCACGGGGGAGCCGGGCGCAGGTCTGCGTCCAGGACGACGACGTCCTGGTTCTTCATGCCCTTGCCGTAGGGGACGCTGTTCCACGCCGGGTCGACCACCGTGACCGGGTACGTGATCGACCAGATCGAGGCCTCGGTCGCGCCCCCGAGGCTGTGCAGCTCGGCCTTGGGGCACCTCTCCCAGGCTGCGGCCGGGAGCCCCAGCGGGATCCAGTCGCCGCTGAGCAGGACGACGCGCAGCTCCGGGCAGGGCGCGTCCAGGGCGCCGACGAAGAGGTTGAACAGCGCCGGCACGGTGTTCCACACGGTGACGCCGTGCCTGGTGACGAGGTCGATCTGGTGCAGCGGGTCGAGCCGGCGTGCCGGGTCCGGCACCACGAGCGCGCCACCGGCTGCGAGCAGCCCGAAGACGTCGTAGACGGAGAGGTCGAAGCTCAACGAGGACAGCGCGAGCACCCGGTCGGCCGGGCCGACGCCGTAGCGCTCGTTGACGTCGACGATCGTGTTGAGCGCCCCCCGGTGGTCGATCATGACGCCCTTGGGCACGCCGGTCGAGCCGGACGTGAAGATGACGTACGCCAGGTCCTCCGCGCGCACGGTGTGCGACCGCAGCGCGTCCGCGGAGCCCGTGTCCACGTCGTCGACCGTGAGCACCGTCCCGGGGAAGACCTCCGCCAGCCGGTCACGCATCCACGGCTGGGTCAGCAGGCATCGCACGCCCGCGAGCTCGGTGATCGTCAGCAGCCGCTCGGCCGGGGTGTCCGCATTGAGCGGGAGGTACGCCCCCACCGCCACCGTGCCGAGCACGGCCGCGGTCTGCTCCCAGCCCGGCTCCATCATCACCGCCACGGGCTCGCCCGCCCGGACGCCGTGGGCGCGCAGGGCCGCGGCCACACCGCCGGCGCGGGAGGCGAGCTCGGCGTACGTCAGCGTCCGGGTCGGCGAGATCACGGCGTCGGCGTGCGGCGTGGCCTCGAGCGAGGCAAGGAACGGGTCGAGCAGCGTCCCGGCCGGCACGTCCGCGATCTCCAGCGGCGCCGGGGCCTCGAGCGCAGCCGGCCCGTCCCACGCCGCCGGGTCACCGGCGAGCCGGTGCAGCAGAGCGACCCACTCGGCGAACATCGCCTCGACGAAGCCCTCGGGGTAGACGTCGAGCACGACGTCCCAGTTGCAGCGCAGGTCCTCGCCCTGCGCCTCCCAGATGCCCGCGTCCAGCCACACCTGCGACGTCTGCGTGACCCCGAGCTCCGGCTGGTGCCGGACCGGGAAGCTGGAGTCGGGCATGGGGATGCCGAGGGCGCTGGTGAACACGACCGGGAAGTGGGCAGCGCCCGGGCTGTTGTGGTGGCGGGCGTACTCGCGCAGCACCCGCACGCCGCTCATGTCGTTCTCCTCGAGGACCTCCCACAGGTCACGCTGGATTCGACGGGCGGCCTCGACGAAGGCCGGCCGGTCGGCGAGGTCGACGGGCAGGAGCGTGAGCGAGGTGAACTCGCCAGCCACCTGGTCGACCTGGGGGTGGAAGGGCTTGCGGTTGAGGAAGGTGAGGTTGAGCGAGAAGCGCGGGTCCTGCACGCGCCCCGCGAGCACCTGCGCGTACGCCGTGAGGCAGACGCCGCTCGGGGTGAGCCCGTGCTTTCCCGCAGCGCGCTTCAGTGACTCCCAGACCTCCTTCGGCACCCGGGCGTGCAGCCGGGTGAACCGCGGCTCCTGCAGCTCGTCGGGGCGGCGGGCCATCGGAAGGCCGGGGGCGCCGGGCAGGGTGGGGATGCGCCGGTCCCAGTACGCCTTCGTGCGCGCGAACCGCTCGCTCTGCTCGAACTGCCGGTCCGCGAGGACGTAGTCGCGGAACGAGAACTCGAGCTCCGGGAGCGGGAGGCCGTCGTAGATCATGGCCAGCTCGCGGAGCACGAGCGTGAAGCTGGCCGCGTCGAGCAGCAGGGCATCGGTGCTGAAGTGCAGCACCTGCACGTCGCCGGGGAGCAGGCTGATGCGGATGTCGAAGTTCGGCCAGCGCGTCATGTCGAGCTTCTGGTGGGACAGCTCGTCACGCACGTGCTGCAGGCCGGCGTCGATCTCCTCCTGCGCGGCCTCGCGCAGGTCGTGGACGCGCGGGACGTAGTCGGGCACCTCGCGCAGGATCTGCTGCCCGCCGTGGTCCAGGACGACCGCTCGCATCATCTCGTGCCGCTCGATCACCTGGTTGAGCGCGCGGGTGAGGCGGTCGACCTGCAGCCCCTCCGACTGCAGCTCGTCGTAGCTGTGGGTCGAGACGCCGCTGAACTCGAACGCCCCGTCCCGCCCGAGCCAGTAGGCCTGCTGCACGTCGGTGAGCGGGAACGGGTCGTGGCGGTGCTCGGGGTCCGGCTCCACGAGCGGCACTGGGCGGTCGTCCGCGGGCGTGTGCAGCGCGGCGACCCGCTGCACGAGGCCCTCGACGGTCGGGGAGTCGAAGAGCTCCCCCACGCGCAGCCGCACGCCGATCTCGCGGTGCACCCGACTGAGCAGGTCGAGCGCGGTGAGCGAGTGGCCGCCCAGGGCGAAGAAGCTCTCGTCCACGCCGACGTCGTCGAGCCCCAGCACCGCACCGAAGAGGGCGGCCATCGCCTCCTCCTCCGCGGTCCGCGGCAGCACGCGCTCACGCCGCGACCGCGGGACCTCCAGCTGCGACAGCCGGGCGCGGTCGACCTTGCCGCTGGGCAGGTAGGGCAGCTCGTCCGTGAGCAGCAGCTCGGGCACCAGCGCGCCGGGAAGCCGCTGCACGAGCCGCTGCCGCCAGGACGCGGCGTCGGCGGCCCGGACGTCGGGCACCACCCACGCCACGAGCCTCGCGTCCTCCGCCGTGCCGGAGACCAGCGCAGCGGCCTCCCGCACGCCGGGCAGGGCGCGTACCGCCTGCTCGACCTCGCCCAGCTCGATGCGGACGCCACGCAGCTTGACCTGGTCGTCGTTGCGGCCGAGCAGCACCAGGTCCCCGTCCTCGTTCCGGAATCCCAGGTCCCCCGTCTGGTAGACGCGCTGCTCGACGCCCGCCGGGGCCGCCGTCGAGAAGCGCGACTCGTCGGCACTGACGTACCCGGCGCCGAGCCCCCGCCCGCCGACGACCAGTTGGCCCGCGACACCGGGCGGCACCAGCCGGCCGGCGGCGTCGACGACGTAGACCTCGCAGTTCGGCAGGGGCCGCCCGATCGGCATCCTGGCGCCTGCGACCCCCTCCTCGGGGACGCGGAAGATCGTGCTGTCGACCGTCGCCTCCGCCACGCCGTACGTGTTGAAGAGCGCGGTGCCGGGGGCGAGCACGTCGCGCCGCCATTCGGCGGCCTCTGCCGGGGCCCACGCCTCGGACGCCACGACGAGGTTGCGGATGTCGAGCCGTCGTCCGCGGCGCGCCAGCTCCGCCACGAGCCGGCGGAACACGCTGGGCACGAACTCGGCGAAGTCGAAGGACCGCCCGTGCACCAGGTCGGCGAAGCGGGAGGGGTCTGCGGCGGCCTCGGCCTCCACCACGCGCAGGTGCCCACCCGTGCCGAGCGCGCGGGCCACGTCACCGTAGAAGACGTCGAAGCTGCTGCCGGCGAGTTGGAGGCACTCCGGCGCGTCGAGCTCGAAGGCAGAACTCCAACTCCTGAGCATCGCTGCATAGGAGGCGTGCGGGACACGCACTCCCTTCGGCCTGCCGGTCGAGCCGCTGGTGTAGACGAGGTACGCGTCGGCACCGGCCCGGCTCCGCGCCACCGGGGCGGCCGGCAGCTCGGAGAGGATCAGTACCCGGCGTCCGCCCTCGGCGAGCTCGAACCGCTCGAGCACGTGCGTGCGCTCGGTCAGCACGGGTGCGTCGGCGTCGTCGGCCATGGCCCGCAGGCGCCCGACCGGCAGTGCCGGGTCGAGCACGAGGCAGGCCTTGCCTGCCTTCCACACGCCGAGCAGTGCCGCGAACAGGGCCGCCGAGCGCGGCAGCATCACGGCGACGACCGGCGCGTCGCGAAGGCTGTCGAGCACCTGGTCGCGGACGCGGTCGCTGAGCGCGGCGAGCTCGGCGTAGCCGACGGTCCGGTCCGCGTCGGTGACGGCCGGGGCCTGCGGCGCACGCCGGGCGGCGGCCTCGAACGCGTCCACGACGCTCGCGTGCACCGGCTCGAGCACCGGCCCGCGGGAGCGGGCGATCACCTCCTCACGCTGGGCCGGGCCCAGCAGCGGCAGGTCGCGCAGCCGGCTCGCGGGGTCGGCGGCCATGGCGGCGACGAGGCCGCGGTAGGAGTCGGCCAGGCTCTGCACGGTGGCTCGCGAGTAGCGCCGGGTGTCGTACTCGAGGAGCAGCCGGACGCCGTCGTTCTCCTCGACCACGTCGAGCGAGAGGTCGAACTTGGAGGTGCCGAAGTCGAGATCGAGGTAGTCCGCGCGCAAGCCCCCGACCGGCGCGAGGTCGACCGCCGGCTGGAAGGTGAACAGGGTCTGGAACACCGGGTGCACGCCGGCCGACCGCACCGGGTTCGTGAGCTCGACGATGCGGTCGAACGCCACGTCCTCGTGGGCGAAGGCGTCGAGGCTGGAGGCCGCGACGGCGCGGAGCAGCTCGCGCACCGTCATGGCGCCGTCGAGCCGGATGCGCAGCGGGATCGTGTTGACGAACGTCCCGATCAGCTGGTGGGTCGTGCTGTCGGACCGGCCCGAGACCGGGGTCCCCACGACGATGTCGTCCTGGCCCGACCGCTGCTGCAGCAGCACGTCGAAGACGGCGAGCGCCGCGGCGAAGGGGGTGGCGCCCTCGGCCCGGGCCGCCGCGACCAGCGGCTGCCACTCCGGCCCGCGAAGCTCGGCGACCAGCAAGCCCCCCTCCGGCCCGACGGGCGCCGCCGGGCCCTCCACGCTGAGCCGGAGCGGGCCGCCCGGGTCGCGCAGGTAGTCGACCCAGAAGCGCTCGTCGGCGCTCGGGCCCGGCTCCTCGCCGCGCAGCGAGTCGATCTGCCGGCGCAGCTCGTGGCGGGCGCGCTCCCACTGCGCGTAGTCGGGGTACTGCCACTCCAGCGGCTCGAGCTGCTGTCCGTCGAGCAGCCGCAGCAGCTCGCCGAGGAAGACCTTGAGCGACCAGCCGTCGAAGACGATGTGGTGGAACGACAGCACGAGGTAGCTGCGCCCCGCCGCCTGCCGCACCAGGAGCGCCCGCCACAACGGCAGCCTCGAGATGTCGAAGGGGCGCCGGACGAACCCGGCGGCGAGCGCGGTCACCCCCGCCTCGTCGGCGGGGCCGTCCACCACCTCGAGCTCGGGCGCGTACGCCGGCTCGACCTCCAGCCGGGGCGGGTCACCCACGACCCGCGTCCGGAGGATCTCGTGCCGCCGCGCGATCGTGCCGAGCGCGGCCCGGAGCTCCTCGACGTCGACCGCTCTGCTGAGCCGGAAGTAGCCGGGGATGTTGTAGCTGGCGTCCTGCTCACCGGTCCGGGCGAGGTACCAGAGCCGCTGCTGCGCCGGCGACAGGGGCACGGCGTCCGGCCGCGGCGCCGAGCGCAGCGCCTGGAGCCGGGTGCCGTAGAGCGCGTCGAGGACGGCCGTCCGCTTGGCCGGGTCGAGCGCCCGCAGGCGCGTGAGGAAGGTGTCAGTGCTCATCGGTCGCTGCCCCCACCATGTCCGCGATGTCGACGCCCTCGGCGGCCGCGAGGACTGCTGCGATCTCCTCGTCGAGCTCCGGGGCCGCCCGGCGCTGCTCGATCTGGTCCTGGCAGGCGGTCACGAGCTCGTCGAGCGTCGCGCCCTTCAGCAGGGAGACGATGGGCACGTTGACCCGCAAGGCCTTCTCCAGCCGGCCCTTCAGCTCGATGGCGATCATCGAGTCGAGCCCGAGCGAGGTCAGCGGGGTGCCGCCCGGAAGGTCCCCGGCGGCGTACCGGAGGACGCCTGCGGCCAGTCCGCGCACGGAGTCGGCGACGATCGCCGGCCGCTCGGCCTCGTCGGCCTCGTCCAGCCGGCCCATGACCGAGCCGGCACCACCCTGCTCGGCGACGGTGGGCGCCGCGGCCCGCAGGTCGTCGAGCATCCGCGGCGCGAGGCCCAGCGGGTAGCTCGCGACGGCGGTCGGCCAGTCCGGGGCGATGGGCGCGACCTGCGCGAGCCCGGACGCCAGCAGCTGCCCCAGCGCGGCGGTGCCCTGGGCCGACGTGGTCGGGTGCAGCCCCCTGGAGACGAAGAACGAGACGAGGTCGAGCTGGGTGGCCATGCCGACGTCGCCCCACGGCCCCCAGTTGACCGACGTGGCGGGCTCCCCCCGGCCGTGCCGCTCGGAGGCGAGGGCGTCGAGGTACGCGTTGCCTGCAGCGTAGTTCGCCTGTCCGGCAGAGACGACGAGCGACGCGATCGAGGAGAACAGCACGAACAGGTCGAGGCCGGTCGAGAAGACCTGGTCGAGCGCCCAGCCGCCCTGCACCTTCGCCCGGGCGATCGAGCGGAAGTCGTCGTCGGTCATGGACACGAGCAGCTTGGGGATCGACGTGCCCGCCGAGTGCACCACGCCGCGGATCGGCACCCGCCCCTCGCGGTCCCGCCGGTCCCGCAGCTCCGTGAGCGCCCCCACGTCGGCGACGTCGCAGCTGTGCACCTCGACCGAAGCGCCCTTCGCCTCCAGGGCCATGACGGCGCGGACACGCGCGTCCGTGCTCGCCGGCCATTCCGACCGCGGGGGCAGCCCCTGTCGGCCCACCAGCACGACGTGCCGGGCACCGCGCTCGACCATCCATCCGGCGACGACGAGCCCGAGCGCGCCGAGGCCGCCGGTGACCAGATAGGCGCCGTCACGCCGGAAGGGGGCGCAGGCACCACGTCCGACCGGCGCTTCGACCATGCGCGGGACGTGCCGGCGGCCGGCGTACACGCCGACCTGGTCCTCGCTGTCCCCGGAGAGCAGCTGTGCGGCCACCAGCTCGGCGTTCGGCACGCTCGCGCCGTCGATGTCCACGAGCCCGCCCCACAGCGAGGGCAGCTCGACGTGGCCGCCGACCCGGCCGACGCCCCAGACGACCGCCTGCAGGGCGTTGCCGACCGTCCCCATGACGGGCTGGGCCCGTTCGGTGACGAGCCAGAGCCGCGGCGGCTCGGCCTGCCCGCCGTCGGCCCACGCCTGGAAGAGCCGCATGGCCTGCACCCCGGCGGCGACGCCGGCATCCGGCCCCGCGCCCGGGCCGACGCTCAGGGCACCGAGGCCGACGACCCCGCGCACGTCGGCGGCGGCGGCCGCTCGCTCCCGCAGCTCGAGCGTGCCCAGCGTCCCGGTCCAGCGCTCGACGGCCGCGCCCGCGGCCGTCAGCGCGGCCGCCAGGGCGTCGCCGAAGCCGTGCTCGCCGACCAGCACCCACCGGCCGGCCGGGCGCGGCGGCGCGGGAAGCTCCTCCTCGGCCTCGCGCCACTCGACGGTGTAGTGACCCATCGGGGCGGTAGCGGCCGGAGCCGCCTGCACGTCCTGGGCGCGGCAGCCGAGGATCCGCAGCACCGGGGTGCCGTCCGGGGCGTACGCGAAGATGTCGCCCTCGATCGAGCCGCCGTCCGCGCTCTCGCGCACCTCGGCCCGCATCACCAGCTCCGCAGGGACCCGGCCGTGCACGCGGCCCTCGGCCACCTCGACGGGCATGAAGGTCCGCCCCTCGCTGCCGGGCAGGGCTGCCAGGGCGAGGACCTGGAAGGCGGCGTCGATGACCAGGGGGTGGATGACGTAGTCATCGACGGCAGCGGACTCGGTGGCCGAGAGCCGCACCCGGGCGACGGCCTGCGTCCCGTCGCGGCGCAGCTCCTCGATCATCCGGAACTCCGGGCCGTAGTTCAGCCCCAGGCCGCGCAGCTGCGCGTAGACGGCGTCCGCGCCGAGCGCGGGCGCGTGGAGCGGCTCGAGAGCCGGCACCTCGAGCCCGGTCGCGCGGCCGAGGCTGAGCCGTCCGGTCGAGTGCGCCGTCCAGTCCAGCGTCCCGCGACGTGCGCTGCTGACCTCGAACTCCCCTGTGGCAGGGTCGAACGTCAGCCGCACCTGGGGCTGGTCACCCGGCTCGAGGTACAGCGCCTTCCGGAATCGCAGATCCTGGAAGACGATCCCGTCGGCGGTCCCGTAGGACTCCCGGCCCGCCCACACGGCCAGCTCGGTGTAGCCCGCGGCCGGGAAGACGATCTCGTCCTCGATGCGGTGGTCGAGCAGCCAACCCAGGTGCGGGGCATCGAGGTCCGCCTCCCACTCCAGCCCCGCGCCCTCGATGCGCCGCCACAGCAGCGGGTGCGGGCGGGCCGCGGACCGCCGAGCGGAGTCGGGCGTCTCGGCCCAGTGCCGCCGCCGCTGCCACGGGTAGCTCGGGAGCGCGACCTCGGCCGGCTCCGCGCCGAGCAGCGCCTCCCAGTCGAGCTCCACGCCCCAGGAGTACGCCTCACCCGCCGCGCGCAGCAGGGCCTCGCGCTCCGGCGCCTGCCGCCGCAGCGAGGAGGCCGCGCGCACGTCCGCGACGCCCTGCGCCTCCGCCGTCTCCAGCACCGACCGGGTCAGCACCGGGTGCGGGCCGAGCTCGAGGAACGTGCGGGCGCCCAGCCCGAGCAGGGTGCCGACGGCGTCCGCGAACCGGACCGGCTGCCGGACGTTGGCGTACCAGTAGCCCGCGTCGAACGCCGCGCCCTCGCGCAGCTGCCCGGTGACGGTCGAGACGATCGGCGTGTGCCCCGCCGCGGGGGTGATGCCCGCGAGCCGGGCGAGCAGGTCGTCGTGGATCTCTTCCATGTAGAAGCTGTGGTACGGCACCTTGACCGCGAGCTCACGGCAGAAGACCTCTTCGGCCGACAGCTCGGCCGCGAGGCCAGCGATGCTCCCGTCGTCGCCCACCACCGTGATCGCCGTGGGGCTGTTGACCGCCGCCAGGTCGACCCGCCGCTCCGGATGGCGCGCGAGCCGGGCCCGGAGGGCGTCGAGCGGCTCGCCGACCGCCAGGAGCCGGCCCTTGCCGGTGGTCAGCTGCTGGGTCATGCTCCGCGCGTAGCTGACCGTCATCGCGTCCGGCAGCGAGAGCACTCCCGCGGCCCAGGCGGCGGCCGGCTCGCCGGCGCTGTGCCCCACGACCAGGTCCGGCGCGACGCCCCAGCTGCGCCACAGCCGGGTGAGGCCGACCTGCAGCGCGAAGTTGGCCGGCTGCGCGACCTCCGTCTCCTCCATGCGCTCGGGCGCCAGCTCGCCGGTGAAGGCGGACACCAGCGACCAGCCCGAGACCGGGTCGCCGAGAGCCGCGATCTCGTCGACGGCGGCTCTGAAGACGGGCTCGGTGGCGTAGAGCTCGCGGCCCATCCCCGGCCACTGCGGGCCCATCCCGCTGTAGACGAGGACGAGCGGGCCTTCCTGCGCAGGGGCAGCGCCCGCGCCGTCGACCTGCGCCAGAGCGGCAACGAGGTCCTCGACCGACGTGCCGACGACCGCCGCCCGCACCGGGTGATGGTCACGTCGCAGCGCGGCGGTGGCGGCGACCTGCGCCGGCGGGACGGACGTGCCGGCCAGCAGGCCGGCGTACGCGGACGCCAGTTGCGGCAGGGCGGCGGAGGCCCGCACGGACAGCGGCAGCAGGGTCGCCCCGGCCGGTACGGCATCCTGGGCCCGCGGGCGCGGGATGGCGCGGACCGCAGGACGCTCGAGGACGACGTGCGCGTTGGACCCGCCGAAGCCGAAGGAGTTCACACAGGCGAAGCGGTCCTCCGGGCGCAGCGCGGTGGGGCTGGTCGGGATGCGCAGCTGCAACCGGTCGAGGTCGATCGCCGGGTTCGGCGTCTCGAGGTGCAGGTGCGGCGGGACCTGGCCGTGGAAGAGCTCCAGGGATGCCTTGATGAGCCCGGCGACCCCGGCCGCCGCCTCCAGGTGCCCGATGTTGGTCTTCACCGAGCCGAGGAAGCAGCGCTCCCCCGCCGCCCGGCCCTCGCGCAGCACGGCACCGACGGCGTTCGCCTCGATGGGGTCGCCCACCGGCGTGCCGGTGCCGTGCGCCTCGATGAGCGCGACCTGGTGCGGCCGCACCCCCGCCTGCTCCAGCGCACGGCGCAGAAGCTCCTGCTGGGCCGAGCCGTTCGGCACCGTGAGGCCCTCGCTGCGGCCGTCCTGGTTGACGGCACTGCCCCGGATCACCGCGTAGTAGCGACGCCCGCTCTCCCGCATCTCGGCGGCCCGGCGCAGCACCACCGCGCCGGCGCCCTCGCCGCGCACGTAGCCGTCGGCCCGCGAGTCGAAGGCCCGGGAGCGGCCGGTGGGCGAGAGCATCCCGGCCCGCGACTCCGCGATCGTGTACGCGGGGGTGAGCAGAGCGTTGACACCGGCCACGACGGCGAGGTCGCACTCGTCGTTGCTCAGCGCCTGGTGCGCCAGGTGGGCGGCGGTGAGGCTGGACGAGCAGGCGGTGTCGACCGTCACGCTCGGCCCGTTGAAGCCGTAGACGTAGGACAACCGGTTGGCCAGCAGCGTCATCATCGAGCCGGTCGCGGTGTGCGGCTCGACCCCGCGGTAGTCCGTCCCGCCGAGCTGCATGAGCATGTAGTCGAGGGTGAAGCCGCCAACGTAGACGCCGACCCGCGTGCCCACGAGGCCGGCCAGCGGGATGCCGGCGTCCTCGAACGCCTCGTGGGTCACCTCGAGCAGCAGCCGCTGCTGCGGGTCCATGCGCTCGGCCTCACGGGGTGAGATGCCGAAGAACTCGGCGTCGAACCGGTCGACCCCTTCGACGAAGCCGCCCCACTTGGTCCGCGTCTTGCCGCTGCCGTTGCCCGGCGAGTAGAACGACGCGGCGTTCCACCGGTCGGCCGGCACCTCGCTGATGCCGTCGACGCCGTCCATCAGCATCCGCCAGAACTCCTCGGGAGAGCTGGCTCCCGGGAACCGGCAACCGATTCCTGCGACTGCCGTGTGCATGCTGGACAAGGCGGGCTCCTCGCGCGTCGTCGAACTCATCACAATGGGGGCGGAAGGCAGCACTGTGATACGCACGAGCGGGCACGCCCGGCGCAACAGGTGTCAGAGGTACGGGCGGCGCGCCCGCAGGGAGGTCAGCTCCGGCCGGAGGAGGCGAGCCCCGCGCTCTGGACCGTGAGCGTCACGGCCTCCTTGAGCGGCGTCGCGGCTTCACCGAAGGCGGCTGCGTACTTCGAGCTGTCGGCGACGTGCGGGGACGTGTACGTGTAGAAGGTCTCCTTGAGCGCCTTCATCGTCGGGTTGAAGAGGCTCATCAGGTTCATGACCGCGGGGCCCGCGATACGGAACTTCGGTTGTGCGCCCAGCACCTCGCCGAACGCCGTCATCAGCTCGCGGTGGGTGGTCGGCTCCTGCATGGGCGCGTGCCATACCTGGCCGAGCGCCGAGTCCGACGAGGCGACATTGACCATCGCGCGGGCGAAGTCGTCGATGTATGTCATGGTGTGCGGCTGGTCGACCGAGCCGAGCGCGGGCACCGGCTTCCCGGCGGCCAGAGCGGCGAGCTCGGAACGGCCGGCCATCGAGGTCTCGACCCCGGGCCCGTAGAACGACGCGCCGCGGACGACAGCGGTACGCAGGCCGGGCGCATCGAGCACGCGCCGGTCCAACCGCTTGCGCAGCGCGCCCTTCGGCCCGGTGGCGAGCTCGGGGGAGGCCTCGGTGAGCGTGCCCTGCTGCGGGCCGTAGGCGTACAGGTTGCTCGCGAAGACGAGGGTCTTGCCGCTGTCGCGCAGCCCGTCGAGCAAGCCTCCCACCAGCGCGTCGAACTCCTCCACCCAGCTGGTCAGCGGCGGAGCAGCGCACAGGTGCACCACCTCGCAGTCCGCGGCCACGGCGCGCACCTGCTCCGCGTCGCTCGCGTCCAGCTGCCGCCACTCGGCGCCCAGGCCCTCGACCCGGTTGCGGGACGCGGCAACCACCGGGATGCCGCGCGTGCGCAGCTCCTCGACCACGCGGCGTCCGAGCGGCCCGAGACCGATGACCAGCTGCTGGTTGTTCAACGTGTTGCTCCCGTGCGAGAGGTCGGATGGCATGAGCGAGCGCGACCAGGCGCGCCACGCATCGCGTGTCGAGCTGTCCAGGAACGACGATCAGGGCATCTCGACGGAAGCGCATGTTGCGCATTCGCGTTCAGGGGAATCGACATTGCGGACGACGCGGGCCCGGCACCTGGCAGGCCGGCCGACCGAGAGGCCGGCGGGACGAGCACCCTTCCCAGTGCTTCCACGACCGCCCGAGCGGCCACCGTACCCATTGCCGCACTTCTGAACAAGGGGTGCTCACCCCCCAATCCCGGCCAGTCGTAGATCTTTCCGGTCACGTCTCGCCGCCTACGGTCGTAAAGGAGCCGTCCGACCCATGCTTGATGCATCGACTTTCAGGCAGCGGACACAGGTGGCGCCCGTCCGGGACGCTGCCCGGCATCGCCCGCCGGCTCCGCCCGCGCCCAGGCCCGGTCAACTCAGCCATCCATAGTTGGCCGAAGACATCTACACCGATGAAAGGTGCATGTATCAGCGGTGAACTGATCGGTCTCTCCCCGAACGGCACCCGGAATTCCGGAGCCATTGCGTGGCGCGGGTGCGCCGGAAGTGCAAGCATGCCCCCCGTCGCCCGTCCCTCCGCCACGCCCGCACGACCTGCGGGCGCGGTCACGTGGCCCGGTCGCCGGCCCGTCCGGCCGGCGTGAGGACGCGGCCGGAACGCAAGGCTCCGTCTCCTTCTTCAGACAAGGACTTGCTGCATGCTTCGACTTCGAACACCGCTGCTGGCCATGGGCGCAGGCGCGCTCGCCGTCGCGGGAGTGCTGTCCGCGCCGGCCGCAGGGGCCGCCGACGGCGCCGTGACCGTCCTGGCCAGCGGGCTGGAAGGCCCGCGCGAGATCCAGTTCAGCAGCGACAGCAAGCTCGTCGTGGCCGAGTCCGACAACGGCCGGGTCACCGAGCTCAACGTGAGGAACGGCAGGACCAAGGCCCTCGCGACGGGCCTCACCGCCCTGCAGGGCGTCGACGCCCGCGGCAGCGCGCTCTACGTCGCACAGGGCGAGACCGGGATCGGCATCGGCGACCCGACCGACCCGGCCCAGGGGTTCAACCTGGCGGAGGTCAAGCACGGCGACGTCACGCTGGTATCGGACCTGCTGGCCTACGAGAAGGCCAACAACCCCGACGGCCAGGCGCAGTACGCGCCGAACGGCAACCCGTACGAGTCGCTCTCGAACCCGTACTACGTCCTCGCCGACACGTCCAAGATCCTCGTCGCCGACGCCGGCGCGAACGTCGTCTACTCGGTGGACCGGAAGAACGGCCGCACCAAGACGTGGTTCAACCCCGGCGTCGTCACGACCGGCGCCTGCGAGGGGCTGCCGAACAACCCCGGCACGGTGGGCTGCGACCCGGTCCCGACCGGCATCGCGAAGGCTCCCGACGGCACCTACTACGTCTCGACCTTCCAGTCGGAGGTGCCCGAGGCCGGCCGCGTCTACCACGTGCGCGCCGATGGCTCGGTCATCGACTTCCTCGACGGCTTCAGCTCGCCGACCGGGGTCGCCGTCGGTGACGACGGGTCGGTCTACGTCTCGGAGATGCTGCACGGCTTCCCCGGCGGGAGCGAGCCGCCGCCCCCGGGCGCCGACCCCTCCGACATCGGCCGCATCATCAAGGTCGCCCCGGACGCCGAGCGCACCCGCACGTACGCGCAGGTGACGATGCCTTCCGGGCTCGCCTTCCACGACGGCGCGCTGTACGCGTCCGCCTGGTCGGTCGCCGTCTTCATCGGCATGCCGAGCGCCGGGCAGGTCGTCCGGGTCGGGGACGCCGCCTTCGAGCCGGCGGCCTGACCTCCGCATCACCTGCGCCCTGCCGCCCGGAAGGCTCCTTCCGGGCGGCAGGGCGCGCTCACGTCCGGGGCTCGCCTCAGCCGGGCTCGACAGGAACCAGCGTGCCGCAGCGGACCAGCCCGCGCAGCTCCCCGAGCAGCCGTGGCCGCAGCTCCCCCGGGTCCTGCTCGAGCACCTGCGCGACCGCTTCCACCAGCGCGCCCACCGGCAGCGTCCCGTCGCTCGCGCCCACGAGCGCGGCGGCCTCGGTGGAGACGGAGTCGGCCGCCCGCTGCCCGCGCTGCTGGCGAAGCACGATCGTCGACGGCTCCTCCGCCCCCGGCTCGCCGTGCTGCTCCTGCACGACGTCGTCGCGGACGCGGAGCCGCGCCTGCAGCAGGGCCGGGTCGTCGCGCTCGGCCAGCCAGCGCTCGGCGTCCAGCCGATCGCTCAGCCACCAGGCCGCCGGCTGCTCGACCGGGTGCGGCCAGTCGAGCACGACCTGGCGCGCCGGCCCGCTCCCGCGACGGCGGACGAGGAACCAGCCGAACTCGACCGCCTCGACCCCGGCCTCCTCGAGCCCGGCCAGCCAGCGGTCGTAGCGCTCGGTCGCGTCGGACGCGCCCTGCTCGCCGGCGTCACGCAGCCAGGTCGAGACGTACGCCGCCGGGTCCTCCTCGTCGCGGACCACGAGCAGCGACTCGAAGCTCTCGCCGGTCGGGAGCCACCCCCGCGCCCGCTCGTGCGGCTGCTCGCCGCGCAGGCGTACCCAGTCCCCGATCATCACGAAGAGGCCGCCCTCGGCGAGCAGCGGCGGCACCTCGGCCAGCAGCTGCCGGCACAGGGTGTCCAGCGGCAGGCCCGCGTCGCGGTAGGTGTGCACCTCGGGCGCCCCGATGACGAACGGCGGGTTCGACACCACGAGGTCGAACGTCTCCCCCGCGACCGGCTCGACCAGGCTGCCCTCGCGCAGGTCGAGCTCGACCTCGTTGAGCGCGGCGGTCAGCCGGGCGAGTGCGAGCGCGCGCGGCAGGACGTCGGTGGCGACGACGGCACCGGCGTGCCGGGTCAGGTGCAGCGCCTGCACCCCGCCGCCGGTGCCGAGGTCGAGCGCACGTCCCACCCCGTCGCGCGGGGTGATCTGGGCCAGGGTCGCGCTCGCCCCGCCGACTCCGAGGACGTGGTCACGGCGTACCTCCCGGGCCGTGCCGTCCAGCCGGCTGTCCAGGTCCCCGACGACGTACCAGCCGTCCGCGGGGGCATCGTCGGCGCCGTACGGCCGGACGTCGAGCTCGGCGCGGACCCACCCGTCCCGCCGGGTCACTAGCCCGCCCGCGACGGCCGCCTCGAGCGGCAGAGCGGCGGCCGCGTCGTCCTCCGGCACCGGCAGCTGGAGGAGGAAGAGCCGGGCCAGCGTCGTCAGCGGCCGGCCCGCGACCTCCGGCCGGGAGGTGCGGCGGCGCGCCGGCACCCCCTCGTTGCGCTCCAGCGCGGCCTGCGCCGCCGGGCCCAGCAGCTCGAGCACCGCGTCCGCTGTGTAGCCGGCGCGGACGAAGGCGGCTCGCAGCGCACGGGCGTCCTCACGGGACAGGGACGGGAAGGGCCGCTCGGCCCCGCCCGTCCCTGTCGCCGTGCCTGTCGTGGTGCTGGTGCTCTCGGAGCTGGGCGTCACCTGGCGAGGCTAGCGGCCTCCGGCTCGGCGTCACTCGTCGCGGCGGCCAGCCCGCGGCGCCGGCTGACGGTGACGGCGGCGACGATGATCGCCACGGCCAGCAGCGAGATCGCCAGGCGGACGGGCGTGCTCGCGTCCTCGCCGATGCTGAGCTGCACGATCGCCGGCGCGATGAGGACCGCGACGAGGTTCATCACCTTGATGAGCGGGTTGATCGCCGGGCCGGCGGTGTCCTTGAACGGGTCGCCGACCGTGTCGCCGATGACCGTGGCCGCGTGCGCCTCCGAGCCCTTCCCGCCGTGCGCGCCGTCCTCGACGAGCTTCTTGGCGTTGTCCCAGGCACCGCCGGAGTTGGCCAGGAAGACCGCCATCAGCGTGCCGCAGGCGATGGCGCCGGCGAGGTACGCCGCGAGCGCGCCGATGCCCAGCCCGAAGCCGACCGCGATCGGCGCCATCACGGCGAGCAGGCCGGGGGTGGCCAGCTCGCGCAGCGAGTCGCGGGTGCAGATGTCGACGACGCGGCCGTACTCCGGGCGGGTCTGGCCGGTCATGATGCCGGGGTTGTCGCGGAACTGCTTGCGCACCTCGTAGACGACCGCGCCTGCCGCCCGGGAGACAGCGGTGATGGCGAGCCCGGAGAAGAGGAAGACGACGGCCGCGCCGACGACGAGGCCGACGAGGTTGTTCGGGTTCGCGATGTCCAGCGTGAACCGCTGCTGCATCGACTCGCTGAGGGACGCCAGCGAGACGCCCGTGTCGTCGACCGCGGTCTGCCAGGCGTCCGTGTAGGAGCCGAACAGCGCCGTCGCGGCCAGCACGGCGGTGGCGATCGCGATGCCCTTGGTGATGGCCTTCGTCGTGTTGCCGACGGCGTCGAGGTCGGTGAGGATCCGCGCCCCCTTGCCCGTGACGTCCCCCGACATCTCCGCGATGCCCTGAGCGTTGTCCGAGACCGGCCCGAAGGTGTCCATGGCCACGATGACGCCGACGGTGGTGAGCAGGCCACAGCCGGCGAGAGAGATGGCGAACAGCGAGACGATGACCGAGCCGCTGCCGAGCAGGAACGCGCCGTAGACCGCCGCCCCGATGACGAGCGCCGTGTAGACCGCCGACTCCAGGCCGAGGCTGATGCCCGAGAGGACCACCGTGGCGGGGCCGGTGAGCGAGGTCTCGGCGACGTCCTGGGTCGGCTTCTTGTCCGTGCCGGTGAAGTAGCCGGTGAGGGCGAGGATGACCGAGGCCAGGACGATGCCGAGGACCACGGCCACGATGGCGACGACGCGCGGGTTGGCGTCGCTCGTCGTGGCGTCGGTGAGCTCGTCGAAGGAGCCCGGCAGGTAGACGAACGCCGCGATCGCGCACAGCACGGCCGCGACGACCGCGGAGATGTAGAACGCCCGGTTGATCGCGGTGAGGCCGCTCTCCCCGGGACGGGCACGGGTGAGCAGGATGCCGAGCACCGCGGTCACCGCGCCGAGCGCGGGGACGATGAGCGGGAAGACCAGCCCCTCCTCCCCGAACGCCGCCTTGCCCAGGATGAGCGCGGCGACGAGCATCACGGCGTACGACTCGAAGAGGTCGGCGGCCATCCCGGCGCAGTCACCGACGTTGTCGCCCACGTTGTCGGCGATGGTCGCGGCGTTGCGCGGGTCGTCCTCGGGGATGTTCTGCTCGACCTTCCCGACCAGGTCGGCGCCCACGTCGGCGGCCTTGGTGAAGATGCCGCCGCCCACGCGCATGAACATCGCGAGCAGCGCCGCGCCGAAGCCGAAGCCCTCGAGCACGCTGGGCGCGTCGGCGCGGTAGATCAGCACGACGACGGCGGCGCCGAGCAGGCCGAGCCCGACGGTCGCCATGCCGACGACCCCGCCGGTGCGGAAGCCCACCCGCATCGCGTCCTCGGCACCCTTGTCGCGCGCGGCGGCCGCGACGCGCACGTTGGCGCGGACGGCGAGCGACATGCCGAGGTAGCCGATGGCGGCGGAGAACCCGGCGCCGACGAGGAAGAAGATCGAGCGGCCGATGCGCACGTCGGCGTCGCCCGGCAGCGCGAACAGCAGCAGGAACACGATCACGACGAAGACGCCGAGGGTGCGGAACTGCCGATTGAGGTACGCCGCCGCGCCCTCTTGGACCGCCTTGGCGATCTCCTGCATCCGCGTCGTGCCCTCCGCGGCCGCGAGGACCTCGCGGCGGAACACGGCGGCGACGACGAGCGCGACGACGGCCACTGCCGCCACCACTCCCACGATCGTGAGATTTCCGCTCGAGAGCGAGTCCACCGCGCCGCTGTCGGCGGCGATGTGTGGCCCGGGCATACGTCCTCCTTGACGTCGGCACGCGGTCCTCGCGGCGGCTGCCACGGAGGGGCACGCGGGGCTGCTGGCGGGCGGGCCTACCAGTGGCGCGGGAGTTTACGCGTACCCGGGAGGAAGCGGGGCGATCAGCCCCCGGAAGCAGGACGGTGTGTCGAGTCGCGCGGCGTCCGCGGCCGGATACGACGAGTGGCGCACCGCCGGAGCAGTGCGCCACTGGTCGTGCTTCTCCTCGCGCGGGCGGGCTCCGCGCGCACTCCTAGCTCGCGGTCGCCGACGTCGGCGCCACGCCGCCCTTGGCCGAGCCGCTCAGCGGCCACGTCATACGCAGGGCCAGGCCGTCACCCCGGCGCTCCACGGCCAGGTCGTCGACCAGGCCGCTGATCACCGCGATGCCGACGTTGGATGGCAGCGCGCCGCCGTCGAGGCCGTCGGGCGACTCCGCCGTCTCGGCGAGGTCGACGAGCGAGGCGTCCGGCTCGGCGTCGGGCGACGCGGCGTCGACGACCTCGACCCGGAACGACGTGCCGGCGTCGGTCAGCTGCAGGGTCACCGGGACGTCCGGGGAGTGTCGCTGGTGCAGGTCCACCGCTCGCGAGCACGCCTCGCCCACGGCGAGCCGGACCTCGTCGAGCACACCCTCGTCCACCCCGGACCGGCGGGCGACCGCAGCGGCCACCAGCCGCGCGGTGCGGACGTGTGCGGGCAGGGCGCTGAACCGGACCGTGACGGTCGTCATGCTGGGACGGTCCACCGGGTCAGTCGGACGCAGCGAGGGCGTCCTCGACCGAGTCGTGGATCGGGAAGACCTTGGTCAGCCCGGTGATGCGGAAGATCTTCAGGATGCGCTCCTGGGTGCACACCAGGCGCAGCGAGCCGTCGTGGGCGCGGACGCGCTTCAGGCCGCCGACGAGCACACCGAGGCCCGTCGAGTCCAGGAAGTCCACCCGCTCCATGTCCACGACGAGGTGGTACTTGCCGTCCGCAACGAGGTCGACGAGCTGCTCGCGCAGGCGGGGCGCGGTGTAGACGTCGATCTCGCCGCCCACCTCGACGACCGTCTTGTCACCCTCGGGGCGATTCGACAGGGACAGGTCCACGGGTCCTCCATGACGTAACCGAGTCCGGATTGAGCTCCGAGCGCGTCCACGCATTCAACCACCTCCCGTCGGGCCGCTCTCCCGGGGCCACCCTCACGGACCAGCCCCTCGTGCCCGCGGGCGCCCGCGCGACCGCTGCTCCCGGCGCGGCCGGCCGCTTCTGTCGGTGCCGTGAGGCACCCTGGTCCGGTGCCTGTCGACCCGACCGCAGCCGTACGCCGAGGCCCGCTCGGCGCGCTGCTGACCCACTCCGGGCGGGAGGACTCGCTCACCCACGTCGAGCACCTGCCCGCGCGCGTCGCCGACGAGGCCGACTGGCCGGAGTGGGCCGCCCCGGAGCTGGTGGCCGCGCTCGGGAGGGCCGGAGTGGCCCGGCCGTGGCGCCACCAGGCCCGGACGGCCGAGCACGCACGGGCGGGACGGTCGGTGATCGTCTCGACCGGCACCGCGTCGGGCAAGTCGCTCGCCTACCTGCTGCCGGCGGCCACCGCCGTGCTGGAGGGGGCGGCCGCTCCCTCCGGACGGGGGGCCACCGTCCTGTACCTGTCGCCGACGAAGGCGCTCGCGCACGACCAGCTGCGCGCGCTGGGCGAGCTCGGGCTGCCCGCCCTGCGCGCCGCCGCGTACGACGGGGACACCCCCGGCGAGGAGCGGGCGCAGATCCGCGACTGGGCGGCGTACGTCCTGACCAACCCGGACATGCTCCACCGGACGCTGCTGCCCGGCCACGCGCGCTGGGCGACGTTCCTGCGGGCCCTGCGCTACGTGGTGGTGGACGAGTGCCACGGCTACCGCGGGGTCTTCGGCTCGCACGTGGCGGCCGTGCTGCGCCGGCTGCGGCGCGTCTGCGCGCGCTACGGCTCCTCACCGACCTTCGTCCTGGCGTCCGCCACGGTCGCCGAGCCGGCCGCCTTCGCCCGCCGCCTCACCGGTGTGGAGACGGAGGCGGTCACCCGCGACGGCTCGCCCCGCGGCTCGCTCACCTTCGCCCTCTGGCAGCCGCCGCTGTCGGAGGTCCGTGGCGAGGGAGGCGTGCCGGTCCGCCGGACGGCGACGGCCGAGACCGCCGACCTCATGACCGACCTCGTTGTCTCGGGCACGCGGACGCTGGCGTTCGTCCGGTCGCGCAAGGGCGCCGAGTCGGTGTCCATCCAGGCCCGGCGCAGCCTCGAGGAGGTCGACGCCGCGCTGCCGCAGCGGGTCGCCGCCTATCGCGCGGGCTACCTGCCCGAGGACCGGCGTGCGCTCGAGTCCGGGCTCACCAGCGGGCGGCTGCTGGGGGTGGCGTCGACCAACGCGCTCGAGCTGGGCGTGGACGTCAGCGGGCTGGACGCCGTCCTCATCGCCGGCTGGCCCGGCACCCACGCCTCGCTGTGGCAGCAGGCCGGGCGGGCCGGGCGTGCCGGGCAGGAGGCGCTCGCCGTGCTCGTGGCACGCGACGACCCGTTGGACACCTACCTGGTCAGCAACCCGGAGGCGGTCCTCGGCCGCCCGGTCGAGGCCACCGTCCTGGACCCGGAGAACCCGTACGTCCTGGCTCCGCACCTGTGCGCGGCCGCCGCCGAGCTGCCGCTGACCGACGCCGACACGGCATTGTTCGGCGCGGCGATGCCCGGGCTGCTCGACGGGCTCGTCGAGCGCGGGCTGCTCCGCCGCCGGGCGACGGGGTGGTTCTGGACGCGCCACGAGAGCGCCGCCGCCCTGGCCGACCTGCGCGGCACCGGCGGGGCGCCCGTGCGCGTCGTGGAGGCGGGAACCGGGCGGCTGCTGGGAACGGTGGACGCCGGGGCCGCGCACGGCGCCGTGCACGAGGGCGCCGTCTACCTGCACATGGGCCAGGCGCACCTGGTGCGCGAGCTCGACCTGGAGGACGGGGTCGCCGTCGTCGAGGCCGCCGACCCGGACTGGACCACGTCGGCCCGCGACCGGACGGACATCCGCGTCGTCGCCGAGGAGGCGAGCTGCCCCTGGGGGGAGGCGACGCTGTCGTTCGGGACCGTCGACGTCACCAGCCAGGTGGTCTCGTTCCTGCGCCGTCGGGTGCTGACCGGGGAGATCCTCGGGGAGGAGCCGCTCGACCTGCCGGCCCGCCAGCTGCGGACCAAGGCGGTCTGGTGGACTGTCACGGACGAGCAGCTGGCCCGCGCGGGCATCGAGCCCGCCGACGTGCCGGGCGCCGCCCACGCGGCCGAGCACGCGGCGATCGGCCTGCTGCCGCTGTTCGCGACGTGCGACCGCTGGGACGTCGGCGGGGTGTCCACCGCCCTGCACGAGGACACCGGGCGCACCACGGTCTTCGTCCACGACGGTCACCCCGGGGGCGCGGGCTTCGCCGAGCGCGGGTACGCGTCGGCGCAGCGCTGGCTCACCGCCACCCGCGAGGCCCTGCGGGCCTGCCGTTGCCCCGCCGGCTGCCCGGCCTGCGTTCAGTCGCCCAAGTGCGGCAACGGCAACGAGCCACTGGACAAGGCCGCCGCGATCCGGCTGCTGGACGTGCTGCTGGCCGGGAGCACGGTGAGCACCGCCACCACGGGCGGCACGGACGCCACGGGTGGGGCCGCAGGCTCGCACGGGGCGGGAGGCTTCGGCGGGGCGGCAGGCTCGCACGCCTCGGGCGAGCTGCGCCCGGTGCCGGCGGCGGGGGCGGGCCAGCGGGCGGAGGGCGAGGCAGCGCTCGGATCCCGGGCGCGCATCGCCTGACCTGCGGGGCACGCCGCAGCCGCGTGTCGGCGTAGGCATGCCCGGGGCCGGCTCGGGGAACTTCCCGCGGTAGCTCGCCGAAGGAGGATCCCGTGATCGTCATCGCCGTCCTGCTCATCGCCCTGGCGGTGGGCGTCGCCGTCGCCGTGGCCCTGCAGGCCAACGAGGCCGTCACGGTCGACATGCTCGGGGTGTCCGCGGACACCGCCGCCCGCGAGGTCTTCTTCGCCGGTGTGCTCGCCGCCGTCGTGTTCGGAGTGGGGCTCTGGCTGCTCAAGGCCTCCACCGCGCGCGCCCGGCGCCGGCGTCATGAGATCAAGAGCCTCAAGCGCGGGCGCACCCAGGAGGTCGAGCGACTGCAGGCCGAGAAGGCCGAGCTGGAGTCGGCCCTGCGTGAGCAGCGCAGCACCCCGGCCCCGGCGGCCACCGGCAGCACCGACACCACCCCGGCCGGGGGGTCCAGCGCGTTGCCCCGCGACGGCCGGGGCCAGACGGCGCAGTCGCTCGACCTCACCGCCGCGGAGCGCCGCGCCCGGGCCGGCTCGCAGAAGGACCAGGCGTAGCCGGAACCGGGCTGCCCCCAACCCGGCCTCGTGACCGAGGTCGGTTGCGAGCAGGCGCCCGACCGGCGGATCGACGTCGCGCCGGTGGGGGTCCGACAAGGGGGTGCGACGGCGGCTCGCGGGCGCTCGGAGGCGCCCTGCCGAGGCGCGAGGTGACCACCGGGCGCGGGGACGACCGGAGCGGCCGCAGCAACGGTCCAGCTGCGCCCGGCCCGGGCACGCGCGACCGCCGGGCGGGGCCAGCCCGGGACCGCGACCTCGACCGCGACGTCGGCGACGAGTCCGGGTGAGCCGGTCTCCGACAGGCCGGCAAGAGGAGCGAAGGAGACCTCGCACGAGCGGGCCCGCGCGCCGTTCGCGACGGCGATCTCCGCTGCGAGCGTGCACCCGCTCCCCGCCGACCCACCGCTTGCGCTGGTGACCCAACTGCCGGGGCCGACGCCCACCTGCGGCCGGGCGACGGCGGCCAGCGCGGCCAGGTCGGCCGCCGCGGCGGCCCGGTGCCGGGACGTGACGGCCGCCGAGAGCAGTGCCGCCGCACCGGCGACGACCAGGAGCACCGCGCACGAGGCGAGGACCACGACGGTGGCCAGGCCGGCCTCGCCGGCCACCCGCCCGGGCCACTGCTCCCCCAGCCTCGGTGCCGCCGGCCCGGTCGGTGCCCGCACCCCGGTCGGTGCCCGCACCCCGGTCGGTGCCCGCACCCCGGCCGGTGCCCGCACCCCGGCCGGTGATCCCGTCCCGGTCCGTGTTGCCGTCCCCTTCCGCTCGCCCGGGCCGGTCCGCGACGAGGGCCTCACGACGGTGCCGCCGGGATGGCAGGGCCCGGCTCCTCGACCGCTGCCACGGCGTCGACGGAGAGCCGGACGCTGCCCAGGCGGCGCAGGACCCCTGGTGGGCCGACGGCCACGTCGACGGTCACGCGCACGGTGCCGGCCGAGGTCTCGACGCCGACTCGCGCGCCGGACGGGGCCACCGACCGCGCGGCGGCCTCGATGCTGCCCTTCGGCTCGCCCCGGGCCGCGACCCGGGCGCCCGCCCGGGCCGCGTCCGCGCACTGCAACTTGGCCATGCCCACCACAAGCACGAAGAGCGCTGCCCCGAGCACCAGGCAGAGCGCGGGCAGGGCGAGGGCGGCCTCGGCGGTCACGCTCCCCCGGTCCGTGGCCCGCCCTCGCCCTCGGCGCACGTCAGGCCGCCGTCGCGAGCGCTCGCTGCACGACCGAGGTCAGGAGCGAGGAGACCGTGTCGCTGGTGACCACCTTGAGCAGCAGGCCGGCGAAGCCGCAGGCGGCGATCGTGCCGACCGCGTACTCCGCAGTGGTCATGCCCGCGTCCCGCCCGCGCAGGGTGAGTCGTCGCTTCATGGGTCGTCCCTTCGGTAGGTGCTGATGGCATCAGCGGCTGAGCTCCCAGCGTCGGGTTCGCGACGGGTGCGCGGGCGGGGCCGAGGGGCATCTGTGGACGCACTCGCCGGCTGTGGACGAGGAGTGCGCTCAGGCCGCCCCGAGGAGCGGGCCGGCCACACCGAGGACCACCGGCACGACGCCGACGAGGACGAAGGCGGGCAGGAAGCACAGCGCGAGCGGCAGCGCCGCACGGGTCCCCACCCGGGCGGCCGCGGCCTCCGCACGCCACCGGCGCTCGGCCCGCTGCTCGTCGGCCACCCGGCTGACGGTCGGCGCCAACGGGGCCCCGCTCGTGGCGCTGCGACTCACGGCGCGGGCCAGCGGAGCGAGCGCAGGGCGGGCCGTGCCGGCCGCGAGCCAGGCGGTACGCCGATCAGCCCCCAGCCGGACGGCGAGGACCGCCTCGCGCAGGGTCCCGGCAACCGGGCCGCCGACGGCGTCGGCCACCGCGAGCACCGCGGGCTCCAACGGGCATCCGGCGGCCAGGCAGGCTGCGAGCAGGTCGGCCGCCGCCACGGCATCCCCGCTCTCCCTGGCCAGGCCCGCGCGGTCGAGCGCGAGCCGCGGGTCCGCCAGCAGCCGGTACGCCCCGGCCGCCACGAGCGTGCCCAGAGCGGCACCGAGCACACCGCCGACCAGGACGGCCGCCGCGACGCCCACCAGCGCGACCGCCGGCAGGCGTACGCCGGGACGGGCGAGCACAGGCATGCCGGCGGCGCGTGTCGTGGCGGGCGCCCGCGCGGCGTCGATCGCCAGCACCCGGCGAGCGGCGCGTGCCGGGGGTAGGGCGAGGAAGGCGGCGGCGCCGGCGAGCAGGGCGGCCGCCGCGGCGAGCGGGACGGCGTAGGGCGTCACGGCTCAGAGCGGGTCGGCGGCGCGGGCGATGCGCTCGGTCCAGGCCACGCCGAGGACGCTGAGCACGGCTCCGGCCGTCAGGCAGGCGAGCCCCGGCAGCGAGCCGAGGAGCACGTCCAGCGGCGCCGCGCCCAGCAGCGTCCCCATCCCGACCCCGACGACCGGCAGCGCGCCGAGCAGCCGGGCCGTCGACCGCGGGCCGGCGAGCTGGGCCTTGATCGAGCGCCGGGCACCTTCGTCGGCACGCAGCCCGTCGGCGACCCGCTCCAGCGCCACCGCGAGCCCGGCGCCGGTGCCGGAGGCGACCGACCAGCACGCGGCGGCGCGGCGCAGGCCCGAGGCGCCCGGAGTGGACGCCGCCCGCTCGAAGGCGTCGACCGGTGACGCCCCGGCGGCGACGGCCGCGGCGAGCCGGCCGAACGCCGGGTGCTCGGGCAGCCCGTCCACGGCGTCGACCAACGCCGCCGCCGGCGGGGACCCGGCCCGCAGGCTCGCAGCCAGGCCGAGGCAGAGCTCGACCGTGGTGACCCGGACGGCCGCCTCGGCGGTGGCGGCGCGGACCCGCCGGCGGCGCAGCCGCAGGGCCAGCACGGCTGCGCCGGCCAGCAGGCCCGGCACGGGGCCGGCCAGTGCGGCGACGAGCCCGCCCGCAGCGAGCGGTAGCGCGGCGGCCAGGGACGTCGGGCGGCGCTCGGCGGGGCCGACGGGGCCGACGGGGCCGGCCGTAGAGCCCGCAGCTGCGGCACCTGCACCCGAACGCGGCCCCCCGGCGACGGCACCCGCACCGTCACGCCGGGGAGCAGCGCCCGGATCGAGCTGCGCGAGGAACGGCAGCCGGCGGACCGGCGGGCGCACCAGGCACGCAGCGGCGAGCCCCGCGAGCACCACGGCGGCCAGCGCAGGAAGGACAGCGGGAGCAGGAAGCGCACCAGCAGGAAGAGCGGCGAGCACGCCCCCGCCCGCTCGCCCGCCGGTGCTCACCGGCCGCGCCGGGCGAGGAGCAGGTCCAGCTCGTCGGCCGCCGGGCCGGCACCGGCCGGGGTCAGCGCCTCGACGACGGTGCACAAGCCGTCGGCCCCGCGCCTCAGCACGCCCACCGAGGCGACGTGACGACGGCCCTCGCGCCCGCGGGCGACGTGGACGACGGCGTCGAGCGCCGCGCCCAGCTGGCTCGCCACGGCTTCGCGGGTGAGCCCGGCCGAGGTGGCGAGGGCCTCGACGCGGGCAGGCACGTCGGCGGGGGCGTTCGCGTGCAGCGTGCCGCTGCCGCCGTCGTGCCCGGTGTTGAGCGCGGCCAGCAGGTCCACGACCTCGGGGCCGCATCTCAGGGGTTACCACCGTCCTGGCCTTGCCCTTCGCGATCGAAGCGAGAGGCCGAGCGTGAGCGGACGCAGACAAACACCTAGCGGTCTGAGCAGAGGGTTGCGCCGTGCAACACGCTGGGTAGCTGGACGCACGCGGGGGACAAGAACCGACGTTGCCGGTACACGTGCTCGATCACACGTTCGAAAGAGCCCCGAGTTGTCGGCCCCAGTCGGTACGCTGCGGACAGCGGCAGCGGATGGTACACGCCTGCCGAGTCGAACTACAGGCACTGAGGGGTGGCAAGTGTCGTCCGTGACGGAGGCGTCGAAGCTCTCCTACGCCGCAATCAGAGAGTACGCCGAACGGGTTGGCGAGCACTACGCGATCTATGACCGCCTAGGGACAGGAGACGTGCGCGACCTCGTCCGCAAACTCGGGGGCACGGTCGCGTACGGGGACAGCCAGGAGTCGCTACACGTCAACGGCCCAGGTGACTTCATCATCTACTTGCCGCACGTGACCTCATCGCGCCGTGACCGGTTCACCATCGCGCACGAGCTGGGGCACTACTTCCTTCACTACCTGCACCCAGAGCGGGATTCTGCCGCCAGCTTCGGGCGCGGCAGCCGCAACGACGCGGAGACGCAGGCAAACGTCTTCGCTTCATCGTTGTTGATGCCAGAGGAGAAGTTCAAGCGGGCGTACGCCCGCTGTGCTGGGGATGTATTCGCGATAGCGCGCATCTTCGATGTGTCCCCCGCAGCGGTCGAAGTTCGCGCCGAGGTGCTAGGACTCAAGTGACTACACAGGGTCCTCGCTCGTTACTGTTCCTGTCATGCGACATCGTGGGTTCAACTCGCTTCAAGCAACAGCAGGGCAACCTTTGGCAAAAGACGTTCCTCTCATTCTATCGCGAGTTCCCCCAGATGCTGGGTGAACTCACACGGGAGGCGGCATACACCCCCGGCTTCACTCTGTGGAAGCCGGTCGGCGATGAACTCATCTTCACCAGTGAAGTCCGGTCAGAGAAGGACGTCTACGCAGCCGTACGCATCTGGCTCAATGCCATGCAGAGCTATGAAGAAAACGTGCTTAATGACGTGTCCCTCGCCACGAAGGGCGGGGCATTCATTGCCACCTTTCCCGGCCCGGACAGTGAGAGCTCGATTCCCCGCGACCCTCTTACAGAGACCTCAGACAAGGGCGTCGTCGAACTGAACGACGAAGCCCTTGCTTCCCGCTCCCCCGAATATCTGTTCGACTACTTCGGCCCCAGTATCGACACGGGATTCCGCGTTCTCTCAGCCTGCTCCCAGCGGTATTTTACGCTATCCGTGGAGGTCGCCTGGGCGATGGCGCAGTGCGATGCCGATGCAGGAGTGAACACAACGGATTTCCCGTTGGAAGACCTACTGCTACTTGAGACACGTGAGTTTAAGGGTGTTTGGGATGGGCGCGAGTATCCCCTGTTTGCGCTCGACCGGCACCACCTCGACCTCGTGAACGTCGCCCTCGCTCGAATCCGTAACCAGAAGCTCGCAGCGTGGGATGTAGTCAACCTCTGCAAAGAATGCTCGGCGAAGGCGAATTGGCCGTCGAAGCTCTTCTTGCCTGATTCCGAGCACTTGCAATTCAAGGCCCAGCCCGTAGACAGCCTTGCTGCACTACGCTCAAACAGCATGGAGGGCGCAGAGACGGTTCCGGTGGCCAGCGGCGGGGAGTCGCTAAGGGCGGATGCTCCGCTCGGTGGTGGCACGCCACCTCCCACGCCGCTCCCGTCCTCTCCTGAGAGCCCTTGAACGTCCCTGGGGAGTGCCGTCCTACATGCGCCCTAGCAGCGTGACTCAACCGAGCGGCGAGCCTCCCACGACGAGGTCCAGCGCTCGCTGGCCCGGTATGGTGCGCACGTGCGCGACCCAGACGTTCGCAGTGCGCTAGTCACTGCTCTCGCCCAACGGCTTGGCCAGCGGCCGCATGTGCTCGTTCCGGAGGTCGACGTACGCTGGACAGTCCCGGCCCGCTTGGATGCCCTGCTCGTCGCGGACCGGATCTGCGGGTTCGAGATCAAGAGCGATGTCGATTCACTCGCCCGACTACCTCGACAGATCCAGGCGTACGGAGCCGTTGTTGAACGAGCCGTGCTCGTGGTGAGTGAACGTCACCGTGCGGCAGCGCTTGAAGCGGTCCCTCACTGGTGGAGCGTTTGGGTGGCTGGCCTGAAGGGCGAGCACGTGGTCATTCGCAGCGCGAAACGTGGTCGCCTCAACCCGGCGCTAAACCCCTTGGCGGTCTCGACATTCCTGACGCGTGAGGACCTGCTGCACGCTCTACGCAGCCGAGGTCACGCAGGTCTGTCGTCCTTTACGGTTGACCAGCTTCGACAGCAGTTCACCACCGGCATCGCAGCTAGAGAAGCCGTAAGGGTCGCCCGTTCGTACATGATCGAACGGCGAGACTGGCGCGGACGCTCGCTGTTGACGGCGTAGCGACAAACAATCAAGGCGTCCCCGGGGCCGGCGCAGCTGGGGGATTCGCAAGTTGGTCTGCGACGAGCGCAAAATGATGTTCGGCTGCCAACTGCCGCCAGTTTCCTGGCTGAGATTCCTTGTCGGAGTTCGCAGCGATATCGTCCAGCCTCTGGTCAGCCCTGCTTAGGCCCGCGCCCAACCAGTGAGACTGCGTCACAAGATGATCGCAACACACCTTGAAGGCAGCTGCGAGACCGCCGCCCGTAGATGGTACGGCCCTTCGATGCACGTGCATTCGGTCCCCGCTGGAATACCGCAGGTGGCCATACCGCGGTGAAGCGGGCACGGGGTCGGAGGGTGGATAAAGTGCATAATCCCCGTACACCACGTCGAAGCCCTCGTGGGCCAGCCTCAGCCACAACCACCACTCGCGCCGAACCGGCTGCCAATCCCCAACCTGCTGAAACGCGCTGCTCTCAGGCGTTCCCAGCGTGATCAAGCTCCCGTGCTGACCGCCTAGCGCCGCAATCACGGCCTTCGTGTCATTCACAAGGGTGTCAAGCGGGATAACCGAAGCTTCCATGCCGTCGGCCCAGTCGAGTATCACGTCAACCGAAGTAACGGGCACCCCCACACCCTTGGCCACCGTCTGAGGGGCCGAAGCCAGGGCTGCTGGAGCGGAGCGAGCTTCCTGCATCGGCACTCGTAGTGCAGCCCTGCCTGTCTGACTAGCCACCCCGGCAGCGGCGCTGAGCACGGCCGCTGAATCACTTGGGATCAGAACTGGGATAAGCTCCGCAGGCACGCTGGCAAGAGCGTTCAGCGAGTCCAGCAGACGCCACCATGCGGCCCGATTGCTGGTGTCTGCCACCCGGCTGATGTCGGCGTAGAGCGGGTCGTACCAGAGCCGCGCGATGTCGTCCAAGAAGTAGGAGGCGTCCGTTGTAGTGCTCTTGCCGCGCCTACGTACGCCGCTCAGCGGATCGACAGTTGCCTGCCCTGCGCGTTGTAGCTCGAAGAGCGGAGTCAGTTGTAGCGTCGTCGGGGCCCTATTGACCGCCTTGATCTCCGCCTCGCGCGCCTTCAGCGCAGGTACGTACGCCATGCTGCCCAACGCCATCTTCCCGAGCCCCCCCGCCGCCGTTGTCGTGCGGGGATCGAGCTTGCCAGACCGGCACTCGTAGGGCAGACATCTCCGCAAGACGCACTTCTCGGCGTGTCGGCAGCAAACCGCCCGGCGCGAGGTGTGGTCTGCTCGTGCCGCGCGACGACGGCGGTCATCTCTGATGAAGAAGAACGCTCGCCGGAGGCGAGCCCACCCCGGTGGTTGCGCTTGCGCACCGGGGCGGGGGTTCGGGGGCGGAGCCCCCGATGGGGGACTGGGGGGCGAAGCCCCCGCACTCGTGCAAGTGTGAGACGTCTGGGCCGTCGTGAAGTGTCACTTGGCCAGCTGCGATGAGCGCGACGCGCACATGCCCCCTGGGTCCCCCCACATCACAACGCCCGAACGGCGGAGTGACGACCAGGAACCGGAGCCCGCGTGTTTAGGCCACGCTCACCTTCGACATGCAACCGGTTTCGGGTCGATCCATTTGACCCGCTGTCCCATCAACCGGCAGGGGAAAGCAGGCCCCTCTGACGGGCTCGGCCACGGTGATGAGCCGTGCGGAGCGTTCACAGTCGCCCCAGCTGTCTCTATTACGGCAGCTTGCGATCGCAAAGCCGGCCATTACAGGTGGTCGGCGCACGACCGGGGTCACTTGAGGGCAAACTAGTGTGTCCTGGCTCACAAGGGTGGACGTCCCTCTCTGTCGAGAGCTGGCGCAATCCATTCGCGTGATGAGTCAGCTCAGCAGGCTCGTCACCCTCCTTGTCTCACTACCGTTAGGTTCTGTGACACTGCAGGTCAGCGAGGTACGCCCAGCCGGAGGCCCACTGAAGCTCGTCGGGTACGTCAGAGTGAGCACGGAGCGGCAACGCGAACGGGGACACGGTCTTGACGTGCAGACCGCCGAGCTTCGCCGCTGGACCCGTCAGCACGGTCACCAACTACTGGCAGTACACGCTGATGAGGCAGTCAGCGGCACCGTAGACCCGGACGCTCGCCCTGGTCTGACCGATGCGCTAGGAACGATCAGGGAGGGACGCGCGAGCGGCCTGCTCGTATATCGGCTTGACCGCCTGGCTCGCGACCTCATCCTGCAAGAGCAGTTGCTCGCGGAGGTGCGACGGCTCGGCGGGCGCGTCTACTCCACCGCGAGTGGAGAAGACGCTTTCCTCGCGGACGATCCGTCAGACCCAAGCCGCCGACTGATACGCCAAGTGCTTGGCGCGGTGAGCGAGTATGAGCGCGCAATGATCCGTCTACGGTTGCGGGCCGGACAGCGACGCAAGGCAGAGCGCGGAGGGTACGCGGGAGGCGCGCCCGCCTTCGGGCTGCAGGCTCGTGGTGGGGAGTTGGAGCCCCGCGAAGACGAGCAGCGAGCGCTTCAGCGCATGCGTGAACTTCAGTGCGACGGAGCGAGCCTCCGTGCGATCGCCGCCGCCCTCAACGCGGAGGGGTTGAGACCCAAGCGTGCCAGCGTGTGGCACCCAGAGACGGTTCGACGGTCCCTCGGCCGCATCGTCGCTCAACGCTGACCCACGTACGAAGACGTACGAAGAGAGCGAGCTCCTTGCTCAACTTATGCGTTCTAGCACATAGCCTGCGGCGTCCCACCTTCACACAGAAAAATGTCATGCCTTCTTAGGTATAGCCGGGAACACGGCACGACCGCCCCAGTTTTTGCGCGTCGCGGACCTTTCTGCTCACCCGAACGGACGCCTGGTTGCCTCTTGCGATAGGCCGTTCGTAGGAGGCAACGCCCCAGAACGAGCGTTCAAAGAGAAGCACAGGGGCTCTTCACGCTCGTATGATCTTTTGGCCACCGCGACGACGCCCTGGCCATGACTCTCTCGGACATGGCCCGCTTCTGGGCCAAGGTGCTGATCCCGGATCTACCCCTCGACGCCTGCTGGGAATGGCAGGCCGGGCGAAACCGCGGTTACGGCAGGTTCAGCCTGAACGACAAGAGTGTGCTGGCACATCGCGTCGCGTACATCTTGGCCCACGGGTCGATCCCCGACGGCTTGGTCGTTGATCACCTCTGCCGCAATCGCCGCTGCGTACGCCCAGATCACCTAGACGCGTGCACTCAGGGCGAGAACGTTCGACGTGGACGTGCAGGGGAGAACCAGCGGAGCAAGACGCACTGCACGCGAGGGCACGCCTACTCCGGCAGTAACCTGGTCATCCGCGTTCGCAGGAATGGCAGCCGGACACGCGACTGTCGCGAGTGCATGATGGAGCGCAACCGGCGCGCCGGGGCTGCATATCGGGCACGTCGACGCGCAGAGCGCCGGGCATCATGACCGAGCCGTCCCGCAACGAGACGTCGCCCGATGTGCACGCGGCTTGGTCCTCAACGCCCGACGCACGAGCCTACGAACACCTCCTCCGGCTGATCTTCACCAATCTCCCCCAAATGGATGACTAACGTGACGAAGCGAATGACTACCAACGGCGACAGGCCAGCGGCACTCCGGGCCGCCGTGTACTGCCGCGTCTCCACGGTCGACCAGGCGGACGGAACCAGTATCGAGTCTCAGCGAACCAGCGGCGTACGAGAAGTCGAGCGCAGATCATGGATTCTGCACAAGGTGTACGTGGACGCGGGAGAGTCGGGCGGTTCGAGCTCTCGACCGGCGCTGGACGAACTGATGGCGGACGTCCGCGCGGGGCTCATTGACGCCATCATTGTGACGAAATTGGACCGGTTCAGCCGCTCCTTAGCACACCTGGCCCCGACGCTCTCGGCACTTGATGACATGCAGGTTGTTTTCGTGTCGATCGCGGACAACATCGACTCGTCGTCGGCGTCCGGCCGAGCAATGCGCGGCATCCTGGGCGTGTTCGCTGAGTTCGAGCGCGAGCAGATTGCTGAGCGCGGGGTGACCGGCCAGCGAGCCAAGGCTCTCATGGGCGGTTGGCCCGGAGGCTCCCCGCCCTACGGCTACCGGCTCAACGGCGCAGGTCGCACCGCGCAGTGCGTTGCCGACGAGCACGAGCGGCGCGTGATTGGCGTCGCGTGGCGAGCGCTCGTGGTGGAGGGACTGACGACCGGGCAAGTGGCCGGGCTCCTCAACGGGATGGGCCTCACGAGTCGATCCGGAGCGACGTGGACGCACCAGCGTCTGCGCCGTCAGATGGAGCATCGAGGCTTGCTTGGGGAGGTCTGGTGGGGGCAGCCCACTAGACGCTACGGGGCCGGCCACCACACGAAGCTCGACCGCGACGGTGCGCCGAAGTACGGCGACCCCATCCTGATCAATCTGGAGGACCCGCCTCTTTCCAAGGAGGAGTTCGACGATCTGCAGGTGGCGCTGCGGCGGCGAGCGTACGGCTACAAGTCACCCAGCAAGGCCTACCCCAACTCGGGGGCCACCAGCTCGTGCGGCGGACGCTACGGAGGCGTGCACCGGAAGGATCGCCACCTACGGCAGTACCGCTGCGCTAACTCGAAGTGGACCTCGGACGGTCGCGAACGCTGCGATTGCCCGCGGGTTGACGCTGACTGGCTCGATGCAACCGTCTGGGGAGAGGTTGTGACTTTGCTCACATCGCCCGGTCTCCTGTCGCAAATGGCCCACGACTTCCTCGCCTTGGACCGCAGTGTCGATGCTCGGACGGAGGAGGAGAACGACCCGGCGGCACTTCAGAGGCGTGTCGAGGACCTCAAGCGAGCGCAGGTGGCCGAGGTTGCATCTGCCCTCAAAGCGGGCGTGCCCGGGCATCTGATCGCCGCCGCCGTCGCAGTTCTTGACGAGGAGGTGTCGGCTCTCGAACAGCAGCAGGCCCGCGCTGCCGCTCGCGCTGCCGCGAGGACCCTGCAGGCCGAGCTGCGGACGAGCCTTGACGACTTGACGGCGAAGGCGCAGCGAGGCCTCCCAGCGCTGCCGTTGGAGAGGCAGCGGGAGGTGCTAGAGCTGCTAAAAGTTGACGTGCGCGCGATGGACGGCACTCCTCGACCCCGACTGGCGATCTCGGGCGCAGTGCCCCTGCCGCCCTCCGGCCCCCTCTCTCACGCACTGCAAGGATTCGACGGTAACCCGACTGACGCGGCACCTCGGGGCCGCGCACCTCGCCGACGACGAGCCGGTCCGGCCGCATGCGCAGCGCCTGGCGGACCAGCTGTCGCAGCGTGACCTCGCCGGCCCCTTCGACGTTGGGCGCCCGGCCCTCGAGCCGGACCACGTGCGGGTGGTCGGGGGCCAGCTCGGTGGTGTCCTCGGCGATGACGATCCGCTCGCCGGCAGGGACGAGTCCCAGCAGCGCTGCGAGCAGGGTGGTCTTGCCGGCCCCGGTCCCGCCGGTGACGAGCACCGAGGCCCGCGCCCGGACCAGCCCGCGCAGCGCCTGCTCGACCGCAGGCGTCACGGCCCCCACGGCGGCCAGCTGGGTCAGCGAGAGTGGCTTCCGCGCCGGGACGCGCAGGCTCAGACAGGTGCCGCCGACGGCGACGGGCGGGATGACCGCGTGCAGGCGCAGCCCTTGCGGCAGCCGGGCCTCGACCCAGGGCGCGCCGTCGTCGAGCCGGCGCCCGGCGCTGGTCGCGAGCCGCTCGGCGATGCGGCGCACGTCGGACTCGTCCACGAACGCGGCGTCGGCGCGCTCGAGCCCGCCGCCGCGATCGACCCACACGTCCCGCGGCCCGTTCACCAGCACGTCGGTCACGCGCGGGTCCGCGAGCAGGGGCTCGAGCGGGCCGACGCCGGCGAGCTCTGCGCGCAGCGCGGTCGCCGCGGCCAGCACGGGGCCGTCGCCGAGCAGCCCGCGCTCGGCGCGCAGCGCCTCGGCGACGTCCGCGGGGGTGGGCTCGCCCCCGAGGCCGACCAGCCGGGAGCGCACCCGCTCCAGCAGCGCGCCGTCGGGCCGTTCGACGCCCCTCACGCCGCGCGCCGGGTCGAGCATGCCTCGGTGACGAACCGCCGGCAGAACTGCGCGAGCGGGCCGCGCCCGGCGCGTCCCGGCGGCTCCCCGTGCTCGAGGGCGACGGCCAGGCCCGGCTCGGCGCGCAGCTCCCCGGCGAGCGGGAGCCCGAGGGACTCGGCGATGACGTCCGCCGGGAGGCCGCCGGGAGCGGGGCCGCGCACGACGAGGCGCAGGTCGGCGGCCACGACCCCGGCCGCCGCGGCCACTCGCGTGGCGGCGGCGGTGGCGCGTACCTCGGCCGGGACCACCAGGAGCGTGACGTCGCTGGCCGCCAGCGCGCACTCGACGGCTGTGTCCACCCGGCGTGGCAGGTCCACGACGACCAGGTCGCTCGAGCGACGGGCGGCGGCGAGGACGGCGCTCATCGCCGCGCTGGGGACGGCCAGCAGATCCCCACGGTCCCAGCTGAGCACGCCGAGGCCCTCGATCCGCGGCAGCGCGTCGCGCAGCGCCCCGGCCGGGACCCGCCCCGCCGCCCCCTGCAACTGGGGCCACCGCAGCCCGCCGGCGTCCTCGCTGCCCAGGATCAGGTCGATGCCGCCGCCCAGCGGGTCCGCGTCGACGAGCAGGGTCGCGATCCCCTGTCGGGCGCCGGTGACGGCGAGCGCGGCCGCCAGCGTGGTCGCGCCGGCGCCACCGCGGCCGCCGAGCACCGAGACGACCACGCCGCCCCCGGGCCGCCCCTCGGCCGCGTCGGCCAGCCGCTCCATCAGCCACGGCTCCGCCTCGGGCAGCACCGCGACGTGCTCGCAGCCGGCCTCGACCGCGCTCCGCCAGAGGGCCGCGTCCTCACCGGCGCCGCTGCTGTGAGCGACGAGGACAGCACCCTCGCGGCGCGGCAGCGTCACGGCCACTTCACGGGCGAGGTCGGCGCCCACGAGGGCGAGCGCCGCCGCGCCCCAGGCGCCGCGGGCCCGGCGCAGGTCGTCGACGGCATCGCTCACCACGTCACAGCCGATCCCGGCCGCGGCGCACAGCCGCACCAGGTCGTCGGCCAGGCGCGCGTCGGCCGTCACGGCCAGGGCACGGGCGGAGGGGAAGGGCGGTGTCGGCACGGCTGCCTCCGAGGCTCGGGAGTGCCTCGAGAGTGGGCCGCCTGCAGGGGGTCGCGGGCGCTCGGCAATCAGTCTGTGGACGAGCGGCTGCGGCGACGGGAGCTGTGGACGACCCGGGACGCGCGCGTCGAAGGGCGACCGGTGAGCAGGCCGGAACGGCTCGGGACATGGGACAGCCCCCGCTGGGGGGGGTAGCGGGGGCCGTCCACTCCGCCGGTCCGGCTCGGGGGGGAGGAGCCGGTCCCGGGGGTCCGCGAGACCGGGGACTGCTCACCGGCCGCCGTACCATCGTGTACCCGAAGCGGTCATAAGGCAAACGGCACGTCGAACCCGACGCGAATCTTTGGCGAATCAAGCCCGAGCGGCCCCGATGACCAGGATGACGCCCCCGCCGCGTACGTATCCTCGGGGCATGGTCGAGTCCACCGTGCCCACCGGCACGGGCCACGGCGCGGCCTTCTTCGACCTCGACAAGACGATCATCGCGCGCTCGAGCACGCTGGCCTTCAGCCGGTCGTTCTACCGCGGCGGCCTCATCACCCGGCGCGCCGTCGTCCGCAGCTCCTACGCGCAGTTCGTCTACCTGCTCGGCGGCGCCGACCACGACCAGATGGAGCGGATGCGGGCGTACCTCTCCTCGCTCGTCACGGGGTGGGACGTGGCCCAGGTCAAGGAGCTGGTCGCCGAGACGCTGCACGAGCTGATCGACCCGATCATCTACGACGAGGCGGCGACGCTCCTGGAGGAGCACCGGGCCGCGGGCCGGGACATCGTGGTCGTCAGCGCGTCCGGTGCGGAGGTCGTGGAGCCGATCGGCGAGATGCTCGGCGCGTCCCGCGTGGTGGCGACCCGGATGATCGTCGAGGACGGGCGCTACACCGGGGAGATCGAGGCCTACATGGCCGGCGAGGCCAAGGCGGAGGCCGTGCGCCGGCTGGCCGAGGAGGAGGGCTACGACCTCACCGCGAGCTACGCCTACAGCGACTCGGTCACCGACCTGCCGATGCTCGAGGCGGTCGGCCACCCCTCGGTCGTCAACCCGGACCGCGCGCTGCGCAAGGAGGCCCTGTCCCGGGGCTGGCCGGTGCTCGTGTTCACCAAGCCGGTGAGCCTGCGCGACCGGCTGTCCGGGCGCACCGCCCCCGCCCTGGCCACGGCGGCCACGGTCGCCGGCGCCGCGACCGCGGGCTACGTCTGGTACGCCGCCCGCCGCCGCGGGCGCGGCGCGACCGGGTGAGCAGGGCGCACGCCGGCGGGCGCGGCGGGCACGGCCCGTCCCCCGCCACGCTGTACGCCGTGCTGGCCGCCGCGGCGCTGGTGCTCGTCCTCGGCGCCGGAGCCCGGCTGCTGGTCGACGACCGCAGCGAGGCGTCGGCCGGGCAGCCGTCCGCGTCCTCGACCGCGGGCACGAGCTCGGACGACACCTCCGGGCTGACACTCGGGGCCGCCGAGCTGGCCCTCGTCGGGGACGGCCTGCAGGTCTCCGCGCCGCTGCACAACGGCGAGCCCGACCCCGTCACCCTGCTCACCCTCGACGGGCTGCCGGCCGGCCTGCGGGCGCTGCTGCCGGCGGCCGGCCTTCCGCTGCCGCCCGAGTCGACCGGCACGCTGACGCTCGGCTGGGACGGGCCGGACTGCGCTCAGCCCGCGCCCGAGCGGGTCCTCGGCGACGTCCGCTGGACGGCGCGCACCGCGGACGGCGCGACGGCGACCGGCGCGCTGGCGACGGGGCCGGTGGAGGAGGTGTTGCTCTCGACGTGGCTGGACGTCTGTGCCGGACGGCCGACGCAGGGCGGCAACCCGCGCGAGGACGCGGACGACCCGATCGGGGAGGACGTCGATGGCACGTCGTGACGAGCGGACCGCCGCCCGGGCACGCTCGTTCGGTGCGGTGGCCGACGCGTACGACCGGGGCCGGCCGGGCTACCCGGCGGCGCTGGTGCCGTGGCTGCTTCCCACGCTCGTCCCGGGCGAGGCCGGCCCCGCCCCGGACGTGATCGACGTCGGAGCGGGCACGGGCAAGCTCACCCGGGTGCTCGCCGCAGCGGGCGCGCGCGTGACGGCGGTCGAGCCCGACCCGGCGATGGCGCAGGCCCTGCGCGCCCGGGGCGCCGCGGTGGCCGTCCACGTCGCACCGGCCGAGCAACTGCCCCTCCCGGACTCGAGCGCCGACGCCGTGGTCGCCGCGCAGGCCTACCACTGGTTCGACCCGCCGCGCTTCTTCGCCGAGACGGCTCGGGTGCTGCGGCCCGGAGGGCGCGTCGCCCTGGTGTGGAACCGCCGCGACGACCGCGTGGCGTGGGTCGCGCAGCTCAATGAGGTCCTCGGCGACGAGGGCTTCGACACCGTCGACCCGGCCCGCGACCTCAACGCCTCCGGGCGGTTCGGCCCGGTCGAGGAGGCGTCGTTCGAGCACGTGCAGCCGCTGGACGCCGAGCGGCTGCGCGACCTCGCGGCCTCCCGGTCGTACGTCTCCCTGCTGCCCGAGCCGGAGCGCGAGCGGGTGCTGGCCGCGGTCGCCGCGGTGCACGCCGGCGTGGCGGACGCGGATGGGATCGTCCGGCTCCCCTACGTCCTGCGGGCCTTCGCCGCCGACCTGCGCTGAGGCGCACCCCGGGCGGAGTCCCGAGCCCGGCTCCGTCCGGCCACCCCGGATTGGCCGCTGATCGGCGCGGGGCAAGACTGTCCCGAGCAGGGCGAACAGCGGGGCACAGCGACGAGCCGAGGAGGCACCGTGGCCGACCAGTCCGGCGGGGCAGCGCAGAGCGGCGAGGGCCTGTCCAACCTGTTGCACGAGGAGCGCAGGTATCCCCCGGACGAGGGGTTCGCCGCGCAGGCCAACGCCCAGGCCGAGATCTACGGGCGAGCGGCGGCGGACCGGCTGGGCTTCTGGGAGGAGCAGGCCCGCTCCCTGACCTGGGCGCAGCCGTGGGAGCGGGCGCTGGACTGGCAGCCGCCGTTCGCCAAGTGGTTCGTCGGCGGCACGCTCAACGTGGCCTACAACTGCGTGGACCGGCACGTCGAGGCCGGGCACGGGGACCAGGTCGCGATCCACTGGGAGGGCGAGCCGGGCGACACCCGCACCATCACCTACGCGGACCTGCAGCGTGAGGTCTGCAAGACGGCGAACGCGCTGACCGAGCTCGGGGTCGGCAAGGGTGACCGGGTCGCGATCTACCTACCCATGATTCCGGAAGCGGTCTTCGCGATGCTGGCGTGCGCGCGGCTCGGCGCACCGCACTCGGTGGTGTTCGGCGGCTTCTCCGCCGACGCGCTCGCCAGCCGGATCGACGACGCGGACGCGAAGGCGGTCATCACCGCGGACGGCGGCTACCGGCGCGGCAGCCCGAGCGCCCTGAAGCCCGCGGTCGACGAGGCGGTCGCCCGGACGAGCACGGTGGAGAAGGTCCTCGTGGTACGACGGACCGGCGAGGAGGTCGCCTGGACCGAGGGCCGGGACGTGTGGTGGCACGACGTGGTCGACCGGCAGCCGGGCACGCACGCGTACGAGGCCCATGACAGCGAGCACCCGCTCTACATCCTCTACACCTCCGGCACCACCGCGAAGCCCAAGGGGATCCTGCACACCACGGGCGGCTACCTCACCCAGGTCGCGTACACCCACCGCTACGTCTTCGACCTCAAGCCCGACACCGACGTCTACTGGTGCTCGGCCGACATCGGCTGGGTCACCGGCCACTCCTACATCGTCTACGGCCCGCTGGCCAACCGGGCGACGCAGGTGATGTACGAGGGGACGCCGGACACGCCGCACAAGGGCCGGCTGTGGGAGATCGCGCAGAAGTACGGCGTGACCATCCTCTACACCGCGCCCACGCTCATCCGCACGATGATGAAGTGGGGCGAGGAGATCCCGGCCCAGTACGATCTTTCGCGAATCCGAGTTCTCGGAAGTGTCGGGGAGCCGATCAACCCCGAGGCCTGGGTCTGGTACCGCAAGAACATCGGTGGGGACCGCGCGCCCGTCGTCGACACGTGGTGGCAGACCGAGACCGGCGCCCTCATGATCAGCCCGCTCCCCGGTGTCACGACGCTGAAGCCCGGGTCGGCACAACGGCCGCTGCCCGGCGTCTCCGCCGAGGTCGTCGACGACCGCGGGGAGCCCGTGCCCAACGGGGGCGGGGGCTACCTGGTGCTCAACGAGCCCTGGCCCTCGATGCTGCGCGGGATCTGGGGCGACGACAAGCGCTACCAGGAGACGTACTGGTCCCGCTTCCCCGGCGTCTACTTCGCCGGCGACGGCGCGAAGAAGGACGAGGACGGCGACATCTGGCTGCTCGGCCGGGTCGACGACGTCATGAACGTCTCGGGCCACCGCATCTCCACGACCGAGGTCGAGTCCGCGCTCGTCTCGCACCCGGCGGTGGCCGAGGCGGCCGTCGTCGGGGCCACCGACCCCACGACCGGCCAGGGCATCGTCGCCTTCGTCATCCTGCGCGGCAACGTCGCCGAGGACCGCGCTGCGGGCGACGAGATCGTGCAGGAGCTGCGCCGGCACGTCGCGAAGGAGATCGGCCCCATCGCGCGCCCACGGCAGATCCTCGTCGTCCCCGAGCTGCCGAAGACCCGTTCGGGAAAGATCATGCGCCGGTTGCTGCGTGACGTGGCCGAGCAGCGGGCCGTCGGCGACGTGACGACCCTCGCGGACTCGACCGTCATGGAGCTCATCAGCAGCAAGCTCCCGTCGGCGGGCTCCTCCGAGGGCTGAGGGGTCAGCGGGCGACCCGCACGAGCTCCCCCACGCTCGCGACCGACCAGTCCGGGCGCGCAGCCGGCTGTCCCACGCGAGCGGGTGACCGTCGGCGCCCGCAACAGGGAGCCGGCGCGGCTGTCCGGTGCGGGGCGGCCCACGCCGTACACGCCCTCGGGCGCCGCGCCCGGCTCCTCGACGGAGCGTCAGCCGGGCAAGAGCGGGGTGCCGTCGGCGCGGGCGGCGGTCGACGGTGCCTCCGGTCGCGGGCAGGTGCTCTAGGCCAGCTCGCCCCCTCAGCGGAGAGGACGACGTCGGCGGCGCCGTCCGGCACCAGGCCGAGCACCTCGTCCGAGCCGTGCGCGAGGTCGACGACCCGCCGCGTCCTCGCACTCCCGCTTCGGGCAGTCGCCGGGGGCAGGCGCCGCGCCGGCGTTCGCCCGGCTCGCGCCCGGGGTACGGAGCCCGGCAGTATCGGACCGGCAGCAGACCGACGGCGGTCCCGGCCACAGGCAGCGGCGCGCGGGAGCGCGCTCACAGAAGGAGCCCGACGATGACGACCGCGTTCACCAAGCCCGAGTACGGCAAGCCCGGGTACGACGGGCCCGGCGCCACCGTGGCCACCCCTGCCGCCCCGGAGCCCTCGCTGGGCAAGCTCGTCGCGTCCGCGACCAAGGACCTCTCCGCGCTCGTGCGGTCCGAGATCGAGCTGGCGAAGATCGAGATCAAGTCCGAGGCGAAGCACGCCATCGCCGGCAGCGGGCTGTTCGGGGCGGCGGCCTACCTCGGCCTGCTCGCGACCATCCTGCTGAGCATCGCGGCGGCGTACGGCCTGGAGGCCGCCGGCCTGCACCCGGCCCTGGCGTTCCTCGTCGTGGCGGTGGTCTTCCTGCTGCTCGCCGGCGTGCTCGCCCTGATCGGCAAGAAGCAGGTGTCGAAGGTCAGCGCCCCCGAGCGGACGATCCGCACCACCAAGGAGAGCGTGGCCACCCTCAAGGGCGCGGCGAGGGGCTGAGGCGCCCCGCGCGTCCCACGTCACAGGAGGGTCACAAACGCCGGTTCCTGTGGCAGGCTGCGCCCATGGAGGCGCCCGACGCATCGGCGATCCTGCGTGACGGCCCGTGGGAGCACCGCATGGTGGCCGCCAACGGTGCGCGCTTCCACGTCGCCGAAGTGGGCAGCGGCCCGCTGGTCCTGCTGCTGCACGGCTTCCCCGAGTTCTGGTGGGCGTGGCGGCACGCGCTGACCGCCCTCGCGGGCGCCGGCTACCGGGCCGCCGCCATGGACCTGCGCGGCTTCGGCGCCAGCGACAAGCCTCCGCGCGGGTACGACCCGGCCACCCTCGCGACCGACATCGCCGGTGTGGTCCGATCGCTGGGGGCGGCCGACGCCGTCGTCGTCGGCCACGGGCTGGGCGGCATGCTCGCCTGGTCGACCGCGGTCGCGCACCCCAAGGTCGTCCGCCGGCTCTGCGCGGTGAGCGCCCCGCACCCGCGACGCATGCGCGAGGCGCTGCGCGGGGACCCGCAGCAGCTGCGCCGCAGCGGCCACGTCCTCGGGTTCCAGCTCCCCGTGCTCGCCGAGCGCAAGCTGCTGCGCGACGACGCGGCCCACGTCGAGCAGCTGCTGCGCGCCTGGGCCGCCCCCGGATGGCCCAGCGCCGAGGAGGCCGCGGTCTACCGGGCCGCGGCGCAGGTGCCGGGCGTCGCCCACTGCTCGCTCGAGTACTCCCGGTGGGCGGTGCGCTCGCTCCCGCGCCCCGACGGGGTCCGCTTCGCCCGCGCGATGCGCGAGCCGGTCCGGGTCCCGGTGCTGCACCTGCACGGTGCCGCGGACCGTGCCGTGCTCCCGCGCAGCGCCCAGGGGTCGGGGCTGTACGTCGAGGCGCCCTATCGCTGGCGGCTGCTCGGCGGCGTGGGCCACTTCCCGCACGAGGAGAGCCCCGAGGCGTTCGCCGCCGAGCTGCTCGGCTGGCTGGCCGACCCCGAGCCGGACCGTTGAGCGACTCGACCGCGCAGCCGACCCCGCCTCCGGGCGTGCGGCGCGACCGCGACCCCGAAGGCCGCGCGCGCAACGCCCGCCCGCGCGACGCCCTCGGCCGGCCGCTGCCGCACGGGGCCGAGGGCGTCGAGCGCGTACCGGACGACTTCGTGCTCCCGCCGGTCGACGCGTTGGCCGAGGCGCAGCGGCTGATCGACGCGGGGCGCCCGTTCCACGCGCACGAGGTGCTCGAGGGGTCCTGGAAGGCGGCCCCGCCGGAGGAGCGCGAGCTGTGGAAGGGGCTCGCACAGCTCGCCGTGGGTCTCACGCACGCCGAGCGCGGCAACGCCGCCGGGGCCGCGCGCCTGCTGCGACGCGGGGCGCTGCGGATCGCCGGCTCTGCCGAGCATCCGCCCTACGCGATCGCGGTGGACGCACTGGTCGTGTGGGCGCAGGCGCTGGCCGCCGAGGTGGAGCGGGGCGGTGAGGAGCGCACCGTCTCGCGCCGCCCCCAGCTGACCAGCGCCTGACCGAACCGGTCTTGCCGGCTCGGACCGCTCAGGCGCCGAGCAACCGCTCGGCCACGCCCTTCTTCACCTCGGTCGGGCGCTGCTGCTCCCCCGCGTAGGCGCTGATGACGACGAGCGCCCCGGTCAGGCCGGGGATGGCCCACTGCAGCAGGCGCAGCTGCTTCTGGGCGGCCGCGACCTCCGGCGGAGTGCCGCCGGACGGCTCGGTGCCGGACTCGGCGGGGACGTCGGCGTGGGCCGACACCTTGCGGCCGAGGACGCGGCTGTACGCGGTCACGCCGAGCGCGGCGGCGGTGATCCCGGTCTTGAGCAGGCTCATCGACGCCACGCCCTGCTGGGACTTCACCCGCTCCTTGTTGCCGCTCAGCTGAAGGACGCTTCCGAGCAGGTGCGCGCCGATCGCCGCGGCGTTCACCGGCGTCCAGCGGTCCCAGCCGGCGTTGGCGACGGCCCCGGTCGAGCGTGCCCCGGAGGCGGCGCTCGCAGCCGGGTTGAGCGCGACCGCGTTGGCCAGCGTCCCGCCGAACCAGGCGGCGAGCCCGACGTCGTGCAAGGAGCGGGAGACGGTGTTCTGAGCCATGGTGGTTCCTCACTTCGCTGTGCCGGCGTGCGCGTTGACGCGGCAGGGGGCTCCGGCCGGTCGCGGTGCTGCGTCGACGTCGCGGGCCGGAGACGGACGGGGAGGCTCCTTCCCGCCAGGGACGACCCTACGCCGGCGATCTCTGTCCGCGATCCGGGCCGAACCGGCATCATTCAAGATGCGCGGGCCGACGTCTGCCTCTAGAAAGAGGTGCCTTGATCCCCGCGCACGGAGGCGCAGCCATGCCGATCGACCGCCGACAGTTCCTGGGCCTGGCCGGGTACTCGGCCGCGGGCCTCGCGCTCGCCGGCTGCGGCGGCTTCTCCGGGCGGTGACTCCGGCGGGGACGCGGACGAGCTGTCGTTCATGTTCTGGGCCGGCGACGCCGAGCTGAAGGCGTTCCAGTCCCTGGCCGCCGACTTCGAGCAGGCCGAGGGCGTCAAGGTCCGGTTGCAGCAGGTCCCCTTCGCCCAGCTGCTCACGAACGTCGACGCAGGCCTGCAGAGCGGACAGGCCCCGGACGTCTTCCGCGTGACCTACACCGACCTCGGGGTCTACAGCAGCCGCGACGCGCTGCTCGACCTGAGCGGCTCGGTGCCCGGCGACTACGCGAGCGGCTTCAGCCCGGCGCTCTACGCCGCGGTGTCCCGGGACGGCAGGCCCTACGGCGTCCCGCACCACACGGACACCTCGATGGTGCTCGTCAACACCGAGGCCGCCTCCGCGGCCGGCCTCGGCGCCCTGCCGCAGACGTACGACGAGGCGTGGACGTGGGACGAGTTCGCCGCCGCGCTGGACAAGCTGAAGGCGGCAGCGAAGCCGCGCACGTACGCCACGGGGCTCAACCTGCAGCTGGCCGGGGCGTACCGCTGGCTGAACTTCGTCGGGCAGGCGGGCGGCCGGCTGCTCGACGAGAGCCTGCGGGCCCCGGCGATCGACAGCCCGGCCGGGCTGGAGCCGCTGCGCTTCACCCAGGGGCTCTACTCCGGTGGCTACGTGCCGCGCAGCACCTCCGCCAAGGGCGAGTACGTGGGGGACCTGTTCACCGCCGGCACGCTCGCCACCGTCCTGGCCGGCGACTTCCTGCTCGCGGACATCGACAAGGGCGCGTCGTTCGACGTCAGCGCGACGTTCCTGCCGGTGAAGGAGCAGGCGACGGCCGAGCTCGGCGGCAACGCCCTCGTCGCGACCGCGGCCTCCGGGCGCAAGGAGCAGGCGGCGAAGTTCCTGCAGTTCGCCGCCTCGGAGGAGCAGATGGCCAAGTTCTGCGGCGCGACCAACGTGCTGCCGACGCGCACCTCGATCGACGCGGCGGACCTGGACTACGCCGTGCGCCCGGACCTGATGGCGCTCTACCTCGAGCAGTCGCGGGCGATCACGCCGGAGATCGTGCAGCAGGTCACGGTGCCCGAGTTCAACGAGGTCAACGCCGCTCTCGTCGAGCGCCTGGAGCAGGCGTTCAACGGCGGCAGGGACGCGAAGGAGGTCCTGGCCGGGCTGTCCGCCGACATCGAGCAGGTGCTCGCGTCGTGACCGTGCAGGCGCCGCCCGGGCAGGCCGCGCGCACCGCGGCCTTCCCCGGCGCGCCGCCGGCACGACGACGCCGCCGCGGGCGCGCCGTGCGCGAGGGCGCCACGGCGTACCTGCTCATCGCGCCGAACCTCGTGCTCTTCGGCCTGTTCCTGCTGCTGCCCCTGGTGATGACGTTCGTGCTGGCGCTGCAGGAGTCCAGCGGCATCGGCCCGGGGCGCTGGATCGGCCTGGGCAACTACCGGCAGATGGCGTCCGACGACGTCTTCTGGCGGTCCCTCGTCAACACGGCCGTCTTCGTCGCGGTCACGGTCCCCGCGTCGCTGGCCATCGGCCTCGGGCTGGCCCTCCTGCTCAACCGGCCCATCCGTGGCCGGGCCGTCTTCCGGTCGGTGTTCTACCTGCCGTACGTCATCTCCGGGGTCGTCATCGGCCTGACGGCGGACTGGATGTTCAACGAGAACATCGGCGTGGTCAACAAGATCCTCCGGCTGTTCGGCGGCGACGGGGTGGCCTGGCAGTCCTCGCCCCTGCCCGCCTTCGCCTCGCTCGTCGCGGTGATCGTGTGGAGCCACGTCGGCTTCTGCATGGTGATCTACCTGGCGGGGCTGCAGGGCGTCCCGCGCGAGCGCTACGAGGCCGCCAGCGTCGACGGTGCGACCGGCTGGCAGCTGACCCGCCACGTCACTCTGCCGGCGCTGCGCCCCACGACGTTCTTCCTCGTCGTGATGATGGTCATCACGACCTTCCAGGTCTTCGACGTGATCTTCGTCCTCACCGGCGGCGGCCCGGGCAACGCGACCCAGATGCTGGTGACGTACGCGTACGCCGCCGGTTCGGCTCCCGCCAGCAGGGCTACGCCGCGGCGATCGGGGTCGTGATCTACGTGCTGGTACTGGCTTTCACCGTGGTCTGGTGGCGGGCGCACCGGCACCAGGAGGCGGACGCGTGAGCACCCTGACGACCGGGCGGCCGGGCATCCGGCGGCGGCGCGGCCGGGACGCGGGGCGGCTCGGGCTCCTCGTGGTGCTGGCCGTCGTCATGGCCTTCCCGCTGCTCTGGATGCTGCTGACCGCCGTGTCCCCGGACCGCGACCTCAACTCGGCTGACCTGCGCTTCTGGCCTTCGGTGCTGCGGCTCGACAACTTCTCGCGCGCCTGGAACTCGCTGCCGTTCTCGACCTGGCTCGTCAACTCCGTCGCGATCGCGCTGGTGGCCGTCGTCATCACGGTCGCGATCAACCTGGTGGCCGGCTTCGTGCTCGCCAAGATGCGGTTCACCGGGCGCAGCGTCCTGCTGCTCGTGATCGTCAGCACGCTCATGATCCCCGTGCAGGTGCTGATGATCCCGCAGTTCCGCATCGTCGCCGAGCTGGGCTGGGTCAACACCTACTGGGCGGTGATCATCCCGCGGGCGGCCGAGGCGTTCGGCATCTTCCTGTCCCGGCAGTTCATGCTGGCGATCCCCGACGAGCTGATCGACGCGGCCAGGGTCGACGGTGCAGGCACCCTGCGCATCCTGCGCAGCGTGATCCTGCCGCTGTGCAAGCCGCTCATCGCGGTCCTGGTCATCTTCACGTTCATGTACCGCTGGAACGAGTTCGCCTGGCCGCTGATCGTCCTTAAGGACCAGGGCCTCTACACGCTGCCGATCGGGCTGACCTTCCTGCAGGGGCAGTACACGACCGACTACTCCGGCCTCATGGCGATGGCCCTGGTCTCCGCGCTGCCCATGCTTGTCGTGTTCCTGGTCTTCCAGCGCTACCTCGTCGAGGGGATCTCCACGACCGGGCTGAAGTAAGCCCCCGGGGTGGTGCGAACGCCCCACAGCGAACTCACAGCCTGCCCCCAGGGGGGTTGCAGCGGCCCGGCCGAAAGTAGTGGCATGACCGAGACGCACACCGACCGCACCACCAGCTCGCAGCCGTACGACGGCGACTCGCACGGCCCTGACTTCGAGGTCCCCGCCTCGTACTCCTCGGGCGCCGCGCGGAGCAGTGGCGCCTGGTGGGCGGGCCCGGACGGCCGCGCGACCCAGCAGCGCGAGGAGCAGGCCTCCGCGTACGCCGCGCCCGGCCAGTCCCTCGGCTACGGCAGCAGCTACGACACCCCGGCCCACGGTGCGACGCAGTCCGCGTACGCCCCGGCGTACGACCCCTTCGCACCGCCCGCGCAGCCGCCGGCCCCCGAGCGGCCGGCCACCGCGAGGAGCGGGCCCGCCTGGGGCCGGCGGGCGGGGGCGGCCGCGCTCGTCCTGGCCGTCGCGCTGGGCAGCGGCACCGCCGGCGCCGCGATCTCGCAGGCCTTCGACGACGACACGGCCCCCGTCGCCGCCACCGCGGCCCCGGCCGCCTCCGGCAGCGCGGCCTCCACGACGGTGACCGCCCCGACGCAGTCGCTCGCCCAGGTGGCCGCGAAGGTGACGCCGAGCGTGGTGTCCGTGAGCTTCACGAGCAGCGCAGGCCAGGGCGAGGGCTCCGGCGTTGTGCTGTCCTCCGACGGCACGATCCTCACCAACAACCACGTCGTCGCCGCCGCCGCGAACGGCGGGCAGATCACGGTGAAGTTCTCCGACGGCAAGACCGCGCGGGCGACCATCCTCGGCCGCGACCCCTCGACCGACCTCGCCGTCATCAAGGCCGAGGGCGTCTCCGGCCTGACCGCCGCCAGCATCGGCAAGAGCTCGGAGCTGCACGTCGGCGACACGGTCCTCGCGATCGGCAACCCGCTCGGCCTCGAGGGCTCGGTGTCGGCGGGCATCGTCTCCGCGCTCGGCCGCAGCGTCTCCATCCCGGCCGAGGAGGAGCAGCAGCAGCCCGACTCGATGTTCCCCGGCCAGGGTCGGCTGCCACAGGCCTCGGCCGGCGGCGGGACCACGCTCAAGGGGGCCATCCAGACCGACGCCGCCGTCAACCCCGGCAACTCCGGCGGGGCCCTCGTCAACGCCGCGGGCGAGGTGGTCGGCATCAACAGCGCCATCGCCTCGCTGTCGAGCGGCTCCGGCGAGTCCGGCAGCATCGGCGTCGGCTTCGCCATCCCGATCGACACCGCCATGAAGATCGCCGCGCAGCTGGAGAAGGGCGAGACCGTCCAGCACCCGATGCTGGGCGTCAGCGCCGCCGACTCCACGACCGGGGCGGCCGGGGCGCAGATCGGCAGCGTCACCGAGGGCAGCGGCGCGGCCGCCGCGGGGCTCCAGTCCGGCGACATCATCACCGCCATCGACGGGCAGCCGGTCACGGACTTCGACGACCTCAGCGCCACGATCTCGACCCACTCGGTCGGAGACCGGGTGACCGTCGCCTACACCCGCGACGGGCAGAGCCGGACCGCCACGGTCACGCTCGGCTCCTCCGACTGACCCGCCTGTCGCGCCCGCGGCCAGCCGTCCCTCATGCTGGGGAGGCGGGCCGCGGGCGCACCCCTGCGTACCGGACGACCGAGGTGAGGAGACGACGATGGCTGCCGAGGCCCGGCTGCTCGTGGTGGACGACGAGCCCAACATCCGCGAGCTGCTCTCCGCGAGCCTGCGGTTCGCCGGGTTCGACGTGACGACCGCTGCGGACGGGCAGCAGGCGCTGAGCCTGGCCGAGTCCACGCGCCCGGACCTGGTCGTCCTCGACGTGATGATGCCCGGCCTGGACGGCTTCGGCGTGCTGCGCCGGATGCGGGAGAACGGCTCGCGGGTCCCGGTCGTGCTGCTCACGGCCAAGGACGCCACGGAGGACAAGATCGGCGGGCTGACGCTCGGCGCCGACGACTACGTGACCAAGCCGTTCAGCCTGGAGGAGGTCGTCGCCCGCATCCGCGCCGTGCTCCGCCGTGCCGGCGAGGCGGCGCCCGCGGACACCGCCCGCCTGAGCTTCGCCGACATCGAGCTCGACGAGGAGACCCACGAGGTCCACAAGGACGGCGAGCTCGTCCCGCTCTCCCCGACGGAGTTCAAGCTGCTCCGCTACTTCCTGCAGAACCCGGGCCGGGTGCTGAGCAAGGCGCAGATCCTCGACGCCGTGTGGAACTACGACTTCGGCGGGGATGCCAACGTCGTCGAGTCCTACGTCTCCTACCTGCGCCGCAAGGTCGACACGACCGAGCCGCGGCTGCTCCACACGCTGCGCGGGGTCGGGTACGTCCTGCGGCTGCCGCGCGCCTGACCCGGCCGTGAAGCCCGTCACTGCACTGCAGCAACTCAATGCACGTACTCCGCTTCGGGTACGCCTGGTCGGGGCGATGCTCGCGCTGGTCGCCCTGGCGCTCGTGCTGACCGGGCTGGCCGCGACGTCCCTGCTGCGCAGCTCGCTGCAGGGACAGGTCGACACCGATCTGCGCAACGATGCGCCCGACGTCGCCAGGTCCATCCTGGCGACGCTCAGCGGGCAGGCGCCGCGCTCGGACGGCCCCCAGTACTCGATCTACGTCGTCCGCCTCAACGCAGCCGACGGCACCGAGGCCTACACCCAGCTGGGGCGCTCCACGGGCGAGCCCGACCTGCCGCAGATCCCGACGCCCGAAGCCAGGAAGCGCGCGAGCAAGGTCTTCACCGTCCCCTCGGAGTCCGGCGGCGGCACCTGGCGAGCGGTCGTCGTGCCGTACAGCGGCCAGATCTTCTTCACGAAGTCGAACGGCTCGCAGGTCGTCGTGTCGAGCGCGACGGTGGCCGTGAGCCTCAGCGGCATCGACGACACCCTGAAGCGGCTCCGCCTCATCGAGCTCTTCGTCGGCATCGCCGTTCTCGCGCTCCTCGGCGTCGCGGGCTACTTCGTGGTCCGTTCCTCGCTCAAGCCGCTCGTCGACGTCGAGCGCACCGCCGAGGCCGTCGCCGCCGGCGACCTCTCCCGGCGCGTACGCGAGAGCGACCCGCGCACCGAGGTCGGCCGGCTGTCCCGCACGTTCAACTCGATGATCTCGCAGGTGGAAGCAGCATTCCGGAGTCGTGCTGCGTCCGAGGCCAGTGCCCGCTCGTCGGAGGAGCGGATGCGCCGCTTCGTCGGCGACGCCAGCCACGAGCTGCGCACCCCGCTGACGTCGATCCGCGGCTTCGCGGAGCTCTACCGCCAGGGCGCCGTGCAGGAGCGCTCCGACGTCGACCAGGTGATGCGGCGCATCGAGGACGAGGCCCAGCGCATGGGCGGGCTCGTCGAGGACATGCTGCTGCTCGCCCGCCTCGACCAGCAGCGGCCGCTCGAGCGCGCGCGCGTGCATCTCGCGACGCTCGCGAGCGACGCCGTGCTCGACGCCGGGGCGATGGACCCCGAACGGCCCGTCACGCTGGAGACGGTCGGCGCCGACCCGTCCCCCGTCGTCCTCGGCGACGACGCCCGGCTCCGGCAGGTGCTCGGCAACCTGGTCCGCAACGCGCTCGTGCACACCCCGCCGGGCACACCCGTGACGGTACGGGTCGGGACGGCCGACGTGGACGGCACCCGGTGGGCGCTGCTCGAGGTCCGCGACGAGGGGCCGGGGCTGGCGCCGGAGGACGCGGCACGGATCTTCGAGCGGTTCTTCCGGACCGACGCCTCCCGGACGCGCGCAGCGGGCGGCACCGGGCTGGGCCTGTCCATCGTGGCCGCGCTGGTCGCGGCCCACGGCGGGACGGTCGGCGTCGACACCGCGCCCGGCGCCGGCGCAACCTTCCGAGTGCTGCTGCCGCTCGCCCTCGCCGATGCGGTGGCACACATCCCGGAGGCCGAGCTAAAGGGCTTGCCGGGCACCTCGGTCCCCTCCAGCATCTCCCCATGACCCCTGTGCCGGCCCCGCTGCTCCCGACGACGGCCCCGTCGGTCGGCCTGCAGCAGCGGACCGGCCTGCGCCGGAGGCGACGCCTGCCGCTGCCGTGACGGCGGCCCTGCTCGCCGGGCTGGTCGCGGGCTACGGCATCGCCGTTCCGGTCGGGGCCGTCGGCGCCTACCTGGTGGCCCTGACCGCCCGGGCCCGTGTGCTGGTCGGCGCCTGCGCCGCACTCGGCGTCGCGACCGCCGACCTCGTGTACGCGGCGGCAGCCGTGGCCGGGGGCGGGGCTGCCGCCGCAGTGCTCGAGCCCGTCGCCGGGCCGATGGAGCTGGTGTTCGCGGGGGTGCTGCTCGCCGTCTCCGCATCGATCGCGGCCCGCTCCGTCCGGGCGTACCGCGCCCCCGGGCCGACGCCGGCGGGCCCGCCGGCGATGACGCCGGCACGGGCGTTCGGCGCGCTGCTCGGGCTCACCCTGCTGAACCCCACGACCGTCGTCTACTTCACGGCCCTCGTCGCGGGCGGCGCGGCCACGGCGCTCGACGACACGATGGAGCGAACGGTGTTCGTCACGGCGGCGTTCGTCGCCTCCGCCAGCTGGCAGCTCGTGCTGGTCGGTGGCGGCGCGGTGCTCGGGCAGGTGCTCACGGCGCCGCGCGGCCGGCTCACCGCTTCGGCCCTGGCGAGCTCCGCCGTCGCGGGGCAGGCCCTGCTGCTGCTGCTGCGGTAGGCCTGGCACACCCACCCGGCGGCTCGCGCCACGGCCCGGCCGGCACGACCCGGTCGGCTTCCGACACACGCAGAGCGGGGCGCCACCCGTGGGTGGCGCCCCGCTCCCCTGACCGGCCGCTCAGGCGGACGACATCACGTCGTCACGGGTTGGTGCCTGTCGGGGGCCGGATGATCGTCTGGGTGCTGCCGGTCTGCGGAGGCTGCCCACCGGGCGGGTTGTCGGTGTACTGCGCGACGAACACCGCGGCGATGTTGCCCGAGGTGGCGTGCGCGCTGTCCAGCGGAGGCGTCTGGATCGTGCCGGTGCAGCCCGCGGTCGAGTTCTGCGGGTGCCCGTGCGCGTCGTGGCCGAGGATGTAGGCCACCTGGACCCGCGTGCAGTCGACCGGCTGGTCGTCGGTCACGTTCACGGTGAACTGGACCGCGTCGCCGAAGCGGAAGTTGTTGTTGGTCAACGGGGCTCCCGCGGCCGTGCGCAGCTGCAGCTGCACGGTCGGCGGCGCATTGCCGACGCGTACCCGGACCGAGCTGGACGCCCAGCGGCCGGTGCGGTCGGTGACCTTCAGCGTCGCGTCGTAGATGCCGAGCGCCGAGTAGGTGAAGGTCGGGTTGGCGCTGGTGGAGTCGAAGATCCCGTCGGCGTTGAAGTCCCACTGGTACTGCAGGCGGTCGCCGTCGGGGTCGCTGGTGCCCGCGCTGGAGAACGTCACCGTCAGCGGCGCAGTGGGCGCCTGGGACGGCGTCGCCGCCACCCGCACCGTCGGGGTGCGGTTGCCCCGGGTGAAGTCGATGCGCGCGAGCTGCGCCTCGGGGTTCTCCGAGAAGTAGCCGTCGCCGTAGTCGAGGACGTAGAGCGCGCCGTCGGGGCCGAACTCCATGTCCATCGGGTTGTCGACGAGGCCGACCGGCCCGACATCGCGGATGTCGATCAGGTCGCCGCGGCTGTTGATCCGCATCTCCTTGATGTAGTCCCGGCTCCACTCGTAGAACAGTGCGGCGTCGTCGTAGTACTCCGGCCACTTGACCTGCGAGGGGTTCGAGCGGCTGAAGTGGTACATCGGGCCGCCCATCGGGCTGACGCCGTTGCCGCCGACCGTGGTGCCGTTCGGGCCGGTGAAGGGCGAGACGCCGTTGACCTCGGGGAAGAGCGCGCTGTTACCGTAGTCGTACCAGACCTGCGGCTGCTGGACCGGGGGCAGGACCCGCTGGCCCTGGAAGGTGATCTGCGTGCCGCCGGAGGAGATGTCGGCGTTCCACGCGGAGTCGTTCACCGGTGCGCCGCAGTTGAACCACTCACCGGGCGTCCCCTGCGTGCCGGTCGGCGCTCCGACCGGCGGGAAGGTGTAGTCGCGGTACGGGATGTCCGGGGCCATGCAGTAGGGCCAGCCGTAGTTCGCCGGCTCGGTGATGACCATCCACCGGCCGAGGCCCTGCGGCCCGCGGTTCGCGTTGGGGTTCGGCGCGTCCGGGGAGTAGTCACCCAGCAGGAGCTGGTCGGTCTCGCGGTCGACCGCGAACCGGAACGGGTTGCGCAGGCCCATCACGTAGATCTCGGGCCGGGTGTTGGGCGTGCCCTGCCGGAAGAGGTTGCCCTCCGGCACGGTGTAGCCGCCGTTGGCGCCCACCCGGATACGCAGCACCTTCCCGCGCAGGTCGTTCGTGTTGCCCGAGGTGCGCCGGGCGTCCAGGCCGGGGTTCTGGAACGGCGTCGCCGCGATCCCGGTCGGGTTGTCGTTGATCGGGGTGTAGCCCTCGGAGAAGAACGGGTTGGTGTCGTCACCGGTCGACAAATAGAGGTTGCCCTCGCTGTCGAAGTCGATCTTGCCGCCGACGTGGCAGCAGAGGCCGCGGTCGGTCGGCACGTCGATGATCCGCTGCTCGCTGCCGAAGTCGAGGGTGTTGCCCGTCATCTTGAACCGCGAGAGGCGAAGCACTCCGCGGAAGCGGGCGAAGTCGGCGAGGGTGCCCATCATCGGGGCGTCGCCCTCGTTGAACAACGGGGTGCTCGGGTCGTCGAGCGGCGTGTTCAGGGCCGGGGAGTAGTAGACGTACACCCAGCGGTTCTCGGCGAAGTTCGGGTCGACGGCGATGCCCTGCAGGCCCTCTTCGTCGTGCTGGTAGAGCCCGGCGGGGGCCTCGCGGAAGTCCGCGACGAGGGTGTTGAGCCCGGTCCGGGGGTCGTTGACCCGCAGCTGCCCCGTGCGGGCGCTGTGCAGGACGCGGCGGTCGGGAAGGACGGCGAGCGCCATGGGCTCACCGGGGTCCTCGTTCAGCGGGACCCGCTGGAAGTCTGCGGCGGGCGGCATCGGCCGGGTGGCCGGCCCGCGAACGGCGTTGGCGGTGGTGGGCGCGGCGATCGCCGCTGCTCCGAGAGTGACTGCTGCGCAGGTTAGAGCGACTGCTCTCCGCATGAGCTCTAGGTTCCTTTCGTTGATCTTCGTCGACCAACACGCAAGCGCCGGAGGCTTGGATGGCGTCCGGCCAAGGCGGCCTGGCGAGGGCCGACCTCCTCCTTCCCGGCGACGCCGGACCCGGGGTACAGGGGGGACATTAACCCTCATGTCAACCGGGTCAAGGGGCTCCGCAGCCCGCGAGCGGAAACGATTGCTGTCCGCCGTCGCGAGCGCGCTCCTCCGTGAGCAGATGCTTCGCGGGACCAACCGTTCGCCGAGGAGCCCCGGGCCTCTGTTCCTCCCGCACGCAACGGTATTTGCGCAACATTCACGTGCGCTGCCAGCGGTTCCCCGCAGCCGACGCCCCGGCGGGAGCGGGGCCACAATGGAGGGGTGAGCGACTGCTGCGGGCCGTCCGTCCCGACGCCGACCGCCCTCGGGACCGCACCCCAGGGCGCCCCTCTCGACCTGCTGCCCGAGAGCGCCCGGCCACTGCCCTTCGACGTCCCGGCCCGCTCCCCGAAGGACGTGGCCCGCGGGATGGCGCGGATCGCCGGCGGCGAGTTCCTCATGGGCGGCGACGACCCCGACCAGTTCCCCGCCGACGGGGAGGGCCCGGTCCGCGCCGTGCGGCTGTCGGCGTACCTCATCGACACGACCGCGGTGACCAACGCGCAGTACGCGACCTTCGTGAAGGCGACCGGCTACGTCACGGACGCCGAGCGTTACGGCTGGTCGTTCGTCTTCCACCTGCTGCTCGGCCCCGACGCCGCCCCGCACGTCATGGACGGCAGCGTCCCGAGCGCGCCCTGGTGGCGGGCCGTGCGCGGCGCGTCCTGGCGCAGTCCCGAGGGCCCCGGCTCCGACGTGTCGTCCCGGCAGAGCCACCCCGTCACCCACGTGTCGTGGCACGACGCGGCGGCGTACGCGGCCTGGGCGGGCAAGCGGCTGCCGACGGAGGCCGAGTGGGAGATGGCCGCCCGGGGCGGCCTGGAGCAGGCCCGGTTCCCGTGGGGCGGCGAGCTGACCCCGCGCGGCCAGCACAGGTGCAACATCTGGCAGGGCACGTTCCCCACGGTCAACACCCAGGAGGACGGCTACGTCGGCACCGCGCCCGTGAAGGCGTACCGGCCCAACGCCTACGGTCTCTACAACACCTCGGGCAACGTCTGGGAGTGGTGCTCCGACCGCTGGAGCACCAGCTGGCACGCGGAGGAGCGGGAGGAGACCCGGGTCGACCCGGAGGGCCCGCCGACAGGTGAAGCCCGTGTCGTGCGTGGCGGGTCGTACCTCTGCCACGCGTCCTACTGCAACCGCTACCGCGTCGCCGCCCGCACCTCGAACACGCCCGACTCGACCACCGGGCACATGGGCTTCCGGTGCGCCGCTGACGTCACCGCCTGACCTCTTGACCTGCAGCGGGGCGCCCTGCCTCAGGCCCGCAGCCGGGCAGCCACCGTCGGGATGACGACGGCCGCCGCGACCAGGTGGGTCAGCATCAGCAGCGCGCGCGTCGGCCACGCCGCGTCGGCGACGAGGTCGGGGACCAGCGAGAGCGCGGTCAGGGCCACCGTGGCACGCACGAACGTCCGGCGCGGGCGGGCCGCCCACCGCGCCAGCACGGCGGCGAGCACGAGCCCGATCGCCGAGCAGATCGCGGTCAGCACCGCGAACCCGGACACCGGGATCGGCGCCCCGGACACGTCCAGGCTCACGCCGGCAGCCTTGCCCGTCGCGGCGACGGTCATGGTGGCGGCGCTGGCCACGAGCGTGGCGGCGAGAGCTTGGAGCAGGAAGGGCAGCCGCTGCCCGCGGGGCAGGCTCGGGGTGTACGCGGGGGCGGTAGTGGTGGCCATGTCGACTCCTCCGGCGCGGGGCCGGCGAGGTACCGGCCGCTCGTCGGTGCGACGAGCGGGCCAGGCCGGTTTCGACACAGGGGTCGAAGAACTTCCTCGTGGTGTCGGGAAGAGACCGCTTGCGGGCACGAGCGCGTCTCCGATGGGTCGGGGGACACCCCTCGCCCAGGTGTCGCCCGCCAGCAGCCCGCACCTTCGCCGTCGCCGCCGTGGCGCCGGAGCGGTGTCGGCCTTCTGCCCCGGTCAACCGGTGCAAGCAGCGTGGACGACAGGGGGGCAGCAGGTGAAAGAGCCGGAGGGGTGGCAGGAGGACGTCCTGGCCCGCCGGGCAGCGCTGCTGCGGACCGCGCGGCTGCTCACCGGGGGCCCGACTGGCCGAGGACCTGGTGCAGACCGCGCTGGCGAAGGTGTGGCCGCGCCGGCCCGCTGTGACGTGCAGAAGCGCTGCGGCCGGGCCGGCCCTCCCGGCGGCTCCCTCACCTGGGACGACGTGCTCGGAACGGGACGAGCGGCGGCCAACCGGCGCCGGGCCTGCCCGACGGACGCCGACGCGGGCACCCGTTGCGCAGCAGCGCCGGCCGTCCGGCCCCGGGCCCTCGGGCCCGGGGCTCCGCCCACCAGGGCTCAGACGTTGCTGTCCCGGTCCTCGGGCTTCTTCGACGTCTCGATCTCGGTCTCGGTCAGCGGCGCGCCGCTGAGCTCCTCGGACGCGCCGCGCTCTACGCCCTCAGGCGCCTGCTCGCTCATGCGTCCCGGCCTCCTCGTCTCGGTTGCGCTGGTCAGCCCGAGGAGTACCCCGTCGACGGTGTCGTGCACCTGAGGCGCCCACCGATCGGACACCGTCCTCGCGGTCCTCGGCCGCCTGCAGCCGGGCGAGGATCGCCTCGGCGCCGCACCGGGAGCGTGCGGGCCGCCGTGTCGGCCTCGAGCCTTCCGGCCGCCTGCTAGCGCGCCACGAGCGCGATGAGCTCGTCCAGCGATGGACGGGCTGCAGGTGCAGTGGCTGCTCGACCCCGCCGTCGACCTCGATGCGGCGCTCACCACGTTCTACGCGCCCTACCTCCTGCGCACCGGCGCCGTCCCCGGCCGATAGCCGCGGACCACCCCTGCCGTCGGCCGCACCGTGGAGCAGGACGCCACGCTCGCTCGTTGAGGACGGGAGGAAGGGCCCTGTCGCCGCGCCAGCAGTGTGCGACGCTGGAGGACGACCGGTCGAGGAGGGACGTGCAGGGCAGAGCGGGGACGCGCGGGAGCTCGGGCGCGCTCCTCGCTGCCGTCACCGCGGCGTACGCGACCGGCGGGTTCGTGGCCCTGCGCGCGGACAGCGCCGGGGACACCCCTCCCGTCGCCGCCCTCGCGGTCGGCGGCATCGCCCTCGCCCTGTTGCTCTGGCCGCTCGCGGCGCGCACGACCCGGGTCCTCGCGCTGACCGCCGTCCTCGCGGTGGCCCAGATCGGCGCCCAGGCGCTGACGCTGGCCGCCAGCGGCTCGCTCACCACCCACGGCGCGCGCGCCATCGTCTGCTGCCCGCCGACCCCGGCCCCGGGGGCCGGCCCGTTCGCCACGCTCACCGCCCAGGCGGGCTGGGGGCTGTTCGCCGCCCAGTTGGGCGCCTGCCTGGTGCTCGCCCTGCTGCTGCGCGGCGCCCGCCGGCTGGTCGACGGCGCGCTGGACGCCCTCGCGGACGCCGGACGGCTGCTCACGATCCCGCTGCGGCGACTCCTCGACCTGCTCGCCGCGCTCCTCCTCCCGGGCACGCCCGCCGGCCCGCGCCGGGTGCGCGGGGGCCACGACGCCCCTGTCCCGCTCGCGGGCCTGGTCCTGGCCCGGGCGACGGCCCGGAGGGGCCCGCCGAGGGCCCGGGCGCCGCGCCGCGCCCTGCCCAGCCACCTCACCCCGGCCTGACGGCGGGCGACCCGCGACACGGAGCCCGCCGCGGCCCCCTTCCGTGTCCGGAGATGCCTGATGTCCCCTTCTGCCGTGTCGGTACCGCCGACGCCGTCCGCCCCGGCCCTGCCGACTCCCCCGTCCACCTCCTCCCGGCTGCGCCCCGCCCTGGAGTGGTGTGCCGTCCCCGCGCGGCTGCTGCTCGCCGGCGTCCTCGGGTACGCCGCCGTCACCAAGATCGGCGACCCCGCCGCGACCGTGCGCGCGGTCCGCGCCTACGACCTGTTGCCCGGCTGGCTCGAGACCCTCGTCGGGCGCGGGCTGCCCGCGTTCGAGCTCGTGCTCGCCCTGCTCCTCCTCACCGGCGTCGCCCTCCGCCTGGCGGCTTCGGTCACGGCGGGCCTGCTCGTCGTGTTCCTGATCGGCATCGTCAGCGCCGCCGCCCGCGGCCTCGAGATCGACTGCGGCTGCTTCGGTGGGGGCGGCCCGACCGAGGACCCGGCGTACACCGCCGAGATCGTGCGCGACTCGCTGCTGCTCGCGCTCGCCGTGGGGCTCGCGGCCCTCGGCACCTCCCGGCTCGCGCCGCGGCCTCGCGCGCCGCAGCCGCCCGCCGCGACCGAGACGGGCTCCTCGCGCACCGCGGCCCGGCGCGCGCAGGCCGAGAAGGCGCGCTACGCGTCCGCGCTCGACGCGCACCGCTCCCGCCTGCGGCTGGTCTCGCTCGGCGCCGCTGTCGCCCTGCTCGCGGCCCCGCTGGCCGCGATCGCCGTCGCCGAGGCGACCGAGCCCGCCCCGCCGGTCGTCGTGCCGGCGGCGGCCACCGCCTCCGGCGGGATCGCGGTCGGCTCCGCGTCGGCCCCGCGCACGCTCGTGGTGTTCGAGGACCCGCAGTGCCCGTACTGCGGGGAGCTCGAGCGCGGCGAGTCGGCCGACGCCATCGCGGCGGCGGTCGAGGCGGGCAGCGTTCGCGTGGAGTACCGGCTGCGCAGCTTCCTCGGCGACGAGTCCGTGCGCGCCGTTGCCGCCCTGGCCGCCGCGTCGGACGAAGGCAAGTTCCCCGAGTTCCACCGCGCGCTCTACGAGCACCAGCCCGAGGAGCGGACGGGCGGCTACACCGTCGAGGACCTGCTGGAGATCGGCCGCGGCGTCGGCCTGACGGGCGACAGCTTCGAGCAGGCGGTGCGCTCGCAGAAGTACGCCCCTTGGGCCCGGCAGGTCGACGAGCAGGCCAGCAAGGACGGCAACACCAGCACTCCGCAGCTGCGGCTCGACGGCTCGGTGGTCGACGCCGACACGATGTTCGACGCCGGCGCCCTGAGGACGCTGCTGGGCTGAGGCCGCCGGAGCGCTGCGCACGTCGCCGCGTGCGCAGCGCTCCGGCCCCGCTAGCCTCCCGGCGGATCCGAGGCTGCGGAGGCGTACGTGGCGGTGCCGCTCGAGAAGGTCCCACCGGGGCTCGTGGACCTGACGGAGCGGGCCGCGGGCAGCCTCGACAAGCACCGGCTCGCCGGCCACCGGGCGCGCGTCGTCCTGGCCGTCGACCACAGCGGCTCGATGCGCCCGCTCTACCGCAGTGGCCGGGTGCAGGCGCTCGCGGAGCGGGTGCTCGCGCTCGCCACCCGCCTGGACGACGACGGCGCGATAGACGTCGTCCTGTTCGGGACCGAGGCCTGGCGCGCCGGCGCGCTGACGCTGGCCGACTACCGCGGCGGGATCGACCGGATGACCGCCGGGCACCGGTTGGGGCGCACGAACTACGCGGGGGCCATGCACCTCGTGCGCGACATCGCGGGAGCGGGCGACCCGTTCGCGGACCCCTCGGGGGCGTACGCCGTCCCGACGCTCTGCCTCTTCCTCACCGACGGCGCCCCGGACTCACGCACCGCGGCGACCGCGCAGCTCGTCGCCGCCAGCGCGGAAGGCGTCTTCTTCGCGTTCCTCGGCGTCACCGCGAGCCCGGAGGACGCGAAGCCCGCGCGCTTCGACTACCTGCGCCGGCTCGACACCTCCGTCCCCGGCCGGCTCGTGGACAACGCGTCCTTCGTGGAGGCCGACGACGTCGACGCGCTGGACGACGACACGCTGTACGACGCGATCCTGCACGAGTACCCGACGTGGCTGCCGCCGGCCAGGGCGCACGGGCTGGTGCGCTGACTCTCGCGGTGTCAGGGGCACTTCCGCGGTGTCCTGCCACCGCGAAGGACTCCCTGGCACCGCGGGCGTGCACGACCGCCGCTCAGGGCGCCCGAGCCCGCCGGGCGCGACGTCGCGGGGCGTCGTGCACAGCTGACTTCCCCGGCGCGAAGGGCACGTGCGCGGTGGCAGGACACCGCCTTCGTCCCCGTGGCGCCGCGGACGTCACCTCACCCGCCCGCCGCCGGCCGCCCCCCGCTCGGCGGCTGCCCGCCCATGCCGCCCGGCGCCCCGCCACCACTGGGCGGCTGCCCGCCCCCGGTCGGGGTGGTCCTGGTGTCGACGCGGACCGGCAGGGAGACGGTGAGCCCGGCCGACACGTCCCCGGTGACGGTTGCGAGCTGCAGCGCCCCGCCGTCGTCGCCGAAGACGTTGTCGCTGTCGAGGCTGACCTTCGCGAGGTTCGTCACCGAGGCCTCGTAGCCGGGCTGGGCGTACACGGTCTCGCAGGTCGACCTGGGGAGCGCGACCTGCGACGTGGCGATCACGTTCGCCACATCGGTGATGCTGTCGGCGTCCGGATAGACCTCGAAGTGGATGTGAGGCCACCGCCCGTCGTAGCAAGCGGGAAAGACGCTGGTGAACCGCACCGTGCCCGCGGAGTCGGCGATCTGCACGCCGCGCAGGAAGTTCTGGTCCGTGACGCCGTCGGAGTACATCGAGTAGCCGCCCTCGCGAGTGCAGTGCCACACGTACACCGCCACCCCCTCGAAGGGGGAACCGCCGTTCGCGAGATCCGCAACCGTGAGCTCCAGCGTCATCGGCACGCCCTCGGCCGTCCCCGAGGAGTCGCCGAAGCTGGAGCGGATGTCGCTGCGCACGATGCCGCTCTCCTCGAGCACGTCCGGGCCGTTCGACCCGTCCCCGGGGTACGGCCCGGCGGTCTCGTCGGGGATCTCGCCGGTCGCGGAGGTGCTTGCGGTGGCGCTGGGCGTGCTGCCGGTCGTCGCGCTCGCGGAGGAGGCGGCGGACGACGTGCCGCAGGCCGCGAGCCCCAGCCCCAGCGCGCCGAGGCCGAACGCGCGCAGCGCCTGCCTCCGCCCGAGCAGGGTCCCGATGTCGAACCCGAGGCCCTGGTCCACGACCTCCTCGTCCGGTCGCGGCAGCACACGGCCCTCGTAGGTCGGTGTCGATGTCTGGCGCTGGGTCACGGCGGCCCCCTCGTGGTCGGTCCTTGGTGACACCACCTTCTGCGCCCAGCCCGGCACGGCTCTGTCACGAGGCTGTGGGTCGGCTGTGACGCGCTGAGCAGACGCTAAGAGCCGTCGGACCAGGCGTACCAGCCGTCGCCGAGCGGCCGCCACCAGGACAGCGAGAGGTAGCCCTCGTCCGCCAGCCGCTGCAGCCCGCCCTCGGGCAGGTAGGCGAACCCGGCCCGTCCCGTGCCCCCGTCGCCGGTCGCCTCGTCCATCAGCACGCCGCCCGGGACCGGCTCGAGCGAGGTGATCGTGTACGTCCCCAGCCGCAGCGGGGTGGGCTCGCCGTTGCCGCTGGCGAGCACCCGGCGCGCGGCGGCGTCGAGCTCCCCCCGGCCCAGCTCCCACCGCGCGCGCAGCGGCCCGTCCGCGACGGCGAGGCCGAGCACGAGGGCGCCGGCCACCGGCGCGACGAGGAACCACCAGGACCACGGCGCGCGGAGCACGCGGTTCGCGACGAGCCGCCCGGCCCAGACGAGGGCGCCGGCGGCCAGGCCGAGGACGCCGACGAGCCACCACGCCGTGTGCCGACCCGGGTACGAGCCCGACCACAGGTAGGCCGCGGCCGGCAGGACGAGCAGGGCGTGGAACGGCCAGCGGGGGACCGTGCCCCGCTCCTGCTCGCGCCGGGGGCGCGTCACGCCGCGCACGCCCTCGTGTCCACCGCCTTCGTGGCGGCGCGCGCCCCGTCGGCGACCGGCGAGAGCTCGGCGACGGTGAGGGCGTACCCGGTCTCGGCGTCGTCGACGGACTTGGCGAACACCATGCCGATCACGCCTCCGGACGGGGACAGCAGCGGGCCGCCCGAGTTGCCCGGCTGGATGCGGGCGTACAGCGAGAGCACCTCGCGGCTGACGGTCCGGGTGTTGTAGATGTTCGGCCCGCGGGCCTGGATGACCTCGCGCACGCGGGCGGCGTCGAGCCGGAACGGCCCGCCGCGCGGGAAACCGGCGACCACTCCGGAGTCGCCGCGCCCCGCGCCGTCCACCAGCGGCAGCGCCTTCGCCTCGAGGTCGGGGACGTAGAGGACGGCGACGTCGCGGGTGAAGTCGAAGGCGACGACGCGCGCCTTGTAGACCTCGCCGACGCCGCCGACCTGCACGGTCGGCTGCGTCACGCCGGCGACGACGTGCGCGTTGGTGAGCACGTGGTGCTGGGCGTAGACGAACCCGCTGCCCTCGATGCGCCGGTCGCAGTCCTTGGAGGAGCCACTGACCTGCACGATGCTGCGGCGGGCGGCGGCGATGCCGCGGGTCTGCACGACGCCCGCGTCGGGCGGCTCCACCGGCAGGATCCGCTCGGGAGCGAGGCCGCCGAAGACCTGCGGGAAGGACCCGTCGTCGAGCAGCGTGCGGAACGAGGAGAAGAAGTGCTGGCTCGTGTCGGGCATCGCCGAGTCGACCGCGCGCAGCACGTGCGACTCCCCGACCGCCTTGGACAGCCGCGGCAGCTCGGCCCCGCGGACGGCCGTGCCGAGGAACCACGTCACGACGAGCAGCCCCAGCACGCTCAGCAGCGCGCCCAGCGCTGAGTCGACGAGCCGGGCCGGGCCCCAGACGAGGAGGCGGCGCAGCCGCCCCCCGACGCCGGTGAGCAGCAGCTGCCCGAGCACGGCGGCGACCACCACCACCGAGGCCGCGGCGAGCACCTGCCCCGGCCCGGGGCTCCAGTCACCCACGACCCGCGGGGTGAACACCATCGCGGCGACACCACCGCCGAGGAAGCCGACGAACCCGAGCACGGCGACGAGGAAGCCCTGGCGGAAGCCGGACAACGCGAACGAGACGATCGCGACCACCAGCGCGATGTCGAGGATCACGCCCCGTCGCCCCCGCTCGGCCCGCCGTCCGGCACCGGGACCTCCGTGGGCGGCAGCGTGGTCGAGATGTCCAGGGGCTCGGCCGTCTGGTCCCACGGGCGGTCCCAGCCGGCGAGGCGCAGCACCGAGGCGAGCAGGCTGCCCGTGAACCCCCAGACGAGCAGCCCGCGGACGCGGAACGCAGGCCCGACGAAGCCGCTGGACGGGTGCAGCACGCGGAGCCGGTTGGCCGGGTCGACGAGCTCGGCGACGGGCACGCGGTGGACCGACGCCACCTCCGCGGGATCGCCCGGGGCCACCGCGCTGGGCGTACGCCACCAGCCGAGCACCGGCGTCACGAGGTAGCCGCTCGGCGGCAGGAAGAGCGCGGGCAGCTCCCCGAGCACCGCGACGCCGCGCGGGTCCAGCCCGGTCTCCTCGGCGGCCTCGCGCAGCGCGGCCTCGACCGGCCCGGCGTCCTCCTCGTCGAGGCTGCCGCCGGGGAAGGCGACCTGGCCGGGGTGGTGGCGCAGCCCCTCGGCCCGCTGCAGCAGCAGGACGTCGACGCCGTCGGGCCCGCCGCCGAACAGCAGCAGCACCGCCGAGGCCCGGCCGCCCTCGGCCGGGACGGGGTGGCGGCTGAAGTCCTCGCGACGGCCGCCGCGCACGACGCGCGACAGCGGGGCGAGCGCCTCCGGCAGGTCGGAGGCGTCCGAGCTCACGCGAGCGTCCCGAGCGGGGACACGTCCTCGGAGTGCGCGCCGGCGGGCGCCTCGAGCTGCGCAGGCGGCACGTCCTTGACCAGCTTGCGCGCCTTCTCCGGGTCGGTCTCGCCGGTGCCGTACGCCGGGCAGAGCCGGGCGACCGGGCAGGCGCCGCACGCGGGCTTGCGGGCATGGCACGTGCGCCGGCCGTGGAAGATCAGCCGGTGGCTGAGCATCGTCCAGTCGCGCTTGTCGAACAGCGAGCCCACCTCGTGCTCGACCTGGACCGGGTCCTCGGAGGCGGTCCAGCCGAAGCGCCGGGACAGCCGGCCGAAGTGTGTGTCGACCGTGATCCCCGGGATGCCGAAGGCGTTGCCCAGCACGACGTTCGCGGTCTTGCGCCCGACGCCGGGCAGGGTGACGAGGTCCTCGAGCCGGTTGGGCACCTCGCCGTCGAAGCGCTCGACGAGCGCCTGGCCGAGCCCGATGACCGACTGCGTCTTGGCCCGGAAGAAGCCGGTCGGCTGCAGGATCGTCTCGAGGTCCTCGCGGTCGCCCGACGCGAAGTCGGTCGCCGTGCGGTACTTGGCGAACAGGCGCGGCGTCACGGAGTTGACCCGGACGTCGGTCGTCTGCGCGGACAGCACGGTGGCGACGAGGAGCTCGAGCGGATTGGTGAAGTCCAGCTCGCAGTGCGCGTCGGGATAGCGCTCGGCGAGCACCCGGTTGATCCGGCGCGCCCGCCGGACCAGGGCGGTGCGCGACTCGCCGGTCGGAGGCTCCCCTGTCGGCGGTGCCGCGGGCCCGGTGGCCGGGGTCGACGCTCGGGCGGATCGGGAACGCGGCGGCACGGGTGCCAGCCTACGGCGCCCGGGGTGGGTCGTCCGGGTGACCTGGCGCCCTAGCGCCTCAAGCAGTTTGGCGTCAAGGTCGAATTATTCCTCGTCAACGGGCGGTCGTCGCCCCGACCGCCCGTCACTCTAGGAGGCACCACATGTCCGCATCGACGGACCATCCGGCCGGAACGGACGTCCGGAACCCGGCGGGGCCGGTCCGCCGCGGCAGCCAGCCCGCCCCCGCGCGGGTCCCGGCACTCGCGCACCTCTCGCTCGCCCAGCTGCGGGCGTACCGCTCCGACCTCGGCAACGAGGAGAGCCGTGTCTCCTACTGGCGCCGGCTCGTCCAGGCCCGCTGCGACGTGCTCGACTCCGCCCGGCTGCACCGCCCGGACCGGCTGCGCGACGTGCTGGCGCACGGCCAGTCCGGCCCGGCCCGCTCGGCCTTCCTCACCCTCGAGGCGGCCGCTGCCCTGCCCGACCTCGAGGCCCTGCCCGAGCTGCCCGACCTCGTCGCGCTGTGGTCGGCGGTGGACCCGGAGGACAACGAGGCGCGGGCCGAGCTGATGGGCCGGCTGGCGGCCGCGGACGAGGCGCTCTCGGCGTACCGCAAGGGGCTGCACGAGCGGCTCGACCTCGCCACCCGCGAGCTCGTCGCGCGGTACGCGGAGGACCCTCGCCAGTGCCTGGTGGCGCTGCCGCTCTGACCGGCGCGCACGGCAGGGGCGCGCCGGACGGGCCGCGCGCCCCGGTTCCCGGTACCCCGCCGGAAGTTCGGCCAAGATCCGGCGGGGTGCCTCGGTTCCCCGCCGCCGGGTGGGGCAGACTTGCGGCCGTGAGCAGCGACGAGGCTCAGGTCAACGACCACGTACGCCGGGCTCCGCTCTTCGCGGCCCTCGACGACGAGGCCGCCCGAGAGCTGCGCGCCACCATGGAGGAGCGCCATCTCTCCCGCGGCGACATCCTGTTCGGCGAGGGCGACGAGGGCTCGACCCTCTTCGTCGTGACCGAGGGCAAGATCAAGCTCGGGCGCACCGCCGCCGACGGCCGCGAGAACCTCCTCGGCGTCCTCGGGCCCGGCGAGATGTTCGGCGAGCTGTCCGTGTTCGACCCCGGGCCGCGCACCGCGACGGCCACCGCGGTCACCGAGACCACGCTCATCGGGCTCGGCCACGAGGACCTCGACAAGTGGATCCGCGGCCGCCCCGAGGTGGCCTACACGATGCTGCAGTCGCTGGCGCGCAGGCTGCGCCGGACCAACGAGTTCCTCGCGGACCTCGTCTTCAGCGACGTGCCCGGCCGCGTCGCCAAGGCCCTGCTCGACCTCGCCCGCCGCTTCGGCGTCCAGGGCGACGAGGGCGTCCACGTCACCCACGACCTCACCCAGGAGGAGCTGGCCCAACTGGTCGGCGCCTCCCGCGAGACGGTCAACAAGGCGCTGGCCGACTTCCAGCAGCGCGGGTGGATCCGGCACGAGGCACGGGCCGTGGTGCTGCTCGACGTCGACCGGCTGGCGCGCCGCGCCCGCTGAGCCGGCGGGTCAGACGCCGCCCGGCAGGTCGGCCAGGTGCGCGTCGAACGCCACCGTCGACTGCTCGCCGCGCAGGAACCCCTGCGCGACGATCCGCTCGACGGTCGCGAGGTACGCCGATGAGGCGGCGAGCGCCTCGGCGTCCGCCCGCGTCTTCCACAGGGTGACGACCACGCAGTCGTCTCCCTCCCGGCCCATGAGGACGCCGGCGTAGCCCGGCTGCGACCGGAACATCGGGTACGACACCTCGCGGGCGAACCGCTCGTACTCCGCGGCCCGGTCCTGCTCGACCCGCGTACGCCACACCCGCACGATCACGTCGGCTCCTTCCGTCAGCCCCCGCAGGCCGTCCGGGCAGCATCCTGCCGGGTCCGCACCGTCCCCGACGCGGGCCGCCGCAACGGCATCCGGGCCCGGAGGCCGTCAGCACGACCCCCAGGTTCGGACGCGGGTACCGGCCGTGCGTCGGCGAGCGCCTGCCGGTGGCCAGCCTCTACGCTGCCGAACTCCAGCCCGGAGCGACTGTCGCGGGCGCACACCGAGGGGACCGCATGAGCACTCCCGCGCGCCAGAGCAGCGCAGACAGCGCAGACAGCGCCGACAGCGCAGACAGCGCCGGCCTGGCCGAGTTCGGCTACGCCGAGCGGCTGGACCGCAGCATCGGCCGGTTCTCCAGCTTCGCGGCCGGGATCAGCTACATCTCGATCCTCACCGGGACCTTCCAGCTGTTCTACTTCGGCTACAGCGGAGCCGGCCCGTCGTACGTCTGGTCCTGGCCGATCGTCTTCGTCGGCCAGCTGATGGTCGCCCTCTGCTTCGCCGAGCTGGCCGCGCGCTACCCCGTGGCCGGGTCGGTCTACAACTGGGCCAAGAAGCTCGGCACCGCGACGACGGCCTGGCTGGCCGGCTGGACGATGATGGTCGCCTCGATCGTGAGCATCGCCGCCGTCGCGCTGGCGTACCAGATCACGCTGCCGCAGCTCTGGTCCGGGTTCCAGGTCTGGGGCGACGGCACGGGGACGTACGACTTCGCCGTCAACGCCGTGATCCTCGCCGGCGTGCTGATCCTGTTCACCACGGTGGTCAACGCGTACGGCGTGAAGCTCATGACGCGCATCAACAGCACCGGTGTGATCATCGAGCTGGTCGCCGCCGTGCTGATCATCGTCCTGCTCGCCTTCGCCGCCCGCCGCGGGCCGGACGTGGTCACCCAGACCAACGGCGCCGGCGAGGGGCAGTCGCTCGGCTACCTGGGCGCGTTCCTGGTGGCCTCGATCGCCTCGGGCTACGTCATGTACGGCTTCGACACCGCCAGCTCCCTGGGCGAGGAGACGGTCGACCCGCGCCGCACGGCCCCCAGCGCGATCCTGCGCGCGATCAGCGCGTCGTTCGTCCTCGGCGGGCTCATCCTGCTGCTCGCCGTCATGGCCGTGCGCGACGTGAAGGACCCGGCGCTCGGGTCGAGCACCGGCGGCCTGCAGTACGTGATCCTGCAGGCGCTGCCCGGCGGTGTCGGCAAGGCCTTCCTCGTGTGCATCGTCATCGCGATCACCGTCTGCGCGCTCGCCGTCCACACCGCCGCCATGCGGCTGATGTTCGCCATGGCCCGCGACAACAACCTGCCCGCCAGCCCCAAGCTCGCCGCCGTCCACCCGACGCACAAGACCCCGGTCACCGCGGCCGTCGTCATCGGGCTGCTCGCGATGGCCATCCTGCTGGTGAACATCCGGCAGCCGCAGATCTTCACCGTCGTCACGAGCATCGCGATCGTGATGGTCTACCTGGCGTACCTGCTCGTCACGGTCCCGATGCTGGTCCGCCGCCTGCGCGGCGACTGGCCGGGCACCGCCGCCACGGGCCCCGACGGCCGGCGCTACTTCTCCCTCGGCCGGTGGGGCCTGCCGGTCAACGTCCTCGCGGTCCTCTGGGGCGGCTCGATGGCGCTCAACATCGCCTGGCCGCGCCGGTCGGTCTACAACGCCACCGAGCCGTACCACTGGTACCTGCAGTGGGGCGCGTTCGTCTTCGTCGGCGCGATCATGCTCGGCGGCCTCGCGTACTACCTCGGCCGGCAGCGCTCGCGCACCGGCGTGCTCCCCGAGCACGCCGTCGTCCTCCCCGCGGGCCGGCCGCTGGCGCTGGAAGGCGAGGGCAGCTGAGCCGCGGCCCTCGCGGCGGTCAGCGCGCGGCGGGGGCGGCCAGCGCCTGCGGGTCGAAGCGGGCCAGCAGCACCGCCCCCGTCGCCGCCAGGACGACACCGAGCAGGGAGACCGGCAGCCAGCCGTCGCGCACCGCGTCGCCCAGCAGGGCCATGCCCACGAGTGACGGCCCCGCGGTCTGGCAGAGGACCATCGCCCCCGTCGCCGTGATCGCCGAGCCGCGCTGCATGGCGGCCGAGTAGAGCAGGAACGCGACGGTCCCGCCGGCCAGCAGTGAGTACGTCGCCGGGTCGCTCAGGACGTCGGGCGGGAGGAACGTCGGGAGCACCCGCCCGGAGACCGCCACGACGGCGAACCCCATCCCGGACACCAGCCCGAGCAGGAGGGCGCCGCGCGTCCCGGACGCCCGCCCGGCCAGCGCGCCGGCGAGGACGATCCCGGCCACGACGGCCAGCAGCCAGGCGCGCTCCGCCGCCGAGGTCGTCACCTCCCCCTCCTCGCCGCCGCCCAGCGCGAGCAGGGCCAGCCCGGCGCAGACGGCGGCCACCGCGGCGTACTCCTGGCGGTTGAGCGGGGCCTTGAGCAGGCGGGCGCTGAGCAGGGCGGTCACCGCGACGCTCGACCCGATGACCGCCTGGGCGAGGAACAGCGGCATCAGCCGCAGCGCGGCGAAGTGCAGCCCGAACCCGGCGAGGTTGAGCGCCAGCGCCGCGACGAACTCGGGGTGGCGCAGCATGCGCAGCAGCAGCCGCGGGTCGACCGCGTCCGTGACCTGCTCGCGGCGGGCGGCCATGGCCTGCAGCAGCGCGGCCACCCCGAAGGCGACGGCCGCCGTGAGCGCCGTGAGGAAGCCGAGCGCCATGCCGCTACTCGGCCGTCGGGCCGGCGGCCGCCGGCTCGAGCTCGCGGGCGGGGGGTGAGGCCCCCCGGGACCGGCGCCTGGCCGTGAGCCAGAGGCTGAGCCCCACGTAGTAGACGATGTAGGCCAGCGACAGCCCGATCACCACGTCGCTCGGCTCGGGCATCTGCACGAGCAGCACGGCGTACGCGATCAGCCAGAGAGTGCTCAGGACCAGCGTGGGCGCGCGCAGCGTCACCGTCCGCGACGGATAGACGTAGCCGATCGGGACGAAGACCAGGGCCGAGCAGACCAGCAGGATCACCGAGACCGCGGTCGGCCCCAGGCCGAGCACGACCGCGTAGAACGCCACGACGTTCCAGTAGCTCGGGAAGCCCAGGAAGAGGTGGTCGTCGGTCTTGGCGTCCACGCGGCAGAACTGGTAGGTCGACGCGAGCAGCGGGATCGCGGCCAGGACGGTGCCCGCATGCCCGTCGGGCAGGTAGCCCCCGCTCCAGAGCAGCAGCATGGGGGCGAACGCGTAGGTCAGGTAGTCGACGATGTCGTCGAGGCGTGCCCCGTCGAACTCGGGCACGCGCTCCTTGACGCGGACGCGACGGGCCAGCATGCCGTCCGTGCCGTCGATGATGAGCGCGGCCAGCATGAGCCAGAGCGCGCGGACGGCGTCCCCGTCGAAGGCGGCCAGGACGATGAGCAGCGCGATGGCGGCCCCGCTGGCGGTGTACGCGTGCACCGCCCACGCGCCCACCCGCGGCCACACGGTGGTGTCAGTGCTGATCTCGCCCTCGCCTCACGCGTCCGCGGGCGGCTGAGGAGCCCGCCCGACCCTCGCTCGTTGGATGCCGTCGGAACCCCGAACGCTACGGGGGCCCGGCGACCGCGGCCAGTGCCACGCCCGAGCCCGGCAGCGGGCCACGGTCACACAGCGAGCATGGCAGCACATTCCGGGCTCGCGGAGTTGCCTTCTCCCAGGACGCGGACACGTGCACGGCGCTACCTTCGGCGACCATGGAGCAGCCGACCGAGGTCAGGGTCGCCCTCGTGATGAACGGCGGCGTCTCGCTCGCCGTCTGGATGGGCGGCGTCGCGCACGAGATCGACCTCCTCCGGCGGGCGTCACAGGACATCCTGCCCCCGCCCGCCGACTCCCCCGACCTCGCGGTCTACGACGCCTGGCGCGAGCTGTGCCACCGGCTGAACGTCACGGTGGCCGTCGACGTCGTGGCCGGCACGAGCGCCGGCGGGCTCAACGGGGCGCTGCTCGCCACCGCCATCGGGCGCGGGGCTCCGCTGCCCGCGCTCAAGCAGGTGTGGAGCGAGGTCGCCCAGCTGAGCCGGGGCCGGCTGCTGCGCGCCGACGCGCGGTCCGCGCAGCCGAGCCTGCTCGACGGCGGCTACTTCGCCGAGAAGGTCCGGGAGGTCTTCGGGCAGGTCGGCGGCGGAGGCACGGACGAGGAGTCCGCGACCCCGGTCACCCTCTTCGTCACCGCGACCGCGCTCGGCGGGCCTGACCCCTGCGTCGTGGACTCGAGCAACGACGCCTTCGCGGTGGCCGACCACCGCCGGCTCTACCGGTTCAGCCACGACAGCCCCCGGCGCCGCTACGTGCCGGCCGGGCCCGGCGACCTTCCCGACGACCCGGTGGCGCTGTTCCCGCGCGCCGACCAGCAGGCCGGGTTCGCCGACACCGCGGCGCTGAGCCGGGCGGCCCGGGCGTCGGCCGGCTTCCCCGTCGCGTTCGAGCCGGTGCCCGAGCGCGACGCGGAGGTCGACCTGCGCGACTACCGCGTACGCCCGCGGCCCGACGGCCCGGCCACCTGGCTGATGGACGGCGGCGTGCTGGACAACGCGCCGTTCGACCCCGTCCTCGACGAGATCGCGCGGCGTCCGGTCGACCGGCCGTGGAAGCGCGTGCTCGCGTACGTCATGCCATCGGGGTCCGAGCCCTCGCAGCCCGCCGCTGCCGACTCCGAGCTCCCGCCCCAGCCTCCCTGGCTGCGCGTGCTGCTCACCTCGCGCGGGCTGCCCGGCGAGGCCGACCTGCGCAACGACATCGAGCGGCTGCGGGCGCTGTCCCGGGAGGCAGAGCGCTGGGCCCGCCAGCCGCAGCTGCTGTTCGCCGGGCTGCGCGACGGGCGGGAGACGCGCGCCGACTGCCTGGCCGCCGCCCGCCAGCTGCTGCCCGCGTACCGGCAGTCCCGGGTCGACGGCGGTGTCGTCGACGCGCTCTGGGTCTGGGCCAACGGCAGCGACGCGGCCCCCGTCACCCTCGGCCAGATCGCGCCGCTCCCGCCGGACGACGCCCGCGGCTGGGTCCCCGGCCCCGGCGAGGACGCGTTCGAGCGGGCCGCGATCGCGTGGGAGTGGGGCAACGCGGTCGCCGACCGGGCGCTCCGCCTCATGCTGCGCGACGTCGGTGGCTCCCGCACGGTCACGCCCGCCGAGCGCGAGCGGTGCCTGCAGCGGCTCAGCGACGTCCTCGAGTGCGTGGCGGCGCTGCGTGAGCAGGTCAACGCGGGCATCGCCCGGGCCGCGGACCGGTCCGGCCCGGCCGACGCGCTGCGCGCGATCAACGCCGCGGTCGAGGCCGCCGACGTCCCCCGCGTGCTGTGCGCGCTCGTGGGAGCCGGGGCCCGGGCCTATGCGCTCGCCGTGCACGGCAGCGAGGACGCCGCGAGCGAGGTCGTCGTGGACGCCCTCGTCGTCGAGGTGCTCACCCGGGCCTTCGCCGGCCACCAGGCCTTCGAGCGGCCGGTCGGCTTCGACTTCCTGCGGCTCGGGCCCGACGTGGAGAGCCCGGTCGTCCCCGGCCCGGTCGACCCCTCGCTCGAGCCCGACCCGGGGCCGCGCAAGCTCTGGGGGACGCAGCTGCTGCACTTCGGGGCCTTCGGCCGTCCGGAGTGGCGGCAGCAGGACTGGCTCTGGGGGCGGCTCGACGGGGCCGCGCACCTGGCCCGCATGCTCGTGCACGCGAGCGACGCGGCCGGCCCGTCCGCCGTGCCGGAGGCGACCGCAGCGCTGCAGCAGGCCGTCCTGCGGGCGGAGTCGTCCTCGCCGCAACAGGTCACCGCGCACCTGCGCCAGCTGCTCACCCAGCAGACCGGCGGGCAGCTGGCCGGCTGGCGGGCCGACGAGGCGGGCCGCGACACCCTGTCCGACACCGTCGAGGCAGCCCTGCAGCTGCTGCGTACGCGCGACCCCGCCGTCCCGGGCGCCGTCTCGCGGCTGGGCAGCTTCGCGACCACCGTCCTGGCCGACCGGCTGCCTCCCGAGCTCCGGCGCAACCCGCTGCGCCGCGTGGCGCACGGCGCCGCGGGGCCGCTCGTGCGGCGGCGCTTCCGGCGGTGGGTACGCGGCGAGGAGTGAGCCGGCCTCACTGCCCGCGCAGGTACGCCATCGCCCCGCGCGTGGAGTGCAGCGCCGCGCGCCGCAGCCCGGGCGCCAGCCCGGGGTAGACCTGCTGCACCACGTCCTCGGCGGTGGCGGCGCCAGCGGCGAGGGCGGCGCGTACCTGCTCGACCCGGTCCATGCGGTGCTGCAGCAGCTGCCCGGCCGCGTCGGCGATCGACGGCACGACCGGGCCGTGGCCGGGCAGCGCCGGAAGCCCGCCGAGTGCGCGCAGTCGCTCCAGCGAGCCGAGGTACGCCCCCAGCCGGCCCTCGACGACCGTCGGCCCGCGCCCCAGCACCGTGTCGCCGGTCACGATCGCCGGCGCCGCCGGGTCGTCGACCAGCAGGCAGACCGAGTCCTCGGTGTGGCCCGGCGTGGCGAGGACGCGGGCGGGCAGGCCGGGGACGGGGAGAGCCGCGCCGTCCGCGAGCGGCCCGGTGCCGGCGCAGAGCCCGGCGGCGTACGCCGTGACGGGGCAGCCGGTCAGCTCGCGCAGCCGCGCGGCCCCCTCGGCGTGGTCCGCGTGGGCGTGGGTGAGGACCGCGAGCAGGACCGGGCCGTGGGCCGCGACCCGCCCCAGGTGCGCCTCGTCGGCCGGACCCGGGTCCACGACGACCAGCCCGTCACCGGCGCGCAGCAGCCAGGTGTTGGTGCCCTCGAGCGTCATCGGGCCGGGGTTCGGCGCCCGCACCAGCGTGGCCCACCCGGGCACCACCCCGGCCGCCGGTTCCACGGGAATCCAGCTGCGGCGTCAGCCGGCGGGAAGCGCCGGCGTGACCTCGACGACGAGCTCGACCTCGACCGGCACGTCGCGCGGCAGCACGGCGACCCCGACCGCGCTGCGCGCGTGGCGGCCAGCCTCGCCGAAGACCTCCCCGAGCAGCTCGCTCGCCCCGTCGACGACCCCCGGCTGGCCGGTGAACCCGGGAGCGGAGGCGACGAACCCGACGACCTTGACGACGCGGACGACCGCGTCGAGGCCGCCCACGGCTGACGCGACGGCTGCGAGCCCGTTGAGCGCGCAGACCCGGGCGAGCTGCTTGGCCTGCTCCGGGGACACCTCCGCGCCCACCTTGCCGGTCGTGGCGACCTGCCCGTCGACGAGCGGGATCTGCCCGGCGGTGAAGACGAGCGAGCCCGTGCGCACTGCGGGCAGGTACGCCCCGGCGGGCGCCGGAACCGGCGGCAGCGTGAGCCCGAGCGCGGCCAGCCGCTCCTCGGGCCGGGCGAAGGGCTCGCCCGCGGCAGCCGTCACGCCTTCTCCCGCTTGAGGTATGCGACCAGCTGGTCGCCGCCCCCCGGGCCGGGCACGACCTGGACCAGCTCCCAGCCGTCCTCGCCCCAGTTGTCGAGGATCTGCTTGGTCGCGTGCACGAGCAAGGGCACCGTCGCGTACTCCCACTTGGCCATGGCCGCACCCTAGTGGGACACCGCGAACGGGCGGGAGAGTGCTCCCGAGCGTCCGGCTAGGCTCGCGCACCATGCCGTCCGCTGCCGAGGCCCCCGGAGGCCGCCCGCACGGGGCGGCGCCCGCGGGCCCGCACTGGCCCGGCGTGCGGCTGCACGTCGTGACCGGCAAGGGCGGGACCGGCAAGACGACGGTCGCGGCGGCGCTGGCCGTCGCGATCGCCTGGGGTGGCCGGCGCGTCCTGCTCTGCGAGGTCGAGGGCCGGCAGGGCATCGCCCGCCTCTTCGACGTCCCGCCGCTGCCCTACGAGGAGCGGACGGTCGCCGTCGCCCCGGACGGCGGCGAGGTGTTCGCGCTGCCGGTGGACGCCGAGCAGGCGCTGCTGGAGTACCTCGAGCTCTTCTACAAGCTGGGGCGGGCGGGCAAAGCGCTGCGCCGGATGGGGGCGGTCGACTTCGCCACGACGGTCGCGCCCGGGCTGCGCGACGTCCTGCTGACCGGCAAGGCCTACGAGGCGGTGCGCCGGCGCGGCCCGGACGGCGCCCCGACGTACGACGCGGTCGTGCTCGACGCGCCCCCCACCGGCCGCATCACCCGCTTCCTCGGGGTGCACGCCGAGGTGGCCGACCTGGCGAAGGTGGGCCCCATCCGCGGGCAGGCGGACTCGATCATGGAGATGCTGCGCTCGCCGCAGACCGCCGTCCACCTGGTCACCCTGCTGGAGGAGATGCCGGTGCAGGAGACCGCGGACGCCGTGCAGGAGCTCACCGCCGCAGGGCTGCCGGTGGGCGGCATCGTCGTCAACCGGGCACGGCCGCCGCTGCTGACCGACCCCACCCTGGAGGCCGCCGCGCGCGGCACGCTCGACCGGGAGGGCATCGCCGCCGGCCTCGCCGCCAGCGGGGCGCCGTCCGACCCCCGCGTCGTCGACGCACTGCTCGCCGAGGGGCGGGCGCACGCCGAGCGGGTCGCGCTGGAGCGCGCCGAGCGCCGCGCGGTCGACGCCCTGGGGCCGCGGGCCTACACGCTGCCGCTGCTGCCCGACGGCGGGGACCTCGGCGGGCTGTACGCGCTGGCGGCCGCGCTGCGCGAGCAGGGGGCGTACTCGTGACGGGCGAGGCCCACCCGGAGGACGCCGCTGCCGGCGCGCCCTTCGACAGCGTGCCCGAGCGGCCGCGCCCGGAGCCGGGCGCCCCGCCCCGGCTCGACCTCGACCGCACGCTGCGCGACCCGGCCACGCGGGTCGTCGTGTGCTGCGGCTCCGGCGGGGTCGGCAAGACCACCACGGCGGCCGCGCTGGCGCTGCGCGCCGCCGAGCAGGGGCGGCGGGTGGTCGTGCTGACCATCGACCCCGCGCGCCGGCTGGCGCAGGCGCTCGGGCTGCGCGAGCTCGACAACACCCCGCGCCGGGTCGAGGGCGTCGGTGGTGTCACCGGCGGTGCTGCGGACGGCGGTGCTGTGGACGAGCAGGGCGCGGGCGGCAGCCTCGACGCGATGATGCTCGACATGAAGCGGACGTTCGACGAGGTCGTGCTGGCCCACGCCTCGCGCGAGCGGGCCGAGCAGATCTTCGCGAACCCGTTCTACCAGTCACTGTCCTCGAGCTTCTCGGGGACGCAGGAGTACATGGCCATGGAGAAGCTCGGCCAGCTCGTCGCCACCGGGCGGTGGGACCTCATCGTGGTCGACACCCCGCCGAGCCGGTCCGCACTGGACTTCCTGGACGCGCCCCGCCGACTGGGGTCGTTCCTGGACGGGCGGTTCCTGCGAGTGCTGATGGCTCCGGCCAAGGCCGGGGGCAAGGTCTACCTCAAGGCCTTCAGCGCCGGGCTCAGCGTGGTCACCGGCACGGTCACCAAGCTGCTGGGCGCGTCGCTGCTGCGCGACGTGCAGGGCTTCGTCGCCGCGATGGACACGATGTTCGGTGGCTTCCGGGAGCGGGCCGAGGCGACGTACCGGCTGCTCGCGGCGCCGGGGACGGCCTTCGTGGTGGTCGCGGCGCCCGAGCGGGACGCGCTGCGTGAGGCGTCGTACTTCGTGGACCGGCTGGAGCGCGAGCGGATGCCCTTGGCCGGCCTGGTGCTCAACCGGGCCCACCTGGACCCGGCGCCGGAGCTGTCGGCCGAGCGCAGCGTGGCGGCGGCCGAGGTGCTGGAGGAGGCGGGGAGCCACCCGGTCACGGCGGCCCTGCTCCGGCTGCACGCGGACCGGGTCCGGCTGGCCGAGCGGGAGCGGCGCCTGGCGGCCCGGTTCACCGCCGCGCACCCGCGCACCCCGGTGGCCCGGGTGCCCGCGCAGCCGGTGGACGTGCACGACCTGGCCGGGCTGCGGGTCATCGGCGCGGCGCTTGCGGTGCCGGCGTGAGCTCGCTGCTGCGGGCGGGCTGCCGTCGGCGTCGGACGCGCCGCCGGCGGGGGTCAGGCGGAGCGACGGGCCGCGGGGACCGCTTCGATGCCGCCGCTCTCGAACTCCGAGCGTGCGGTGGACAGGAGGGCCTTCCAGGAGGTGACGTTCGGGCGGCGGCGCAGCAGCGCGCGACGCTCACGCTCGGTCATCCCGCCCCAGACGCCGAACTCGGTCCGGTTGTCCAGCGCGTCGGCCAGGCACTCGGTGCGCACGGGGCACCCGCTGCACACGGCCTTGGCGCGGTTCTGAGCAGCGCCCTGCACGAACAGAGCGTCCGGGTCGGCGGTGCGGCAGGCACCACGCGAAGCCCAGTCCTCGTTCCACGTCATGGCGGTCCTCCCCGTCAGGCGGTTTCACCAGTGACGGTAGGTTCGAGGCGCGCGCCGACGACAGCCCCGGACGGGGCAGATCTCCATAGCCCGATATGACTAGCCCGTTAGGGCTAGCGACTGGTCACGGGCTATCTACATCTCTCGTACGGATGCACCAGCGGTCCGCCCGCGCCGGCCCCCATTGTCCCGACTTCGGGCGGCTTCCGCAGCCGGTTGAGCCGTTCGGCCCACCCCCTCCGTGCTCCTGCGGGCGCCTGGTCCCGGGCCGTGCGGCGTGGCCATCCAGAAAGCCGTCCCGGCGCCCCGGCGCCCCTCCCACGCCCGTCGGGCGCCCGCGTCAGGCGCGGGCGAGCCCCCGCGCCCGCCCTTGCGCGCCCGCCCGGCGACGCGGAACCACCCGTTCGGAGCACGACGCGCCCTCGCCACGTTGTCCCTGCGTGCGCCTCTCCTCCCCCGCGTCCCGGCCCTCGCCCCCGGGCCGACCTGCCACCACTCCGCCTGCGCGAGCGCTGCCGCTCCCCGCCCCGGCACGTACCCTGAGCCAATGACCCCGCTGCTGCGCAGCGCCGTCGCCACCCGGCGCGTCCTCGTGTTCGTCGTCCTCAGCGCCGTCGCCGGCCTCCTCGTCGGGGGGCTCGTCCTTCCCGTCGCGGGCGGCGTCGGCCTCCTGGCCCGGGCCAGCTCGGAGCAGTTCCAGGACCTGCCGAGCGACTTCGAGGAGACGCCGCTCCCGCAGACGACGCGGATGCTGACGGCCGACGGCAAGCTGATCGCCCGGTTCTACGACCAGGACCGCAAGGTCGTGTCCCTGGACCAGGTCAGCAAGCGGATGAAGCAGGCACAGCTGGCCATCGAGGACTCCCGCTTCTACGAGCACGGCGGCGCGGACCTGCGCGGCCTGGCCCGCGCGGCGCTCAACAACGCCAGCGGCGGCGGCACGCAGGGCGCCTCGACGCTGACCCAGCAGTACGTCAAGCTCGCGCTCGTCTACAAGGCGCGCCAGGAAGGCGACGAGGAGGCCGAGCGCGCCGCGACCGAGGAGACGGTGGGGCGCAAGCTGCGCGAGCTGCGCTACGCCGTCGCCCTCGAGGAGAAGTACTCCAAGGACGAGATCTTCGAGCGCTACCTCAACATCGCCTACTACGGCGCCGGCGCATACGGCATCGAGACCGCGGCCAACCGCTACTTCAGCAAGCCGGCGAGCAAGCTGACGCTCGAGGAGTCGGCGCTGCTGGCCGGCCTGGTGCAGCGGCCGAACGCCACCAGCCCGGACAAGAAGGAGAACCGCGACGCGGCGATCGAGCGGCGCAACGTCGTGCTCAACCGCATGGCCGAGCTGGGGATGATCAGCCAGACCGCGGCAGCCCGGGCCAAGGCGAAGAAGCTCGTGCTCAAGGAGAGCAACCAGCGCCTCGACTGCGAGCAGGCCTCCAAGCCGTACCAGTTCTTCTGCGACTACGCGAAGAGCGTCTTCCTCAACGACAAGCGGTTCGGGTCGACCTACCAGGCCCGCTACAACCGGCTCTACGGCGGCGGCCTCACCATCCGCACGACGCTCGACAGCCGGATGCAGAACGCCGCCCTGGACGCGGTGCACGAGTGGGTCGACCGCGAGGACCCGGTGGCCGGCGTCGTCGCCATGGTCGAGCCCGGCACCGGCGACGTGAAGTCCATCGCCATCAGCAAGGACTACGGGCGCGGCCCCGGCCGGACCAAGGTCAACCTCGCACTCGGCGCCCCGCTCGGCGCCTCGAAGGGCACCCTCGCCGGGTCGACCTTCAAGATCTTCGTGACCGCCGCGGCCCTGGAGAAGGGGTACGGCTTCTACCACTCGATCTACTCCCCGGCGCAGCTGCGATCCGTCCGCTCCATGGAGACGTGCGACGGCAGCGCGTACGACCCGGGCTGGCAGCCGAAGAACGAGTCCGCGTCCGAGAACGGCAGCTACACCCTCGAGCGCGCCCTCGAGGACTCGGTGAACACCTACTTCGTGCAGCTCGAGGAGCAGATCGGGCTGTGCGAGCCGGTCACCCTCGCCGAGAAGATGGGCGTGCTGCGCGCCGACACCGGCGAGAAGCTCCAGCAGGTGCAGTCCTTCACCCTGGGCACCAACAACGTCGCGCCGCTGAACATGGCCGCGGCCTACGCCACCTTCGGCGCCCGCGGCAAGTACTGCCCCGCGTGGCCGGTCTCGGACATCGACGACCCGAAGCGCCCCAACTTCGAGTACCCGCGGCCCGAGTGCAAGCAGGTCCTCGACGAGGAGGTCGCCGACGCGGTCAACTACCTGGCCGAGCGCGTCGTCGACTCCGGCACGGGCACCGCGGCCAACATCTCCGGCCGCGACGTCGCCGGCAAGACCGGCACCACCAACGGCAAGCAGCAGGCGTGGTTCATGGGCTACACCCCCGAGATCGCCGCCGCGTCGGTCGTCTGGAACCCCTCGCCCCCGCGCGGCGGCTACAGCCTCACCGGCAAGACCATCGGCGGCCAGTACTACTACGACGTCTTCGGCGGGTCGCTGCCCGCGCCCATGTGGCAGGACGCCGTGGGCGCGGCGCTCGACGCGGTCGACGCCCCGTCGACGGACTTCGTCCGCCCGCAAGGCAAGTTCTTCTCCGGCGGCTCCTACAGCTCGAGCTACCGGCACCGGTCCGGCAACAGCTGGAGCTCCAGCGGCAACAGCTGGTCCGGCTCCGGCGACGACGAGGACGAGTGAGGGCCGGGCGCCTGCCGCTGGCCAGGACGACGGCGACGCTGGCCGCGCTCGGGGCGGCGGGGCTGGCGTACGGCGCGGGCTACGAGGCGCGCTCGTTCCGGCTGCGCCGGGTCGAGGTCCCCGTGCTCGCGCCCGGCGCGCGCCCGCTGCGGGTGCTGCACCTGTCCGACCTGCACGTCCTGCCCCGGCAGGGGCGCAAGATCGAGTGGGTACGCCGGCTCGCCGCCCTCGAGCCCGACCTGGTCGTCGACACCGGTGACAACCTCGCCGGCCTCGACTCCGTGCCGGCCGCGCTGGACGCCCTCGGCCCGCTGCTGGAGAAGCCCGGCGTCTTCGTGTTCGGGTCGAACGACTACATCGCGCCCCAGTTCCGCAACCCCTTCGTCTACCTGCGCGAGGGGGGAAGCACCGGGCCTGACGACAAGCCGCGGAACGGCGTGGCGCTGCCGTGGCAGGACCTGCGCGACGCGCTGGCCGATGCCGGCTGGGTCGACCTCGACAACAGCCGCGCCCGGCTGGCCGTTGACGGGCGCGACCTCGAGCTGGTCGGCGTCGACGACCCGCACATCGGCCGCGACCGCTACGCGGACGTGGCCGGGCCCGCGGACCCCGCCGCCGATCTCACGCTGGGGGTCGCGCACGCGCCCTACCGCCGGGTCCTCGACGCGATGTCCGCGGACGGGGCGGGCCTGATCCTGGCCGGCCACACCCACGGCGGCCAGCTGCGCGTCCCGTTCTCCCCGGCCGCGCTGGTCACCAACTGCGACCTGCCCCGCTGGCAGGCCCGCGGCCTCTCCCGCTGGGGCGGCTCCTGGCTGCACGTCTCGGCAGGGCTGGGCAGCTCGCCCTACGTCCCCGTCCGCTTCGCCTGCCCGCCGGAGGCGACGCTGCTGACGCTGGTCCCGGCGTGATCTGAGCCTCGAAGGGCGGATACGAGGGCGAGTCCGCGCTCCGCGTCCGCTATCCTTTCCGAGTTCCACCGGGGTGTGGCGCAGCTTGGTAGCGCGCTTCGTTCGGGACGAAGAGGTCGTGGGTTCAAATCCCGCCACCCCGACAGCACGAGGGCCGTGTCCGCCAGCCGGGCACGGCCCTCGGCGTCTTCCCGGCCTCTGGCCGGGGGGCGGCGTCGCAGCGGCGTCCCCGCAGCTCACACGTGCTCGCGCGCGACCTGCTCGTCCGACGGTGTGCCCCGTGTCCACCACCGCGCACGGCGAAGCCGCAGCGCGTCCAGGTGGCTGACGGCCGGCGTCGCCGTCACGCCGTGCAGCATCACCGAGAACGCGACGGTGAAGCCGACGACGGCCCACAGCTCGCGCGCCGGGAACGCGGCCGACTCCAGCGCGTAGGCCAGGTAGTACAGCGAGCCGATCCCGCGTACGCCGAAGACACCGACGACGACGCGCTCGCGCCGGCCGGCCGGGCTGCCGACCAGCGACAGCGTGCCGACGAGCGGGCGCACGACCAGGACCAGCAGAACCCCGACCAGCGCGAGCTGCCAGGTCAGCGCGCCGAGCAGCCCGTCGGCGAAGGCGACACCGAGCAGCAGGAGGAGCCAGGCGGTGAGCAGCCGCTCGACCTGCTCGACGAAGCCGTGCATCACCCCGTGGTAGCCGTGGGACCGCTCGGCGGCGCGGATGGAGCAGGCCGCGACGAACACGGCGATGAAGCCGTAGCCGTGGCAGAGCTCCGTGACGCCGTAGGCGAGGAAGGTCACCGCAAGCGCCACGAACCCGTCGGCGTGCTCGGAGAGCCGGAGCGCGTTGGCCCGGGCGCGGAAGAATGCACGGCCGAGCAGCCGGCCCACTACGAGCCCGCCCACGACCCCGACGACGACCCGTACCAGCAGGTCCTCGACGGCCCAGCCCCCGACCCGGTCGGCGACCGCGCCGTGACCGGCCAGGGCGATCGCGAGCATGACGAACGGGAAGGCCAGCCCGTCGTTGAGCCCCGCCTCGCTCGTCAGGGCGAACCTGACCTCGTCCTCGCTCTCCTCGGCGTCGGTGGGCTCGCCAACCTGCACGTCGCCGGCGAGCACCGGGTCGGTCGGCGACAGCACCGCGCCGAGCAGCAGCGCGGACGCGGCAGGCAGGCCGGCGACGGCCCACCCGAGCCAGGCGACCAGGGCGATCGTCACGGGCATCGCGATGAGCAGGAGCCGCCAGGTGGTCGCCCAGCGCCGCCACGCGAAGGGCCGGTCGAGCGCCAGGCCAGCGCCCATCAGGGAGACGATGACCACGACCTCGGCGGCGTGCTCGACGAAGGGGCCGTGTTCGACCGGGTCGAGCTCGGGCAGGCCGACGGGGAGCAGGCCGACGACGACGCCCGCCGCGAGGAAGGCCAGCGGCAGGCTGAAGGGCCGCTGCTCAAGCACGCGCGGGAGCGCCGCGGCCAGCAGGGCGCCTGCGCCGGCGAGGGCGAAGATGAGATCGGGTACGTCCACCGGCACCGAGCCTGCCCACCCGGGGCCGCGGCTAGGCCTCCCGGGCCCCGGCCGTGGGGCCGGACCGCGCGGAGCCGCCCGCGCATGGTCTGATGCTCTGCCATGGACGAGCAGACCACGGGGGCGGTCGCGGACTGGGAGCTCCGGTTCCGGGCCGCCCGTGTCTCCCTGCCGGAGTGGGCGCAGGACGCCCCGCACCGGTGCCTCTACGTCTCGAACGCCACCGGCACGTACGAGCTGTACGCCTGGGACCGGGCGGCCGGCACCCACCGGCAGGTGACGTCGCGGCCGAACGGCACGAGCGACGGGGCGCTGACGCCCGAGGGCGAGACCATCTGGTGGTTCGACGACACCGACGGCGACGAGTACGGCGTCTGGCGGGTGCAGCCGTTCGGCGGCCCACCGCGGGACGGCGCACCCGACCCGGAGGCCGCGCCCGGCCTGGCCGCGGCGTACTCGGCCGGGCTGGCCCTGGGGCGCGGCGGGCTGGCGGTCGTCGGCCGCGCGGACGACGACTACGGCACCGAGGTGTCCGTCGTCGCGCCGGGCAAGGAGCCGCGCCGTCTCTACGCGCACGCCGAGAGCGCGACGGTGGGTGACCTGTCCGAGGACGGGGCCTGGGTCGTGCTGGCCCACTCCGAGCACGGGGACTCGCGCCACCCGGCCCTGCGCGTGCTCCGGGTCGCCGACGCGGCGACGGTCGCCGAGCTGTCCGACGCGCCGGGCAAGGGGCTGCACCCGCTCGGCTTCGCGCCCGTCGACGGCGACCCCCGGCTGCTCGTGGCGCACGAGCGCCGCGGTCGCTCGGAGCTGCTGTTGTGGGACGTGGCGAGCGGCGCGGTCGACGAGCTCGACCTCGGCCTGCCCGGCGAGGTGGGCGCGGAGTGGTTCCCCGGCGCCGCGGCGCTGCTCGTCGAGCACGAGCACGCGGCGCGCAGCGAGCTCTACCGGTTCGACCTCGCCGAGCGGTCGCTGACCCGGCTGGAGACCCCGCACGGCGTGGTGGGCGCCGCGACCGCCCGCCCCGACGGCGTCGAGCTGTCCTGGTCGTCCTCGGCCGAGCCCTCCGTCGTGCGCGACCTCGCCGGCCGCACGGTGCTCGCCCCGGCCGGCCCGCGGCCGCCGCGCTCGGTCCCCGTGCAGGACGTCTGGGTCGACGGGCCCGGCGGCCGGATCCACGCCCTCGTCTCGCTGCCGGCCGGCCCTGCGCCGCACCCGGCCGTCTTCCTGGTCCACGGCGGCCCGGCCTGGCAGGACTTCGACTCCTTCGCCGCCGATGTCGCTGCGTACGTCGACTGCGGGCTCGCCGTGGTGCGGGTCAACTACCGGGGGTCGACCGGCTACGGCTCGGCCTGGCGGGATGCGATCGAGCACCGGGTCGGGGTGACCGAGCTCGAGGACCTCGCCGCGGTCCACCACGAGGCCGTCTCCCGCGGGCTGGTCGACCCCGGCCGGGTGGTGCTGTCCGGTGGGTCCTGGGGCGGCTTCCTGACCCTGCTCGGGCTGGGCCGACAGCCGCAGCTGTGGTCGCTGGGCGTCGCGGCCGTGCCGGTGGCCGACTACGTCGCGGCCTACGCCGACGAGATGGAGCCGCTCAAGGCGTACGACCGCTCGCTGTTCGGCGGCTCGCCGGAGGAGGTGCCGGAGCGCTACCGGGAGTCCTCGCCGATCACGTACGTCGACGACGTGCGCGCGCCGGTGCTCGTCATCGCCGGCGAGAACGACCCGCGCTGCCCGATCCGGCAGGTGGAGAACTACCTGCAGCGGCTGCGCGGGCGGGAGGCGCCGCACGAGGTCTACCGCTACGACGCCGGTCACGGATCGCTCGTCGTCGAGGAGCGCGTGCGCCAGATGCGGGTCGAGCTCGACTTCCTCGCCCGGCACGTCCCCGGCGTCCGGGCGCCGGGGTGACACCTGCGCTGGCCCGATCGGGTCAGGAGTTCTACACAAGGCCGGGTGAAGCCTGCGCTGCTGGGCAGACCGTTTGCTGTGGGGGACGGTCCGCCCGACCGGATAGCGGCGGCGCTCGACGCGACGAGCGACGCCATTCTCTTCGTCGATCACAGCTGGGTCGTGCAGTACGTGAACAGCGCGGTGAGCGCGGTGCTGCGCCGCCCCGCGTCGGAGCTGCTGGGCAGGCGGCTGTGGGACGAGTACCCCGACGCGGTGGGGACCCGCTTCTGGGAGGCGTACCACCGGGCGATGGACACCGGCATCCCCACCACGGTCGAGGAGTACTACAAGCCGCTCGACGCCTGGATCGAGGTCCGCTCCTTCCCCGGCCCCGAGGGCCTGACCTTCTTCCTCCGTGACGTGACCGGCCGTCACCGGGCCTTCGCCCTGCTCGCCGGGCAGACCGCGGCGCTGCAGGGCATCGTGGCGGGGGTCGACGTCTTGCGGACCTTCGAGGAGGTGACCCGGCTGGCCGAGGAGACCCTGCCCGGCTCGGTGGCCGCGGTGTTCGTGCTCGGCCCTGCCGGTGATCTCCTCGAGCTCGCGGCCGGGCCCCGGCTCCCGCCGCCGCTCGCCGATGCGGCCCGCCGCCTGGCGGTCGGGCCTGCCGGTGGGGCGGTCGGCAGCGCGGCCGAGCGCGCCGAGCTCGTGGTGGGGGACGCCGCGGGCACCTGGCCTGCGGACGCCGGGCTCGCCGTCCGGGCCGGTCACGGCGTCCTGGCGTCGTGGTGCCATCCGCTGCACGGGCGCGAAGGCCGGGTGGTCGGCGTCCTCGGCTGCTTCCTCGACCGCCCCGGCGGCCCCGACGAGGTCGAGCAGGCCCGGCTCCGGCTCATCGCGGAGCTGGCGGCGCTGGCCCTCGAGCGCAGCCGGCTGGACCAGGAGATCCGGACCCAGGCCCTGCACGACCCGCTGACCGGCCTGCCGAACCGCGCGCTGCTCATCGACCGGCTGGAACAGGCGCTCACGTCTGCCCGGCGCGACCGCTGCGGCGTGGCCCTGCTCTTCTGCGACGTCGACCGGCTCAAGCCGATCAACGACTCGCTCGGGCATGCCGCGGGCGACGAGCTGCTCCGGGCCCTGGCCGAGCGCCTGCAGGCCACGGCCCGCTCGGCGGACACCGTCGCCCGGCTCGGCGGTGACGAGTTCGTCGTGCTGTGCGGGGCTCTGGGTCAGGAGCTCGAGGCGGTGGCGATCGCCGACCGGCTGCTCGCGGCGGTGACCCAGCCCCTCGCGCTGCTCGGGCAGGAGATCCGGCCGTCGGTGAGCATCGGGGTCGCCTTCAGCGAGCCCGGCCGCCACCAGCTCCCGCCCTCGACGGCCGCCGCCCTGCTCCTGCGCGACGCCGACGACGCGATGTACCGGTCGAAGGCGGACGGCGGCGAGCGCATCAACGTCTTCGCCGAGCCGATGCGGGCGGAGGCCGAGCGGCGGTGGGAGCTCGAGCGCGGGCTTCGCGATGCCCTGCGGCGCGGGGAGGGGCTCTCGGTGGCGTACCAGCCGCAGGTGGACCTGCGCACCGGCCGGGTCGTCGGGGTGGAGGCCCTCGCCCGCTGGACCACCGATCGGGGGACGATCGTCCCGCCCGGCGAGTTCATCCCCGTCGCCGAGGGAACGGGGCTCATCAGCGACATCGGCGCGCGGGTGCTCCACGAGTCCTGCGCCGCGCTGGCTGCGCTGCCGTCGGCGCTCGGCCGCCCGCGCCTCTCGGTCAACCTCTCGGCCCGCCAACTGCTCGACGCCGGGCTCCCGGCCCTCGTGCAGTCGGCGCTCGCCGGCGCCGGGCTGCCGGGGGACCGGCTCTGCCTGGAGATCACCGAGACCGTGCTGATGGAGGACGCGCCCGGCCTGCTGGAGACGCTGGGCCGGCTGCGCGACCAGGGCGTGGCCATCTCGATCGACGACCTGGGCACCGGCTACTCCAGCCTCGTCTACCTCAAGCGGCTGCCCGTCACCGAGCTGAAGGTGGACACCTCCTTCGTGTCCGGCCTGGGCCGCAACGCCGACGACGAGGCGATCGTCGGCGCGGTCGTCCAGCTGGCCGCAGCCCTCGGCCTTGACGTCGTCGCGGAGGGCGTCGAGACCCGCGCGCAGCTGGACAAGCTCGTCGAGCTCGACTGCGCGACGGCACAGGGGTTCTTCTTCACTCCCGCCCTGGAGGCCGGGCGGCTGCAGGCCTACCTGCAGGACGCGCTCGCTCGCGGTGCCACCCCCACCACCGACCCCGCCGGGCGCTGATCCCGCAGCCGGCCGAGCCGCTCACAGCCCGCTGGCCGCCCACCGACCGCGGGAGGCAGGATGGTCACATGGCCCGCCGCGACGACCCCGACGACATCGACGCCCTGCTCGCCGAGGTCGACCGCACGCTCGGCGACGCGCCGAGTGGCGGCGCTCCGCGCGCGGGCAAGGGCGCGAGCCCGGTCCCGAGCGGTCGCTCCCCCGAGCCGCGTGCGCGCGGCAGTCTCCCCGACCGTGCCCGCACCGCTGCGCTGAGCGCAGCGGCCGGCGCGGCCGTCGTGTTCGCGCTCTTCGCGTTCCTGCCGTTCCTCGGGGCCTGGTCGGGCGCGGCCGGCGCCTTCCTCGCGACGTTCGTCGCGGTGTTCCTGCTCCGGCGGCGCTGAGCCGCAGCCGCCGGAGGACCGTGGCGCCCGGACGGGGGTCAGCCCTCCCACTCCAGGCCGTCGTCGAGGTCGCCCTGCCGGACGAAGCGCCAGGCCGCGCGGACGGCCGCGTCCGGGCCGACGACGTAGCGCAGCTCGTACTCCCCCGGCGTGCCGGCCGCGACCACGGTGGCTGAGCCCTCCGGCGCTCCCGGGTCGACGAGGGAGTACACCTCGCCCCCCGCGTACGTCACGTAGACCACCAGCCCGGCGTACGCGGAGCCCCCGCAGGCCAGGTGCGCCCCGTCCGGCCCCGCGAACACGACCGCGGTCGTGTCGATGCCGTCCAGGGCTTCGACCAGTTGACGGACGGTCCCCTCGTCCCAGTCCGGCTCCCACTCGCGCTCCACGGCCGAGCCGCGGATGGCCGACGCCACACTCGTCACGAACATCGGGTCAGCGAATCATGGCGGCCGCGGGCCGGCGTACGCCACCCGGCGCCCCTGCGTCCCGGCCGGGCAGCGGGGCGACGCGACGCCGGCTCGGTGAGGCCGGCTCGGTGAGGCGGGTAGCGGGGCTCGGGCAGGAGCGACGGCGCGCCCGCCTGCACCGGCCCCCGCCCCCCGGTCACTGCTCGACGAACTCCTCGGCGACCAGCTCGGCGATCTGGGCCGTGTTGAGCGCGGCGCCCTTGCGCAGGTTGTCGCCGCAGAGGAACAGGTCCAGCCCGTTCGGCTCGTCGAGCGAGCGCCGGACGCGGCCGACCCAGGTCGGGTCGGTGCCGACGACGTCGGCGGGCGTCGGGAACTCGTGGTTGGCCGGGTCGTCGGAGAGCACCACGCCGGGCGCCTCGGCGAGCACGGCCTGGGCCCGGGCCTGGTCGACCTCGCGCTCGAAGACCGCGTGGACGGCGAGGGAGTGCGTGGTGACGACCGGAACCCGGACGCAGGTGGCGTTGACCTTCAGGCCCGGCAGGCCGAGGATCTTGCGCGACTCGTTGCGGACCTTGAGCTCCTCGCTCGACCAGCCGCCGTCCTTGAGCGATCCCGCCCACGGCACGACGTTGAGCGCCAGGGGCGCGGGGAACGGGCCGGTGTCTCCGATCACCCGGCGCACGTCGCCCGCCTGGGTGCCGAGCGTCGCGTCGCCGGCGACCTTGGCGATCTGCTCGCGCAGCGCGTCGACACCGGGCTGCCCGGCGCCGGACGCCGCCTGGTACGACGCCACGACCAGCTCGCGCAGCGTGTACTCGCGGTGCAGCGCGCCGAGCGCGACGATCATCGACAGCGTCGTGCAGTTGGGGTTGCTGATGATGCCGCGGGGACGCTGCCGCGCCGCCTCCGGGTTGACCTCGGGGACGACCAGCGGCACGTCGGCGTCCATCCGGAAGGCGCCGGAGTTGTCGACGGCGACGGCGCCCTTCGCGGCGGCGACCGGCGCCCACTCCGCGGACACCTCGTCCGGCACGTCGAACATGGCGATGTCGACGCCCTCGAACGCCTCCGCGGACAGCGCGACGACCTCGAGCTCCTCGCCCCGGACGCGCAGCTTCTTGCCGGCCGAGCGGGCGGACGCGATGAGGCGGATGTCGCCCCACACGTCCTTGCGGGTGCTGAGGATGTCGAGCATCACGGTGCCGACGGCGCCCGTGGCCCCGACGATCGCGAGCGTGGGGCGCCCGTCGCGGCGCCGGAGGGTCGGAAGAGCGCTCATCGGCCGGTCCCTGCGTAGACGGTGGCGACCTCGTCGGTGGCGTCGAGGTCGAAGGCCGTGTGCAGGGCCTGCACCGCGGCGTCGAGGTCGTCGGCGCGCACGATCACCGAGATCCGGATCTCGGAGGTCGAGATGATCTCGACGTTGACGCCGGCGCCGGCCAGGGCGTCGAAGAACGTCGCGGAGACGCCCGGGTGGGAGCGCATGCCCGCGCCGATGAGCGACACCTTGCCGATGGCGTCGTCGAACAGGATGTCGTCGAAGCCGATCGTCGGCTGCACCTTGCGCAGCGCGGACACCGCCGTCTGGCCGTCGGACTTGGGCAGGCTGAAGGAGATGTCGGCCCGGCCGGTCGCGACCGAGGAGACGTTCTGCACGATCATGTCGATGTTCGTGCCGGCGTCGGCCAGCGCGCGGAAGACCGCCGCGGCCTCGCCCGGCTTGTCGGGCACCCCGACGACCGTGACCTTGGCCTCGCTGCGGTCGTGAGCGACGGCGGAGATGATCGGCTGCTCCACGTCCTGGCCTTCCTCGGTTGCGCGCGGGGTGTTGGTGACCCAGGTGCCCTCACGCTGGCTGAACGACGAGCGCACGTGGACGGGCAGGTCGAAACGGCGGGCGTACTCGACACAGCGCAGGTGGAGCACCTTGGCCCCGCTCGCGGCCATCTCGAGCATCTCCTCGTAGCTCACCCGGGCGAGCTTGCGGGCGGTCGGCACGACCCGGGGGTCGGCCGAGAAGACGCCGTCGACGTCGGTGTAGATCTCGCAGACGTCGGCGTTCAGCGCCGCGGCGAGCGCGACGGCCGTGGTGTCGGAGCCGCCACGGCCGAGCGTGGTGATGTCCTTGGTGTCCTGGCTGACGCCCTGGAAGCCGGCGACGATCGCGATCGCGCCCTCCTCCAGCGCCTGCGAGATGCGGCCCGGCGTGACGTCGATGATCCGTGCCTTGCCGTGCGCGGAGTCGGTGATGACGCCGGCCTGGCTGCCGGTGAAGGACCGGGCCTCGAGGCCGAGGTTGCCCAGCGCCATGGCGACCACGGCCATCGAGATGCGCTCGCCGGCGGTCAGCAGCATGTCCAGCTCACGGCCGCCCGGGATCGGCGTGACCTGCTCGGCCAGCTCGATGAGCTCGTCGGTCGTGTCGCCCATCGCGGAGACGACAACGACGACGTCGTTGCCGGCGCGCTTCGTGGCGGCGATGCGCTGCGCGACTCGCTTGACGCTCTCGGCGTCGGCGACCGACGAGCCGCCGTACTTCTGCACGACCAGGCCCACGGCTATTGACTCCAGATCCACGGCGACACGGGCGAGGGTCACTCTACCGGCGCGCACCTGGCGTCTTCCTCGAGTTTCCACGGTGTTACGGCACGCCCGCCGGACAGGCCCGGCCGAAGCGGACGTCCCGTCACGCCCACCCCCGTCGCGTCGGGCGTGCCCCCGGGTCCCGCGGTTCGGCTGAATGACACATCCACCCGATAGGTCCGTCTCGATGTCGCATTCGGCCGTGGGCGGTCCGTGACAGTGGCGCATCGTGGCGAGGGCGGTCGGTCCCGGTGGCGCACCGTGCCCAGACGGTCCGTCCCGATGCCGCATCCACCCGCTGGGCCCGCCCCGATGGGGCATCGTCGCTGCCGGGGCGTGGCTCAGACGTCGGCGAACCGCTCCGCGTGCACCTGCTCGGCGGGCACCCCGAGCTCCCGGAGGGCCTCGACGGTCGCGACCACGAGGGGAGGCGGCCCGCAGACGAAGGCGTTGCGCTCCCGGACGTCGGCCGGCAGCACGCGGGCGAGCAGCCGCGCCTCGACCCGCCCGCGCTCGCCCGGCCAGCCCTCGGGCGGGTCGGACAGCACGTGCACCACGCGCAGGTCGAGCCGTCCGGCCAGGTCGTCGAGCTCCTCGCGGAACGTCACGTCCTCCCAGCGCCGGCTGGCGTAGACGAGCACGAGCGAGCGCGGGTCGCGCTCGTCCGCGAACGTCCGCAGCAGGCTCATCACGGGCGTGATCCCGATGCCGCCGGCCACGAGGACGTACGCGGCGTCCGGCCGGGCCGGGGAGAAGGACCCGTGCGGGCCGTCGAGCAGCACCCGCGATCCGGGCTCGAGGGCGCGCACGCCCGTCGTGAAGTCGCCGACGGCCTTCACCGTCAGCTCGACCTGCGCCGGCCGGGCGGCGCTGGAGGCGAACGAGAAGGGGTGCTCCTCCAGGGCGTACGGCGAGCCGGCGGTCTTCAGCCAGGCGAACTGGCCGGGGCGGAAGGGCACTCCCCCGTGCCCCACGGCGCGCAGCCGCAGCGTGGTCGCGCCGCCGCGCTCGGGGGTGACCTGCTCCACCTGGTACGGCCGTCCCGCCGCGGCGAACGGCCGGGCGACCCGCAGCGCGAACACCGCTCCCGCGCCGAGCACGGCCAGGGCGGCGACCGACGCCTGGACCGCCCCGAGGCCGAGGTAGCCCCCGACGCCCACCACGTGCCCGAGCGCAGCGGCGACCACGAGCACGCCGAGCAGCAGGTGGCTCCCGCGCCACGCCTCGTACGGCATACGCAGCGGGCGCCGCCACAGCGACAACGCCACGAGCAGGGCCAGCGCGCCCGTCGCGACGACGCCCGCGCGCGCCCGCCACGGCGCGGTGACCGGGTTCAGCAGGGCGAGCCGGCCGGGGTCGTCGGCCATCAGCAGGACGACGTGCAGGACGGCCAGGGCGAGCGCGCAGCCGCCGATCAGGCGGTGGAAGCGGAGCAGGACGTCGACGCCGAAGGGGCGGGTGAACAGCCGCAGCCGGGCCGGGAGGACGAGCTGCAGGGCCAGCATCGCCAGGGCGGAGAAGCCGATGCCGTCACTGGCGTTGGTCAGGCCGGAGCGGCGGGCGGCGTCGGGGGCCACGAGCACGAAGGCCATCGGCGCGAGCACGAGCAGGACGTACGCCGCCAGCCAGAGCACGCGCCGGCCCGCGGCGTCACCGGTCAGCCGTCCTCCGGCTGCGCCTCGTCACCACCGCCGGACCCGTCGTCCCCGCCGCGCCCGCGGCCGCGGCCGCGTCCCCGGCCGCCGTCCTCCTCCGGGGTGGCCGACGGGGAGGCGGTCGCCGCGGGCGACGTCCCGCCGGTGCGCGGCGCGACGGCCGGCGACGACGGCGCGACGGACCGGGTGGCATCGCGGTCGGCCGGGGCCGCGCCGGACGGCGGGGCCGCCGGGCTCGCGGGTGCCTGCGGTGGTGGGTCGGCGTCGCCGTCACCTGCCGCGATCGTGAACGCGACCCCGGCGGCGACGGCGACGATCAGCGCGACCAGCCCCAGGACCAGGCCGAGGGCTCCTTCGCGGCGTCGCATGGGCGGGGTCTACCCAGCCCGTCGCCGTCCCGATCCCCTGCGGAGGGAAGCGACGGGCCGAGGGCCCGCAGGCCTCAGGGGGCGGTGCGCGGGACGAAGTCCTGCGGCGGGGCGACGGCGCTGGCCGCGGTCTCGGCGAGCAGCCGGTCCTCGACCGCGAGCTCGGGGTCGTCCGCGAGGGCGTCGAGGCGTACGTGGGACACCACCGACTGCAGCGCGCGCAGCGCCGCGCTGGCGGTGGAGCCCCAGTTGGACAGGTAGGAGAACTGCCACCACCAGAGCGCCTCGACGTGGCGCCCGGCCTTGTAGTGCTGGAGCCCGTGGACGAGGTCGGACACGACGTCGGCGAGGTCGTCCGAGAGCGTGGTCGTCACGACCTCCGGCGGCTCGCCGTACGGGTCGAACACCTCGGAGTACTCGTCGACCGGGTCGAGCAGGTTGCCCAGCGAGGACCGGATGCCCTCGACGTCGGCGTCGTCGCCGGTGTCCGGCTCGAAGCGCTCGTCCGGGACGATGTCCTGCACCGCCCCGAGCCGCCCGCCGGCCAGCAGCACCTGCGAGACCTGCAGCAGCAGCAGCGAGACCGCGGTCTCCGGGCTCTCGCCGGCGGCGATCTCGCGGACGGCCAGGACGAAGCTCTCGACCTGGTCGGCGATCTCGGCGGCGAAGTCACCCCAGTCCTCGGCCGGGCCGACCGGGGGCCCCTCGTCCCCGGCGAAGTCGGTCGTGAGGTCGGGGGTGTAGCCCCCGCCCCAGTTCGCAGTGGTCGGGTCAGACATCGAGCAGCCGCCTTCCTTCGAACGCACGCCCCAGCGTGACCTCGTCGGCATATTCGAGGTCGCCACCCACCGGGAGCCCGCTTGCGAGCCGGGTTACCCGAAGTCCCATCGGTTTCACCAGCCGGGCGAGGTACGTGGCAGTGGCCTCGCCCTCGAGGTTCGGGTCGGTGGCGAGGATGAGCTCGGTGACCGTACCGTCCGCCAGCCGGGCCAGCAGCTCGCGGATGCGCAGGTCGTCCGGGCCCACGCCCTCGATCGGGCTGATCGCCCCGCCCAGCACGTGGTAGCGCCCGCGGAACTCGCGGGTGCGCTCGATCGCCACGACGTCCTTGGGCTCCTCGACCACGCAGATGACGGCGAGGTCGCGGCGCGGGTCACGGCAGACCCGGCACTCGTCCTCCTCGGCCACGTTGCCGCAGATGCGGCAGAAGCGGACCTTCTCCTTGACCTGCTCGAGCGCCACGACGAGCCGGCGCACGTCGACCGGGTCGGCCGCGAGCAGGTGGAACGCGATGCGCTGGGCGCTCTTCGGCCCGACCCCGGGCAGCCGGCCCAGCTCGTCGATGAGGTCCTGGACGACCCCTTCGTACACGGTCCGGCCTACTCGGCGCCCGGGAGCGCCGGGCCGCCCGGCAGCCCGCCGGGGAAGGCCGCACCGAGCCCCTCGCTCATGGGGCCCATCGCCCGGGCCTGCAGCTCCGCCGCGCGCGTCGTGGCGTCTCGGACCGCGGCGACCACGAGGTCGGCCAGGGTCTCGGTGTCCTGCGGGTCGACCGCCTCGGGCGAGATCTCCAGGCCGAGCAGCTCGCCCGCGCCGGACACGGTCGCCGTGACGAGCCCGCCGCCGGAGGTGCCCGAGACCTGCGCCTCGGCCAGCTCGGCCTGCGCGTCGAGCACCTGCTGCTGCAGCTGCTGGGCCTGTCGCAGCACGGCCTGCAGGTCGAGCGAGCCGTCACCTGGGAACACGTCGGGCCTCTTCTTCACAAGACGTCGGTAGGACGGCGCGTGGAGCGCCGTCTCGGGGTCGAACGCGCGAGGCGCCCGGGCCGTGCCAGGCTCCGCGACGAGCCTCGGCAGGGGGCCCGGAGAGCCCGCGGCGAGCCTACGCGTTGTCGTACTCCTCGATGACCCGCGCGCCGAGGTCGCGCTCGAGCAGCTGCACGCCGCTCAGCCCGCTGTCGTCGAGGTCCGGGTCGTCGGCCGCAGGGGTGTCCTGCTCCGGCGGGACGGAGGGCGTACGCGGGGGCGGGGCCGCCGCTGCCGCCGCGCGTCCCGGTGCCCGGCCGAGATCGTTGCCGGCCGCTGACGCGGCCGGGCCCGGGCCCGTCGGGGCGCCGGGGCCCGGGGCGGGCGGCGCGCTGGCGACCGCGTCGCCGGGCGCACCCTGTCCTGCGCCGGAGAAGGGGCCGCCGGAGAAGGGGCCGCCGGACGAGGGGCCGCCGGGCCAGGAGGCCGGGCCGGGTGAGCCCGCGGTGGCAGGAGCCGGCGGCGGCGGGCCGTAGCCCTGCGCGTCGGTGGCCGGCGGGGCGTACGCCGGCGGGCTGTAGGCCGGCTGCCCCGACGGCGCGCCGGACCGCGGTGGCGCTGCCGGCGGCCCGCCGTCCCCGGGGCCGCCGACGATCGCCTCGACCCGCCAGTCGACGCCGAGCACGTCGATGAGCGCCTGCCGGACGTACTCCTCGTGGTCCCCGCGGGAGCTGAACCGGTCGCGCAGGCCCGCCGTCGCGAACGAGAGCGTCAGGCGGCCGTCGGACAGCCCGGCAACCGTGGCGTTCTGCGCGACGAGGCTCCACGTCGTCCGCTTGAGCCCCGCCAGCGTGGACAGCACCACCGGCCACATCCCGCGGACGCCGGCGAGGTCCATCCCCCCGGGGCCACCGGGGCCACCGGGGCCACCCGGGCCACCCGGCCCGCCGGCCCGGCCCGCGGACAGCTCCGGCACGGGGGCAGAGTCGGGCACGGGGGACTGTGTGGGGGCGGGTGAGGGCTGCGGGGTCGGCGACGGTGTGGGGGCGGGTGAGGGCTGCGGGGTCGGCGACGGTGCGGGGGTCGGCGACGGAGCAGGCGTCGGGGACGGCTGCGGGGCCGGCGACGGGGCGGGCGTCGGCGACGGGGCGGGCGTCGGCGACGGGGCGGGCGTCGGCGTGGCGGCCGCCGGCAGCGGCGTCGGGGCGGGCATCGGCCCACCGCCGCTGACCCGGCGCTCGAGCCGGTCGAGCCGGGCGGCCAGCGAGCGCTCGTCCCCCTCGGCGGCGGGCAGCAGCACCCGCGCGCACATGAGCTCCAGCTGGAGGCGTGGCGCGGTCGTCCCACGCATCTCGGTGAGCCCGGCACTGAGGATGTCGGCCGCCCGGGAGAGCGCTCCGGTGCCGAACCCGCCGGCCTGGGCGCGCATCGCCTCGAGCTGGTCGGGGGGGCAGTGGCTGAGCAGCGCCTCGGCCGAGTCCGGCACCGCGTCGAGGATGATCAGGTCACGCAGCCGCTCGAGCAGGTCCTCGGCGAAGCGGCGGGGGTCGAGCCCGCCCTCGATCACGCGGTCGACCATGGTGAACACCGCCGCGCCGTCACCGGCGGCGAATGCGTCGACCGTCGCGTCCAGCAGTGAGGCGTCGGTGAAGCCGAGCAGCGCCGTCGCCAGGGCGTACGTCACGCCCTCCGGCCCCGCGCCGCCCACCAGCTGGTCGACCAGCGGCGCCCACGCGCGCACCGAGCCGCGCCCGGCGCGCACGACGATCGGGAGCACGCCCTTCTCGACGGTCACGCCCTCGCGCGCGCAGATCGCCGCGAGGTGCTCCTGCAGCTTGCTCGGCGGCACCAGCCGGAACGGGTAGTGGTGGGTGCGCGAGCGGATCGTCCCGATGACCTTCTCGGGCTCCGTCGTCGCGAAGACGAACTTGACGTGCTCGGGCGGCTCCTCCACGACCTTCAGCAGTGCGTTGAAGCCCTGCGTGGAGACCATGTGGGCCTCGTCGACGATGTAGACCTTGAAGCGCGAGGAGGCGGGGGCGAAGAACGCGCGGTCGCGCAGCTCGCGTGCGTCGTCCACGCCGCCGTGGCTGGCGGCGTCGATCTCGATGACGTCGATGTTGCCGGGGCCGCCGCGGGCGAGCGAGACGCACGAGTCACAGACCCCGCACGGCGTGGGCGTGGGCCCCTGCTCGCAGTTGAGGCAGCGGGCCAGGATCCGGGCGCTCGTCGTCTTGCCGCAGCCGCGCGGGCCGGAGAAGAGGTAGGCGTGGTTGATGTGGCCCTTGCGCAGCGCCTGGCCGAGCGGGCCGGTCACGTGCTCCTGGCCGATCACGTCGGCGAAGGTCTCCGGCCGGTAGCGGCGGTAGAGGGCTTGGGACACGCTTCGACAGTAGCCGGGCGGGCGGACAGCCGGTGCCGCCCCGGACGGTCCCGTGGACGACCGGGAGAGGGCTGGGGACGGGCCGGGGAAGGGCCGGGGAAAGGCCTCGGGACGCACAGGGCCCCTCGCGCACCCGCCAGAGCCTGCCTACCCTTGCTGCCTTCCGGCCCTGGGGGGGTTCAGCGGGATAGCGCCACGCGAGGGGCTGGGCCGAAGCGTACCTGCTGGCGGGCCGGCGGGGCTCGCCCGTCACCCCGGTGGGCCGTCTCCTGCGTGCGGAGCGGGGCGGGCCCGTCGGCCACCGCGGCGGTGCCGCTATCCTCGCCGACGGAGGATTCGCCTAGTGGCCTAGGGCGCACGATTGGAAATCGTGTTGGGGGCAACCCCTCGCGGGTTCAAATCCCGCATCCTCCGCGTCCCGACGGCGCCGCGGCTCCCCAGCCGCGGCGCCGTCGTCGCGTCCGGGGCACGCACCGCCGGGCCGGCCGCCCGTCCGCCCTGCCTCACCAGGACGCCGTCAGCCCGCCGGGCACCGCGGCGCACGCCGGGCAGAAGGTGCCGGATCGGCCTCGACTAGGCTTCGCGGGTGCTCTTCAAGGCGGTGGGCGACGGCAGGCCGTACCCGGAGCACGCCACCTCGCAGCGCGACTGGGCCAGGGTGCCGCCGCGCCAGGTGCGGCTCGACCAGCTGGTGACGACGAAGCGCACGCTCGACCTTGCGGCGCTCCTGGCCGAGGACTCGACCTTCTACGGCGACCTGTTCGCCCACGTCGTGGCGTGGCGCGGGGAGCTCTACCTCGAGGACGGGCTGCACCGCGCACTGCGGGCCGCGCTGCAGCAGCGCAACGTGCTGCACGCCCGGGTCCTCGAGCTCGAGCCGGAGGCGACGCCGTGAGCATGCTCACCCCGCGCGGCTTCGACCCCTCCCGGCTCGGCCGCTCCCACGGGCGCCGCCGCAGCCGGGCGCGAGGCCTGCTGGCCGCCGTCCTGGCGCTCGCGCTGCTGGCCGGTGCGGGCTACGGCGGCTGGTGGGCGTACGACCGCTGGCAGGGCCGCGAGGACGGCAGCCCGGCGGCCGGCTCGGCCCCCGTCGCGTCCAGCACGTGCGCGCCCGGCAGGCCGTCGCCGGCCGCGAGCCCGCAGCCCACCCCGCCGGCGCCGCGCCAGGTCACCGTGAACGTCTACAACGCGACGACGAAGGCCGGGCTCGCCGCCACGGTCAGCAGCCGGCTGCAGGCGCGCGGCTTCCGGGTGGCCGAGGTGGGCAACGACCCCGTGGGCCGGCCGCTGCGCGCGACCGCCCAGGTGCGCTCCGGCCCGCAGGGGGCCGCCGGTGCGCGGACGGTCGCGGCGCAGGTCCCGGGGGCCGAGCTGGTGACGGACAGGCGCCGAGGCACGACCGTGGACCTGGTGCTCGGCAGCTCCTACTCGCGGCTGCGCGCTCCCGGTGCTGCCGCCGCGGCGCTCGCCCCGTCGCCCGCGCCCACCCCCGGCTGCTGACGGCGGGCGGCGGCGCGCTTCAGCACGGCCCGTCCCCTGCCGAAGGCAGGGGGACGTCCGCCGCGCCGAGCACGAGGAGCGCCTCGCCCATGGGAAAGCACTCCCGGCCCCGCACCCCGCTGCGCCCGTTCGCCCGGGCGGTCTCCTGCGCCCCGGCCCGCCCGTTCGCGAGCGCAGCCGCCGTGTCCGGGCTCGCCGCCGCCGGCGGGCTCGTGCTGTCGGCGCTGGCCGCGGCCCCGGCCTCCGCCCTGCCGGACGGCACCGTCTACGCGGTCGCGGCCTCCCAGGTCTACGCCGTCGACGAGCCCGGGGGCGCACTGGTCCCGCTGCCCGGCGCGCTTCCCTTCGCCACCGATGCCGCCGCCCGGCAGCCGGGGACGGGCCTGCTGTACGTCGTCTCCGCCACCCCCGGCCCGGACGGCCGCTTCGCGGTGGCGGCGTACGACCCGGCCGCCCAGTTGCCGGCCGTCCTGCCTGCGACGCTCGACGTCCCCCTCACCGGGCTCGCGTTCGCCCCCGACGGCCGGCTGCACGGCATCGCCGGCGACTCGCTCGTCGAGATCGACCCGACGACCGGGGCCGAGCTCTCCCGCTCCCCCGTGGCCGGCCTTCCCTCCGGCGCCCGCGCCGACCTCGCGTACGCCCCCGACGGCACGGCCTACGTCCTCACCGACGCAGGGCTCTTCGCCCTCCCGCCCGGCGCGACCGTCGCGGCGTACGCCGCCGCGCCGGGGGCCGCTACGGCCGCCTCCTCCGGGCTCGCGGTCACGGCCGACGGGCGCGTGCTCAGCGGCACCGCTTCTGCGGACGGCAGCTCCCTCGTCACGGACGCCCAGGGGCTGCCCGTCGCCACCGGCACGGCGCTCGCACTGACCGACCTCGCGTCCGAGCCCGGGGCCCCCGCGCCACCCCCGGCTGCTCCCGGCGCGGGGGCCGTCCCGCCGGTGGTGGCCGCCACGCCGGCGGCCCTTCCCCCCGCCCCGGCGGCGGCGACCTCACCGGCGACTGCCGCCCCGCCGACGCCCGCCGTGCCCGCTCCCGCCCTGCCCGTTCCCGCCCTGCCCGCTCCCGCCCTGCCCGCTCGCGCCCTGCCGACGCCGCTTGCGGCCACCGCGGCCCCCGTCCCGGCTCCCCCGTTCTTCACGTCGCCGACGGCCCCCACGTCCCCGGCAGCCTCCCCCAGCCACCTGGAGCCGGCCCCGGTCGCGACTCCCGCCGGCGGGGAGGGAGCGGCACGCCCCGCGGCCGCTTCCCGGCCCCGGTCGCTCGCACCCGCGGGCACCGCCGCGCTGCCGGCTGCGGCCCCGACGGCACGGCCGGACCGCCTCACGCTCCCCGCGGGAGAGCGCACCGGGACCGCCACGGTGCTCGCCAACGACGCGCTGCACGACGTCTCCTATCCCGTCGTCGTCGCCAAGGAGCCCGACCACGGGTCCGCCGAGGTCCTGAGCGACGGCCGGGTCCGCTACACCGCCGAGCGCGGGTTCTCCGGCGACGACAGCCTCACGTACGCCCTCGTCGGCCCGGACGGCGAGCCCTCGGTGGCGGTCCTGCGCGTGAGCGTTCCGCCGGCGGCCATGACGGTGGCGCAGAGCGCCCCTGCTCGACTGGCGAGGACGGGTGCCGACGTGCGCACGCTCGCAAGTGCCGCGATCGTCCTGCTCGCAGCCGGTGCCGGGCTCTGCGCGGTGGGTCGACGCCGCCGGCAGGAGCGCTGAAACGCGAGGACCGTGGAGTGCCGGCCGCGTGCCGGCACGGTCAGCGCTCCACACGAACCCGGGCGGAGGCCGGCGCGGGCTAGAGCCAGCCGTTGCGGCGGAAGAGCCGGTGCAGCACGACGCAGGTCGTGACGATGACGCCGAGGACCACGAAGTAGCCGTACTGCCAGCGGGTCTCGGGCATGTTCTCGAAGTTCATCCCGTAGACCCCGGCGATGGCCGTGGGCACGAGGGCGATGGCGGCCCAGGCGGAGATCCGCCGCATGTCCGCGTTCTGCCGCAGCGCGATGGCGCTGTGCGCGGTGGTGACGCGGGCGGCGTTCGCCTGCAGCACGTCGGTCAGCTGCCGCTCGAACCCCTCGACCTGCTCCGCCGCGCGCAGCAGGTGGTCGTGCACGTCCCGGAAGTACGCGCGCGCCGCCGTCGGGACGTGGGGGAGCGCCCCGGTCATCAGCCGCTCCAGCGGGCGCGCCAGCGGCAGGACCGCGCGGCGGAACTCGGCGACCTCGCTCTTGAGCTTGTAGATGCGCTCGGAGTGGTCGTCCCCGCCGGGGCCGAACACGAGCGCCTCGATCTCGTCGATGTCAGCGTTGATCCGCTCGACGGCCTCCTCGTAGCCGTCGACGATCAGGTCCGCAGCGCGGTAGAGCACCGCTGCGGCGCCGAACCCGTCGAGCGGCTCGTCCAGGCCTGCGTCGAGCTCGAGCCGCACGCGGTGCAGGACGTCGGACTCGCCGTGCCGCACGGTGACCACGAAGGACTCCCCGAGGAACACCGCGAGCTCCGCGACGTCCACGACCTCGTCGTGGTCCACGTACCGGACGGGCTTGAGCACGGCGAACAGGACCTCGCCGTACACCTCCAGCTTCGGCCGCTGGTGCGCGTTGACCGCGTCGTCCACCGCCAGGGCGGGCAGCCCGAACTCGGCCGCGGCTTCGGCGATGTCCTGCTCGGACGGCTGCTGCATGCCGATCCACAGGAAACCGTCGGTCCCGCGCGCCGCCTGCCCCGCGTCGACGAGGGGGATCCGCTCGCCGCGTCGCCGGCCCTGCTCGTAGACCGCGCAGTCGCCGACCACGGCGTCGGCGCCGCCCCGCCCGCGGCTGCCGGAGCCCCGGGCTCCCGTGCCGTCCTGCTGCTCGGTCACCTGCCGGCCCTCCTCTCGTCTCAACTGACGTGAACCCGCGGCCGGCGCCCGACGTCGGGCTCGGCTTCGCGGAGCACCTCGCGCGTCACCGGCGCCACCTCCCCGGCCCCGACGAAGAGGAAGCGGAGCAGGTTGCGGAAGGGGCTCCCCTCGGTCCAGGTGAAGTAGACGTGCGGGATGGCGCCGGTCAGGCCGCGCATCTCGAGCAGGAGCTCGGCGATGGTGTTCGGGATGACCGAGCTGGCGACGCGGAGGATCCGGTACCCGAAGCGCTCTTCGCCCTTGACGACGAGGTCGGTCTCGAAGTCCGAGGCGTCGGTGACCGTCACCTCGAGGAAGACCAGCGGCGCCCACGCGGGCAGGTCGTTGTCGAGCCGGACCTCCCGGGCCTTCTCGCGGTACTCCTTCGCATCGCGCGCGCCCGGCTCGTTGGCGACGATGCGCAGCGTCCCGGACTTCGCCGCCTCCCGGAGGTACTGCACGGCCGCCGGGTCGAACCGTACGCTCGCCGCGCGCAGCTCGAAGGCGCGTCGCGTGCGCGAGGCGATCGACACCGCGAGGATCGCGACGATGAAGCAGGCGCCGATGCGCACGCCGTCCGGTCGTTCCACCACGTTGGTAGCGGTCGTGTAGACGAAGACGGCCGCGACGGAGCCGAAGAAGACGGTGAGCCGGCGCTGCCGCTTGCGCCGGGCCGACAGGGTCACGGCGACGGAGGCGGACGTGATGAGCACGAGGACGCCGGTCGCGTACGCCCCTCCCTGGGCGTCGACGTCCGCCTCGAAGTACCACGTCACGAAGAACGCGACAGCCGTGAACACGAGCACCAGCGGTCGGACGGCCCGGGCCCAGCGCGGGGCCATGCCGTAGCGCGGCAGGTAGCGCGGCACGAGGTTGAGCAGCCCCGCCATCGCCGACGCCCCGGCGAACCAGAGGATGGCGATGGTGCTGATGTCGTAGACCGTGCCGAAGGCGTTGCCGAGGTGCTCGTGGGCGAGGTACGCGAGGGCGCGGCCGTTCGCCTCGCCCCCTTCCCCGAACTCCTCCGCCGGGATGAGCAGCGTGGTCGTGAAGCTCGACAGCACCAGGAAGACGCTCATGATGAGCGCGGCCGTGGTGAGCAGCTTGTGGGTGCCGGCGATGCGTCCCAGTGGCCGGTCCTCGGTGTCGTCCGGGCCGCCCTTGACCTGCGGCATGACCGCGACGCCGGTCTCGAAGCCGGACAGCCCGAGGGCCAGCTTGGGGAACACGATGAGCGCCATGCCGAGGACGCCGAGCCAGTGGGGGTGCTCGGCGACGAGCAGGTCCTGCCAGTCGCCGACGACGTGCGGGTGCGCGGCGACCTCGGCCAGCGCGACGGCCACGACCACCGCGTTGAGCGTGAGGTAGACGCCGACCAGGACCACGGCGATGCCGATCGCCTCGGTGAAGCCACGCAGGAAGACCGCGCCCAGCAGCGCGAGCAGCCCCATGGTCAGCAGCACCTCGTGGCCGTCGACCCAGGACGGGGCGTACGGGTTCTCGATCGCGTGTGCGGACGCGTCGGCGGCCGAGAGCGTGATCGTGATGAGGAAGTCGGTCGCGGCGAAGCCCAGCAGGACGAGCACGAAGAGCTTGCCGGCCCACCACGGCAGAACCCGTTCCAGCATCGCGATCGACCCCTCGCCCTTCGGGCTCTCGCGCGCGACCCTGCGGTAGACGGGCAGCGCCCCGAGCAGGGTGAGCGCGACGAGGACGAGGGTGGCGATGGGCGCGACGGCCCCGGCCGCGAGCGCAGCGATGGCCGGCTGGTAGCCGAGCGTGGAGAAGTAGTCGACGCCGGTGAGGCACATGACGCGCCACCAGGGCTTGCGGTGCTCCTCGCCGGTCGTCCGCCCGTGCGGCCCCTGGATCTTGGTGGCGCGGTCCGACAGGCCCTCGAGGAGCCAGGCGCGCAAGCCCGGCCGCTCCGGGGCAGGCGGGGATACGGGAGCAGTGGCCGTGCTCATTCGCGGGTTCCTTCGCGGCGTCCGGAGGGGCTGGCCGCGGGCAGGGTCAGCGTCATCGTCAGTCCGCCCCCGGGGGTGTCGTCGGGGACGAGGGTGCCACCCATGGCCTCGGCGAGCCCGCGCGACAGGGCGAGCCCCAGCCCGACCCCGGTCGCGTTGTCGGTGTCGCCGAGGCGCTGGAACGGCACGAATGCGCGCTCGCGGTCCTGCTCCGGGATGCCGGGGCCGCGGTCGACGACGCGCAGCTCCACCGAGTCACCGAGCGTGCTGGCGGCCAGGTGCGGCGGCTTGCCGGGCGGGGAGTAGCGCAGCGCGTTCGAGACGAGGTTGGCGACGACTCGCTCGAGCAGGGCGGGGTCGGCCCGGACGGCGGGCAGCGTCTCCGGTACGTCGCTGGTGACGTCCAGCCCGGCCGGCCCGAGCGTGTCGAGCGCGAGCGGGATCACCTCGTCGAGCGGCACGTCGCGGAGGAACACGCTCAGCGCGCCGGCCTCGAGCCGGCTGAGGTCGAGCAGGTTCTCCACGAGCCGGGTGAGCCGGTCGAGCGACTCGTCCGCGGTCTCGAGGAGCTCGGCCTCGTCCTCCGGGCTCCACTCGACCTCGTGCGAGCGCAGGCTCGCGACCGCCGCCTTCGCCGAGGCGAGCGGCGTGCGCAGGTCGTGGCTCACCGCGCGCAGCAGCGCCGAGCGCACCCGGTCCGCGCGGGCCATGCCCTCTCCTGCGGCAGCGGCCTGCGCCAGCCGCTGGTGCTCGAGCGCAGCCGCCGCCTGGGCCGCGAACGCGCCCAGCACCCGCCGGTCCTCGCTCGGCAGCGGCCGGCCGCGCAGGGCCAGGGTGAGCCGCTCCCCCACGGGCACCTCCACGTCGGCCTCGCCGGGGGCGCGGCAGGCCAGCGGGCCGCTGGAGCCGGCCACGGCCCACCGCCCCGTGTCGTCCCGGCGCTCGAGCAGGCTGACCGAGGTCATGCCGAAGGTCTCGCGCAGGCGGTCCAGGAGCGCGGCCAGGGCGGTCTCCCCGCGGAGCACGCTCCCGGCGACCGCCGACAGCGTCGTCGCCTCCGCGGTCGCCCGGGCCGCCTGGCTGCGGCGGCGCGCGGCCAGGTCCACGATCGTGCTCACCATCGCCCCCACCGCCAGGAACACGACCAGGGCGAGCAGGTTGTTGCGCTCGGCGATGGTGAAGGTCCGGACGGGCGGGGTGAAGAACCAGTTGAGCAGCACCGTGGACAGCACGGCCGCGACGGCGGCCGGGATCGCGCCGCCCACCAGCGCCACCGTGACCACGGCCAGGAGGTAGAGCAGAACGTCGCTGGTGAGGTTCAACGCGTCGTCCGTGACGAGCAGAGCGGGGGTCAGCAGGCCCGGCAGCAGCACCGACAGCAGCAGGCCCCACCACCGTCGGCGTACGTCGACGCCCGTCGTGGGCATCGGCAGCCGCCAGCTGCCGGCGGCGTGCTCGTGCGTCACGATGTGGACGTCGATGTCGCCGGACATCCTCGTGACGGCCGCCGTCGTGCCGGGCCCGCGCAAGAGATGGGCCAGCCGCGAGTGCCGGCTGACGCCGAGGACGAGCTGGGTCGCGTTCTCGCCGCGCGCGAACTGCAGCAGCGCGCGCGGCACGTCGTCGCCGACGACCACCGAGTACGTCCCGCCCAGGTCCTCGACGAGCCGCCGCTGCTTGGCGAGGGCCGCCGGCGAGGCCCCGGTGAGCCCGTCGGACCGGGCCACGTAGACCGCCCGCAGGTCCGCGCCGCTCGACCGGTCCGCGATGCGGGCGGCCCGCCGCAGCAACGTCTCCCCCTCCGGGCCGCCGCTGAGCGCCACGACCACGCGCTCGCGCGTCTCCCACGTCTCCGAGACGCCGAGGTCCGCCCGGAGCTTCTGCAGCCCCTCGTCGACCTTCTCGGCGAGCCAGAGCAGGGCCAGCTCGCGGAGAGCGGTCAGGTTGCTCGGCCTGAAGTAGTTCGAGAGGGCCGCGTCGACGCGCTCGGCCGGGTAGATGTTGCCGTGCGCCATCCGGCGCCGCAGCGCCTCCGGGGTCGAGTCGACGAGCTGCACCTGCTCGGCGCGGCGGGCCACCTCGTCGGGGACGGTCTCCCGCTGCGCGACGCCGGTGATCTTCTCGACGACGTCGTTGAGCGACTCCAGGTGCTGGACGTTCAGCGTCGACAGCACGTCGATTCCTGCATCCAGCAGCAGCTCGACGTCCTGCCAGCGCTTGTCGTTGCGCGATCCCGGGATGTTGGTGTGCGCGAGCTCGTCCACCACGGCGACCTGTGGCCGTCGGGCGAGGACGGCGTCGACGTCCATCTCCTCGAACTCACCGCCGCGGTAGGGCACCCGGCGGCGTGGCACGACGTCGAGGCCGTCGACCATCGCCGCGGTCTGGGGCCGGCCGTGGTCCTCCACGAACCCCACCACGACGGAGGTCCCGCGCTCGGCCCGTCGGCGCGCCTCGCCGAGCATGGCGTACGTCTTGCCGACGCCGGGTGCGGCACCCAGGTAGATGCGCAGCCGGCCGCGGGTCACGCCACTCATTGTGCGTGCCCGCGGCCGGCCGACGGCCGTCCCATGCTCAGGAGCCCAGCTCCGCGAGCGCGATGTTCAGCTCGAGCACGTTGACGCGCGGCTCCCCGAGGAAGCCGGCCTCGCGCCCCTGCACGTGCTGCTCGACGAGCCGGCGCACCTGCTCGAGGTCGAGGCCGCGCTCGCGGGCCACCCGCGCCACCTGCTGGCGGGCGTACTCCGGGGAGATGTGCGGGTCCAGGCCGGACCCGCTCGCCGTGAGCGCGTCCGGCGGCACCTGGGCCGGGTCGACCCCGTCCGCCGTCGCGGCCGCCGCCCGCCGCTCCTCCACGAGGGCGAGCAGGTCCCGGCTCTCCGGCCCGAGGTTCGACGCCGAGCTGGCCCTCGGGTCGTACCCGTCGCCGGCGGCGGAGGGGCGCGGCTGGAACCACTCGGGCAGGGCGTTTCCGTCGGCGTCCGAGAACGCCTGGCCCAGCAGGCGGGAGCCGACGACACGGCCGTCGGCCTCGACGAGGGAGCCGTCGGCCCTGTCGCCGAGCGCCACCTGGGCCACCCCGGTCACGGCGAGCGGGTACGCCACGCCGAGCACGACGGTCATGACGAGGAGGGCGCGGACCGCGGCCACGATCTGCCGGGTCAGCGGGGGGCGGCTCGAGGGCAGGGCAGCGTTCTCGGGCAAGGGGGAAGGGCGGTCGATCGTGGAGGTGCTCATGGTCAGGACATCCCGGGAAGCTGGGAGATGACGAGGTCGAGGAGCTTGATGCCGACGAACGGCGTGACGACGCCGCCCAGGCCGTAGACCAGCAGGTTGCGGCGCAGCAGGGCCGACGCGGAGGACGGCACGTAGCGCACGCCGCGCAGCGCGAGCGGGATCAGCGCGACGATGACGAGGGCGTTGAAGACGACCGCGGACGTGATGGCGGACTCAGGGCTGTGCAGCCGCATGATGTTGAGCGCGTCCAGGCCGGGGAAGGCCGCGACGAACATCGCCGGCAGGATCGCGAAGTACTTCGCGAGGTCGTTGGCCAGCGAGAACGTGGTGAGCGCGCCGCGGGTGATGAGCAGCTGCTTGCCGATCTCGACGATGTCGATGAGCTTCGTCGGGTCCGAGTCGAGGTCGACCATGTTGCCGGCCTCCTTGGCGGCCGACGTCCCCGTGTTCATGGCGACGCCGACGTCGGCCTGTGCGAGCGCCGGGGCGTCGTTGGTGCCGTCCCCGGTCATCGCGACCAGCCGCCCGCCGGCCTGCTCGCGCCGGATGAGCGCCATCTTGTCCTCGGGGGTGGCCTCCGCGAGGAAGTCGTCGACGCCCGCCTCGGCGGCGATCGCCCGTGCAGTGAGCGGGTTGTCCCCGGTGACCATGACCGTGCGGATGCCCATGGCGCGCAGCTGGTCGAAGCGCTCGCGCATGCCCGGCTTGACCACGTCGCTCAGCGCGATCACGCCGAGGGCGCGCGCCCGCCCGTCCACGGACTCGGCGACGACGAGCGGGGTGCCCCCGGCCTCCGACACCCGGTCCACCTGGGCCTCGACGTCCGGCGGGATCGTGCCGCCCTGCTCTCGCACCCAGGCCCCGACGGCCGAGGAGGCACCCTTGCGGACGAGCCGCTCGGGACGGCCGGCGTTCCCCGGCAGGTCGACGCCGGACATCCTGGTCTGCGCCGTGAAGGGGACGAACTCGGCCCCGGCGAGCTCCGCATCGCCCTCGCCGGGCAGCCCGAACCGTCGGGCGAGGGTCACGATGGACCGGCCCTCGGGCGTCTCGTCGGACAGGCTGGACAGCTGCGCGGCCTCGGCCAGCTCGGCGACCGGCACCCGCGGCACCGGGAGGAGCTCGGTCGCCTGCCGGTTGCCGAAGGTGATCGTCCCCGTCTTGTCCAGCAGCAGGGTGTCGACGTCCCCGGACGCCTCCACGGCGCGGCCGGACATGGCCAGGACGTTGCGTTGCACGAGCCGGTCCATGCCGGCGATGCCGATGGCGGACAGCAGGGCGCCGATCGTGGTCGGGATGAGGCAGACGAGCAGCGCGACGAGCGTGACGAGCGACTGCTCGGCGCCGGAGTAGACGGCGAACGGCTGCAACGTCACGACCACCAGCAGAAAGATGATGGTCAGGCTCGAGAGCAGGATGTCGAGGGCGATCTCGTTGGGGGTCTTCTGCCGCGAGGCGCCCTCGACCAGCGCGATCATCCGGTCGATGAAGGTCTCGCCGGGCTTGCTCGTGATGCGGACGAGGACCCGGTCGGAGAGCACCCGCGTGCCGCCGGTCACGGCCGAGCGGTCGCCGCCGGACTCGCGAATCACCGGGGCGGACTCGCCGGTGATCGCCGACTCGTCGACGCTGGCGACGCCCTCGATCACGTCGCCGTCACCGGGGATGACCTCGCCCGCCTCGACCACGACGACGTCGCCGAGCCGCAGCTCCGTCGCGGGGACGTGCTCCTCGGCGCCCCCGCGGCCCAGCCTCCGCGCGGTCGTGGTGGTGCGGGCCTCCCGCAGGGTGGCCGCCTGCGCCTTCCCCCGGCCCTCCGCGGTCGCCTCGGCGAGGTTCGCGAAGATCACCGTCAGCCAGAGCCAGACCACGATCGCCCAGGCGAAGACGCTCGGGTCGGTCACGGCCAGGACCGTCGCGAGCACCGAGCCGGCCTCCACGACGAGCATCACGGGGTTGTGCACCAGCTGGCGCGGGTCGAGCTTGCGGACCGCGTCCGGCACCGAGCGGAGCAGCTGCTGGGGATCGAGCAGGCCGCCGCTCACCCGGCGCTCCGGCTGGTGCGTGCCCCCGCCCCCGGTGTGGCCCTCGCTCGAAGCCTCGCGCGCGGCGACCGGCGTCATGACAGCAGTTCCTTTCCGGAGTTCGAGGATGGTCGGGCGGCCCCGCCAGCGGTGAGCTGTGGAGACCTGCGCTCGCTGTGGCGAGCACGGCCTTCCACGAGACCGCCCGGAGCGGGTCGTCCGGTCACAGCCCCTCCGCGAGCGGCCCGAGCGCGAGCGCCGGCAGGAAGGTCAGCCCCGCGACGATGAGGACGACGCCGCTCAGCAGCCCGACGAAGAGGCCGCGGTGGGTCGGGAGCGTCCCGCCGGTGGCCGGCACCGGTGCCTGCTTCGCCAACGACCCGGCCAGCGCCAGCACGAGGATGATGGGCACGAACCGGCCGATGAGCATCGCGAGCCCGAGCGTCGTGTTGTAGAAGCCGGTGTTGACGCTGATGCCGGCGAAGGCGCTGCCGTTGTTGTTCGCCGCCGACGTGAACGCGTAGAGCACCTCGGAGAAGCCGTGCGCCCCGGTGTTGAGCATCGAGGAGCGCGGCCCGTCGAGAGCGACCGCGACCGCCGTGAGCGACAGCACGGTCGCCGGCATGACGAGGATGTAGAGCGAAGCCAGCTTCATCTCCCTCGGGGCGAGCTTCTTGCCGAGGTACTCCGGCGTACGCCCCACCATCAGGCCGGCGAGGAAGACCGCGACGACCGCGAGGACCAGCATCCCGTAGAGGCCGCCGCCGACGCCGCCGGGCGTCACCTCCCCCAGCTGCATGTTGAGCAGGGTCAGCCCGCCGCCCAACGAGGTGAAGGAGTCGTGGAACGAGTTGACCGCACCCGTCGAGGTCATCGTCGTCGACGTGGCGAACAGCGACGACAGCCCGACGCCGAAGCGGGTCTCCTTCCCCTCCGAGGAAGCCCCGACCGCCTGCGGGACCGTGCCGGGGTGCGCGGACTCCACGACGTACATCGCGACCAGCGAGGCGGCCCAGATGAGGCCCATCGTGGCGACGATGGCGTAGCCCTGGCGTACGTCGCCGACGAGCTTTCCGAAGGTGCGCGGCATGCTGAACGGGATCAGCAGGATCAGGAAGACCTGGAACCACGAGGCGAAGGCCGTCGGCCCCTCGAACGGGTGGGCCGAGTTCGCGTTGAAGAACCCGCCGCCGTTCGTGCCGAGCTCCTTGATGGCCTCCTGCGATGCGACGGGGCCGCCCGGGATCGACTGCGAGCCGCCCGCGAGAGTCTGCACGTCGGTGAAGCCGTGGACGTTCTGGATGACGCCGCAGGCGACGAGAGCCACCGCCGCGACGAACGAGAGCGGAAGGAGGACCCGGATGCAGGTGCGGGTCAGGTCCACCCAGAAGTTGCCGAGCCGCTCGGTGCGCGAGCGCGCGAACCCGCGGACCAGCGCCACCGCGACGGACATGCCGACCGCGGCCGAGACGAAGTTCTGGACCGCCAGGCCGCCCACCTGGGTGAGGTGGCCCATCGCCGCCTCGCCGGAGTAGGACTGCCAGTTCGTGTTCGAGACGAACGACGCGGCCGTGTTGAACGCCTGGTCGGGCTCGACCCCGGCGAAGCCGAGCGAGAGCGGCAGGTGATCCTGGACGCGCTGCAGGGCGTACAGGGCGAGGACGCTGACCACGGAGAAGGCGAGGACCGAGCGCAGGTACACCGGCCAGCGCTGGTCGGCCTCCGGGTCCACCCCGACCAGCTTGTAGACGACCCGCTCCGCCCGCAGGTGGCGAGGAGCGGCGTACACCCGGGCCATGTGGTCCCCGAGCGGCCGGTGGGCCAGCGCGAGCGCCGCGACCAGCCCGGCGACCGAGAGGACGAACGACGTCGTTCCGTTCACGTCAGAGCCTCTCGGGGAAGAGCAGCGCCACGACCAGGTAGCCGATGAGGCCGACCGCGACGATCAGGCCGATGACGTTCTCGGCGCTCACAGCCGCTCAACCCCGCGGACGATGACACCGCACGCGACGAAGAACGCCACGGTGACGAGGACGAAGACCAGATCGGCCATATCAGAGCTCCCGAGCAGCCGCATCAACTCCGCGCGGCCGGGTCACGGCCCGCGGTGCCCACGGTGGGCACGGCCCAGAGAACCTCCGGCCGCAGCCCCGGAGCCGCCTCTTGACGCGTTCCTGACGCCGCCGCGGCGCACCTTGACGAGGCACTGACGACCTCTCGCCGCGACCGGCCGGCGGCCGTGTGAGGCTGTCGGCCGTGACCCGGGCCCTGGTCGTGGACGACGAGCCGCAGATCCTGCGCGCGCTGCGCATCAACCTGCGGGCGCGGGCGTACGAGGTGGAGACCGCCGCCACCGGGGCCGAGGCGCTGGCGGTCGCGGCACGCGCCCGACCCGACCTCGTCATCCTCGACCTCGGCCTGCCGGACATGGACGGCGTCGAGGTGATCCGCGGGCTGCGCGGCTGGAGCACCGTGCCGATCCTGGTGCTGTCCGGCAGGGCCGACTCCCTGGACAAGGTCGAGGCCCTGGACGCGGGGGCCGACGACTACGTGACCAAGCCCTTCGACATCGAGGAGCTGCTGGCGCGCGCCCGGGCGGTGGCGCGACGGGCGGCACCGGGCGACGACAGCGCGGTCGTGCGCATCGGGACGATGACGGTCGATCTCGCCGCCCGCCGGGTGATCCGCGACGGCGACGGCCCGGAGGAGGACCGGCAGGTACGCCTCACCCCCACCGAGTGGGGGCTGCTGCAGGCGCTGCTGCGCCACCCCGGCCGGCTGGTGTCGCAGCGCCAGCTGCTGCACGAGGTGTGGGGCTCGGCGTACAACGACGAGACGAACTACCTGCGCCAGTACATGGCCCAGCTGCGGCGCAAGCTCGAGCCGGACACGGACCGGCCGCGGCACCTGCTCACCGAGCCCGGGATGGGCTACCGGTTCCAGCCGTAGCCTCCCTCCGTCCGGCGGGAGGGGCCACGTCCCGGTGAGGACGTTGGCCCGGACGGGTGCCGCCCGGCTCGTTCGCTAATCGGTGCCCTCTTCCGGGCGATATGCCGCCCGTGCCGACGGACACCTCCACCGCGCCCCGGGGCACGACCCCGGCGGAGCACTGCTCGGCGCCCGTGCGGTGCGCGGAGCACGGGGACCGGCACCGACGACGTGTGTCCCCCGGCGACCTGCGCGTCTACGGCCTCAGCGCCGGCCTGGCCCTGCTGACGGCGGGCCTGCTCCCGGCGATGCCGGCGGCGGAGGCGACCTGGGCGCTCGCGCTGCTGCTCGCCGTCGCGTTCTTCTGCACCGAGAGCATGCCCGTGCACTTCGGGATGCGGAAGAACGCCATCTCGGTGACCTTCACCGAGGTGCCGCTCGTCGTCGGCCTGGCTCTCTGCTCGCCGATGCTGCTCGTGACGGCGCGGACGCTCTCCATGGTGGCCGCGGTGGTCCTCACGCAGCGGCAGCGAGGCAGCAAGGTCGCCTTCAACAGCGTGCAGGCCGCGTTCGAGACAGCCGTCGGCGTGCTGGCCTTCGCCGCGCTCCGCCCGCACGGCACCGAGGAGGTGCTCCCCCTGTGGGGCACCGCGCTCGCCGTGACGCTCGCGGTCTGCCTCCTCAGCAGCGTGACGTTGACACTCGCCATCTCGCTGCACGTCGGAGCGCTCGAGCTCGCGGCGTTCGACCGTGGCCTCACGGTCAGCCTCACCGCGGCGGCCGGCAATGCGACGGCCGCCGTCGTCATGCTCGGGGCCTACTGGCACGACAGCGCCACGGTGCTGCCCATCGTGGCCGTCAGCGCGGCCCTGGTCCTCGTCTACCGGGCGTACTCCGGGCTGCGCAACCGCCATCGCAGCATGGAGCGGCTCAACCACTTCACCCGCTCGGTGTACGTCGGCGCGAGCGGCGACCGGGCGCTGGAGACCGTCCTGCTCGAGGCGCGCGAGCTCGTCGAGGCCGAGTACGCGGAGATCGTTCTGCCCGGGCCCGACGGCGGCGCCGAGCGGCTGGCCCTGCGCGGGGACGGCACCTTCAGCGTCGACCGCGCCTGCGCGATCTGGACGTCAACGACCGACGCGCACGCCTTCCACGTCGCAGCCCGCGGGACCCAGCGCGGGGAGCACGACCGGGCGCACCTGGCCGCACGGGGCCTGCGCGACTGCGTCGTCGCGGTCCTTCCCGGCGTGCACGGGCACCTGCTGGTCGGCAACCGGCTCGGGGACTACTCGACGTTCGGCGACAGCGACGGGCGCCTGCTCGAGACCGCGGCGACCCACGTCGGCATCGCGCTGGAGAACGCCCGGCTGCTGGAGGACGTGCGGCTCTCGGCAGAGGCCGCCGAGCTGGCGCGGGACGAGGCCGAGCGGGCGCGGGACGAGGCCGAGCAGGCCCGTGCCGCGGCCGAGCAGGCCAGCTCGGCGAAGAGCGAGTTCCTCTCCCGGATGTCGCACGAGCTGCGGACGCCGCTGAACGCGATCCTCGGGTTCGGCCAGCTGCTCGAGCTCGGGGACCTGGCCGCGGAGGACCAGGAGAACACCGAGCAGATCATGAAGGCCGGGCGGCACCTGCTGAACCTCATCAACGAGGTGCTGGACGTCGTACGCATCGAGTCCGGCCGGCTGTCGCTCTCCCTCGAGCCCGTCGTGCTGGAGGAGGTGGTGCAGGAGAGCGTCGACCTCGTGCGCCCGGCCGCGCTCAGCCGGGACGTGCGCATCGAGTGCACGGCCGGTGGCATCGCCGTGCGGGCCGACCGGCAACGGCTGAAGCAGACATTGGTGAACCTGCTGTCCAATGCGGTGAAGTACAACGTCGACTCCGGCCGGGTCCGGGTCCGCGCCGAGCTGGTGGCAGGGGCGGGTGGCGCGCGCCCGCGGGTGCACGTGTCGGTGGAGGACACCGGCCGGGGCATCGCGTCCGAGCACCTCGACGACGTGTTCACGCCGTTCGAGCGCCTGGGCGCGGAGGCCACCGACGTCGAGGGCACCGGCATCGGCCTGTCGCTGACCCGCACGCTGGTCGAGGCGATGGACGGCCGGATCGGCGTGGAGAGCGAGCCGGGCCGCGGGAGCACCTTCTGGTTCGAGCTGCCGTACGCCGGGGCGGGCGACCTGCCGGCCGTCACCGGCGCGGGAGCGGCGGTGCCGGCACCGGACGGGACGGCACCGGACTCCCGCAAGACCGTGCTCTACATCGAGGACAACCCCTCCAACGTCCGCCTCGTACGACGGATCCTGGAGCGCAGGCCGCACCTGCGGCTCGTGGTCAACGGCGACGGCGCGCAGGGGCTCGCCGCGGCGCGGGCGCTGGAGCCCGCGATGGTGCTGCTGGACCTGCACCTGCCGAGCCTGCACGGGGCCGAGGTCCTGGCCGAGCTGCGCGCCGACCCCTCCGAGCTCGTCCGCGCGACCCCCGTCACCGTGCTCACGGCGGACCTGTCGTCCGGCAACGAGCGCCGCCTGCTCGAGGCCGGCGCCACGCACTTTCTCCCGAAGCCGCTGGACGTGCAGCGGTTGCTGGACATCGTCGACCAGGAGGTACCGGCACCATGAGCGCAGCGACCCCGGGGAGCGCCCAGCTCAACCGGCTGCTCGGGCAGACGATGGGCAGCGCCGTGCGCACGCCCCTGCACAGCCTCCTGGGCTTCCTCGAGCTGCTGGCGGCCTCCGACGTGGACGCGGACCAGCGCCGGCTGGTCGACCAGCTGGTGAGCAGCGCGGAGGAGCTGCTGTCCGCGAGCAGCCGGGTGACCTGGCTGCTACGGCTGGCGGCCGGTGACGCGACGCGCCACGACCAGCGGGTGGACCTCGCCGATGTCGTCGCCGAGCTCGCGGAGGTGCCCGGGGCCCGCGTCCGGGCGGTCGTCGCCGGCACCGCGCCGGGCTCCCTCGTGACGGACGCGTCCGCCCTTCACCAGCTGCTCGGCGAGCTGCTGGCCAACGCGGCGGTGCACGGCGAGGAGCCGGTCACGCTCGACGTGACGCCGGTCGAGGGCGCGGTCCGGTTCACGGTCGCCGACGCCGGTCCGGGGCTGCCGGCCTGGGCGGCGACGCTGCTCAGGGCCGGCGACGCCCCCGCCGGGCCCACGACGGTCGGGCTACTGCTCGCCCGACAGCTCGGAGAGCTGCTCGGCGCCTCCTTCGACGTCGACCGGGCCCGGGTCTCGGTCTGCGTCCCCGTCGGCGCGGCCACGTCTGCCGGCGGGCGGAGCCGCGACCGCTCCGGTGCGGTCGAGGGAACTGCGACTCGCGCTTTGCAGGTCCTCTATGTCGAGGACAACGCGACCAACCGGCTGCTGACCCAGCGCCAGCTCAGCCGGCTGGGGCACGAGCTCGTCGCCGTCGCGACCGGTGAGGCCGGCGTGGAGGAGGCCCTGAAGGGGAGCTTCGACGTCGTGCTCATGGACCGCCACCTGCCGGACATCGACGGCTGCGAGGCGACGCGACGGATCCGCGCGGCCACCGCGGACGGGCCGCGGCTGCCGGTCCTGGGTGTCACGGCAGACGTGACGGACGAGTCCATCGAGGCGTGCCTCGCCGCCGGGATGGACGAGGTGCTGACCAAGCCGGTCGACCTCAAGTCCCTCGCGGCCGCCCTCGCCCGGGCCACAGCAGGCTCCACGGCCTCCGACGCGGCCGTCCGGCCGGCGCCCGCGCCACCGGTCCTGCACCGGATCGCCGAGCGGCTGGACGGCGAGGCCGACGCGGTCGCGGACGTGGTCTCGACCTACCTCGCGGAGCTCCCGGGCCGCCGACTGAAGATCCAGGCGTCGGTGCGCCGGCAGGAGCCGCGCGCGCTCCTCGCCGCGGCCGAGTCCCTGCGCACCTCGAGCGAGTGGCTGGGCGCGTCCGCAGTCGCGGGCTCGTGCGCGGCTCTCAGCGCGGCGGCGCAGGCAGGAGCCCTGGACACGGCCCGCGCGTTCCTGCCGCGCCTGCTCCTGCACTGCCAGCAGGTCCAGGAGGAGCTCGCGCCCTACACGGACGGGCAGCTGGTCAGGACGGCGCTGGCCGCGCGCTGAGGCACGCGGCGCGGCCTGCTGTACGCGCTCGCCGCACATGCCTGCCCGGTTGCCTCAGGACTCGGATCGGTAACAACGCTTGACTTGGTTGTTTGCCTAAACTTACCTTCCTGTCGGGGTGCCGCCGCGGTGCCCCGGGCCCCACGCAGCCAGGCCGACGGGTGTCGGCACAGGAAGGTGTCGTGTGCGCAGGACAGCCAGACTAGGGATCACCGCCATGACGGCCGTCGCCGTTCTCGCGAGCGGCGCGACGGCCCAGGCCGCGTCCACTCGGGGCCACGGCTCGGGGCGCAACGCGAACGCTCAGGGCGGCCACTACGTCAACCTCTTCGATCAGGCCGGCTACTCGCACAAGGCCGTGAAGACGAAGATCGAGGCGGCCTGGGACCAGTTGTTCCACGGTGACCCCGGGACCGCTCCCGACTACTTCGACGGCCAGTCGATCTACTACCAGGTCAGCCCGGACATGGCCTACGTGACGGACGTCGCGAACCACGACGTGCGAACCGAGGGCATCGGCTACGCGATGATGATCGCGCTGCAGCTCGGCAAGAAGCACGAGTTCGACTCGCTGTGGAACTTCGCCAAGACCAACATGCAGCTGCAGAGCGGGCCCACGAAGCACTTCTTCGCGTGGCACACGCGCATCGACGGCACGGTCATCGACACCGGCATCGCCCCCGACGGCGACGAGTGGATCGCCGCGGCGCTCGCCTTCGCCGCGGGACGCTGGGGCAACGGCGACGGCATCTACGACTACGAGGCCGAGGCGAAGCAGATCCTGCGAGCCATGTGGCACCAGTCCGACACCGGCGGTGTCGACATGTTCGACCGCACGACCTACCTGCCCCGGTTCTCCCCGCCCGGCGTCAACGACTTCAGCGACGCCTCGTACGTCCTCCCGGCCTTCTACCGGGTCTTCGCCAAGGTGGTCCCCGAGGACGCCAAGCTCTGGGGCAAGGCCGTCGTGGCCGGCGAGCAGATGCTGCAGAAGGCCTACAACCCGAGCACGGGCCTGGCCTCGAGCTACGCGAACTTCGACGGCACCCCGCGCCGCGCGCCCTGGGAGTCTCCCGCCGACAGCGAGGCGTACGGCATCACCTTCCAGGAGGACGCCTGGCGCGTCATCGCCAACGTCAACCTCGACGCGTCGTGGTGGGGCGTGAAGCCGTGGCAGACGAAGTACTCGAACACCCTGGAGAGCTTCTTCCTCAAGCAGGGCGTCTCCACCTACGTCAGCCGCTACCAGGTCGACGGCACGCCGCTCAAGGGCGGGCAGAACACGTACGAGCCCCCGCACGCGGAGGGCTTGGTCGCCATGAACTCCACCTCGGCGATCACCGCGACCAACCCGGCGCGCCTCGACTTCGTGCGTGACTTCTGGCAGACCCCGGTCCCGACGGGCCGCGCGCGCTACTACGACGGCATGCTCTACCTGCTCGGCATGCTCTACGACAGCGGTAACTTCCGGATGTGGGGCGTTCACGGGGACCGCGCCTCCGGCAGAAGCTGATCCAGGGGTCGCGTCTTCCGGTTCGTGTGGCGAGGGAGGGGCCGCGGCCCCTCCCTCGTCGCGTTCGCACGGCGCGGGTCGGGAGCCATCCGCGGGAGCTGCCCGTCCGAGGCGGCGCGGCTCCCTCGGACGGGCAACGCTGTGCGCTCAGCGCCGCGCCCCGCGCCTGCGGCCCCCAGGTCAGCCGGCCACGCCGCCGCGCAGGAGGCGTCCGCGCCGCTCGTCGTCGTAGTGCTTGACCAGCTCGCGCACGGTGACACCCGACATGCGGGGCCGGCGCCCCAGCGCCCACTCGTAGACCTCGTCCGGATGGTCCTTGCTCACCTCGCGCAGCACCCAGCCGATGGCCTTGCGCACGAAGAAGCGCCGGTCCTCCAGGACGGGGTCGACGACCTCCCCGAACACCGGGAAGCACGCGGCGAACGCGTCCGTGCGCAGGGCCCGGAGGAAGCCGAGGATCCCCAGCCGACGTACCCACATGTCCTCGTCGGCGCCCCAGGCCCGCAGGCTCGGCTCCAGGGCACGGTCCCGCACCATCACGCGGCCCGCCACGGACGCGGCCAGGACGTCCACCAGCGCCCAGGTGCCGCTGCGACGGACGAGCTCCTCGACCAGCCCCGCGTCAGCAGCGGAGAGCACCTCGGCCCTGGCCTCGAGCAGCAGGGCGCCGACCGTGCGGAACTCGTGCACCGGCGGCCTCCAGAGCTCCCGGGCGAGAGTGACCAGCTCGTCGTGGCTCAGCTCGGGGTGTGCCTTCACGTATGCCTTGACCAGCGCGCGCATGGCCGGGAGCGGGACGCCCAGGTGCTCCATGTCGCTCTTGAGGTACGCCCTGTCCTGCTGGGCACGGACGGCGTCGCCCCGCGCCCGCAGCGCTTCCCGGAGCTCTCGGCTGCCCCCGGAGTCCGGCACAGGAGGCATCCTGCCGCAGCACCGCCGCCCGCGCCATCGGGCTCAGGGCTCGACGACGACCCAGTCGGAGTGCTTCGGCGTACGCCGGTCACCCGAGGACTGCCCTCTGACCCGCCTGCCCACCCAGGGGCCGACGTGCTCGCGGTAGTAGCGGGCCTCCTCGAGCAGCCGGCGCCGCTGCACCGGGCCGGCCGGCACCACCGAGGCCGGGGCGTCGTGGCCGAGGGCCGACAGGACGAGGCCGGCCACGCGGGCGTGGCCCGCACTGTTCAGGTGCAGCCGGTCCGGAGACCAGTAGCCCGGGCGCCGGACCTCGCGGTCGTGCCAGGCGTCGGCGAACACGAGCCCGTGCCGGGTGGCGAGCTCGGCGACGGCCGCCGTCAGCTGCTCACCACGCCGGTGCATCACGCGCCCGAGCGGAAGCCGCGCGGAGGGGTCCGCGCCCGCCAGCAGGAGGAGCGGGATGCCCGCCTCGTCGCACCGGCGCACGGCCTGCCCGGTCATGCGCGCGAGCCGCGCCATGTCGGCGCTCGGCCGGAGCATGTCGTTGCCGCCGCCGTTGAGCGAGATCAGGGTAGGTGCCGGGGACAGGGAGAGGGCGGCGTCGAGCTGCTCCCCCACGATCGCCTCGAGCAGGCGGCCGCGGACGGCGAGGTTCGCGTAGGAGACGGGCCCGCCCGCTGCGGCGGCGAGCCCCGACGCGACGAGGTCGGCCCAGCCGCGGGGCGAGCCGTCGGGCCGCTCGTCCCCCACTCCTTCGGTGAAGCTGTCGCCGATCGCGACGTACCGCATCGCCGTCCCCTCTTCGTGCACCGCGGCAACAGTACGACGTGCCCCTCGGGCCGCCTCGCTCGACACGGACGGGCGCCAGGGCCGAAGGCCGGCCCTGGCGCCCGGGTGGTGTCGGAGGCGTCGGGCGGCTAGGGGTGCTCGATCTTCACGTTGTCGAACCAGGCACCCGCGCCGCCGGCACGCAGCCCGTTCGCGCCGACGGTGTGCGAGGTGTCGACCGCGCTCAGCACGGGAGCGGCGGAGCCGTCCACGTACACCTTGATCGACGAGCCCACCGCCTCGACCCGCACCCGGTGCGACCGGTCGCCCGCGACCGTCAGCGGCGCGGACGCGATCGGGGTACGCGTGCCGCCGCGCCAGCTGCTGATGCTCACGCCGGAGGGGGTGAGGGCGGCGTAGTAGCCGGAGAAGCCGCTCGCGCCGCCAGGGCGGTTGCCCACCCGGAAGACCAGGCCCGCCTCGCTGCCACCGGCACCGAGCCGGACGTCGGCCTCGTACTCCAGATTGCCGAAGTTGGTTTCCTGCAACGCCATGGTCCCTGCCGTGGCGGGAGCGGCGTACGTCCCGTCGGCCGCCGACCAGAGCCCGCCGTACGTCCGCCAGCCCACGGAGTTCCGGTCCTCGAAGTCGTCCTGGACCAGCATCGTCACGGGTCGGATCGTGCCGTCGGGGTTGAAGTACATCCGGTCGTACGACAGCGCTCGCGAGTTGCCCTCGGACTCGGTCAACGGGCGGCGGTGGTAGAAGATGTACCAGATATCGGTGCCCGGGACGTTGATGACCGAGTTGTGGCCGGACCCGCGGGCGACCGCCGCGTCCTGCTGCAGCACCCGGCCGAGCCGGTTGAACGGGCCCGTCGGGGAGTCGGCGATGGCGTAGGACACCGCGTAGTTCGGGCCGGTCCAGCCGCCCTCGGACCACATCAGGTAGTACTTGCCCCCGCGCTTGAACATGAACGAGCCCTCGACGTAGTTGGTCGGGGTGATCTCCTTGAAGGTCGTCCCGTCCGCGAACGTCCCGAGGCTGATCATGTCCGGGTTCAGCTTGACGACGTTGGCGTGGCTGTGGCCGCCGTAGTACATGTACGCCTGGCCGTCGTCGTCGATGAAGACGTCCTGGTCGATCGGCTGCGCCCCGTTGTGGAACTGCCCGATCAGCGGCTTGCCCAGGGCGTCCTTGTACGGCCCCTCGGGACGGTCTGCGACCGCGACCCCGATGCCCCCGAGCTGGTTGTTGTTCTGGATGTCGTTGGCGGCGAAGTAGAGGTAGTACTTGCCGTTGCGCTCGACCGGCGCCGGCGCCCACAGCGCGCGTCGCGCCCACGGGACGTCCGCGATGTCGAGGATGTTGGAGTGCTTCGTCCAGTGCACCAGGTCGGTGGACGAGAAGGCATCCATGAACGTCTGTTCGTCGTACCCGCGCGACGTCGTGGGGTAGACCCAGTAGCGGTCGTCGTAGAGCTCGATGTCCGGGTCGGCGTACCAGCCGCTGACGATCGGGTTGCCCGCCTCCGCCGTGCCGAGGTCGAGCGGGTGGCCGCGCTCGATCATCGCGTCGAGCTGCGGCAGGAGCGCCCCCTTGGCCGCAGGGCTCACCTTGCCGGCCTTCGCGCCCGCCACGGCGGCCCGCGCCTCCGCGAGCTTGCCGGCGCCGCTCAGCTCGAGCAGGTCGCGCGCCGTGCTGCCCGCGATCGAGCCGTCCCGCGACAGGGCTGTGATGTCCGCCGACAGCCGCTGGGCCGGCGTCCGCGGGGTGAGCAGCGCGTCGAGCGGCACCGTCAAGCGGCTGCGGGCGTCGGCGCCCAGCTTCGAGCCGGCCGCAGTGTCGAGCCACTCGCGGGCGGCCTGCAGGTGCTCGACCCGGGTGTCGTAGTCGTCGGCGGACTCGGCGGCCGCGAGCAGCGCGCGCAGGTCCCGCTCCGCCGACCGGGCGATCGCCTGCTCCCCCGCGAGGGCGTCGAGGACCGCGGTGACGTCGGAGACCGCGGGGACGACCGGGACCTCGGGCACGAAGCCCTCGGGCAGGAAGAACGCGTCGGCCGGGATCGGCTCGCGGGCCTGGCTCGCGCTCGACCAGTCGACGTGGAGGTTGGAGCCGCCCCAGTTCTCGAAGTACTCGACCTTGAACTCCACGCGCTGCCCGGCGGTGAGGCGGATCGGCGCGCTCGTCTGCGGGCGGTCCCAGTCGTCGACCCAGTGGTCGATCACCAGCCGGCCGTCGACCCAGATGCGGAACCCGTTGTCGCCGGTGACGTGGAAGCGGTAGTCCTCGGTGAAGCCGGGCAGCAGCTGCCCGGTCCAGCGCACGGAGACCTCGTCGTTGTAGCCGGTCGCGTCGAGCAGCGGGCCTTCGAGGCTGTCGAAGTCGAGGTTGGCGTCGACCCGGGTGGACCGGTACTCGACGAAGTCCCCGAGCCCGGGGCCGCTGGACAGGTAGTAGTCGCCCTTCAACCCGTGGCGGTCCTGCTCGGCGCCGGTCGCCGGCGCGCCGGAGATCGCCGGTGCGATCAGGGCGGCGAGCGCGAGCGGGATCGCGCCTCTGCGCGCCAGTCGCGCGCGTGGGGAGCGTGGGTGCATGGGACGGCCTCCTGAGCCCTCGTTGGTTCACTGGGTGACCAGCGCGAGCACCGGGTCGGCGGCGCGCGGTCACGGCGGCGCCTGGAGTAAACCGTGGCTTACCGGGGGCTTGTCAACGATGTCACGCAGATTCGGACGAGAATCCACAGCGAGGCCGACCGGAGCGCACATGCGCGAGGCCCCGCCCGCGCGGGTGCGCAGGCGGGGCCTCGGGGGCGTAGGGGACGAGGTCAGCCGTTCTCGATCGCCTCGACCGCCCGGTAGTAGGCGAGCAACTGCTCGGCCTGCGCGACGAGGTCGTTGCGCACCTCGACGTCCTGGGCGTCGCCCTTGATCTGGTTCTTCGCCTTGGCGATGAACTGCTCGAGGTTCGCGATCGGCACGTCCTCGCTGTCGCGCAGGGACGCGGTCGACGCCCGCGTGACCCGGTCGGCCAGGTTGTCCCTGACCTGCGCCTTGAGCCGGCCGGCGGTGACGTACGCGTTCATCGCGTTCTGCAGGGAGGTGAACGTGACGCTCGGCAGGGTCGGCCACGTCGTGGTGGTGAGGTCGCGGTTGATGACGCGCCCGTCATACGCCTCGGCGTAGTCGTAGGCGTAGCCGAGCAGCTCGGCCTCGCTCCACTTCACGTCCATGAACAGCAGGTTGAAGGGCTTGCCGTTGGCGTAGGCGCCGTCCGGCACGACCACGCCCGGGAGCTGGGCGATGTTGATCTCGGAGACGGTGCTGGCCGAGACGCTGCCGTTGAAGATCGGGCCGACCTCCTGGACCTGCTGCGGGAACATCAGGGCGTCGAGGTCGTTGTCCGCGATCACCCTGTTGAACACGCTCAGGTAGCGGTCGCGGTTCGCGAGGAAGCCGGACAGGTCCGGCGGCGTGCTGTGGTCGCCGAGCATCCCGTTGATGCGGGTGTCGCTCGCGAAGCCGTTGGCGTCCGCCCACGCGTTGAGCTCGGCGATGGAGTGCACGGCGGCGCTGGGGCCGAGCCGCTTGAGGTACTGCTCGATCGCCCAGTTGTTGCCCGCGTTCGTCACACCGGAGCTGCGCAGCTCGTTGAAGCCGGAGCCGGCGAACGGGTCCTCGACCACGATCGCGCCCTGCTTCTTGAGGTTCTCGACGGCCTTCGCGTAGAGCTTCGCGGTCTCCGGCGACAGCGCGCTGTTGTTGCCGGTGCGCCAGCCCGGGCCGTACAGGCCGATGCGCTTGCCCTGCAGGGCCGTCGTGGACAGCTGCGAGGTGTAGCCACCCGCGGGCACGACGGCGCCCTCGGTCAGCGGGTCCTCGGCGGTGGAGCCGGCCAGGACGTCGAGCATGATCGCGGCGTCCTCGACGCTCTTGGTGAGCGGGCCGAGCACGTCGCGGGTCAGGCCCGCCAGCGGGAAGTTGCCGGTGTTGGGGATCAGGCCGAACGTCGGCTTGACGGCGTAGAGGCTCTGCGCGGACGCGGGGTTCTGGATCGAGCCGCCCGTCTCCTCGGCGATGCCCGCGACCGCGAAGTCGCCGGCCACCGAGGTCGCCGAGCCGCTCGACGAGCCGCCCGGCGCCCAGGCCTGGTTGAGGGCGTTGTACGTCGGGCCGTAGGCGCTGTTGTTGGCGTTGCTGCCGCTGCCGGCGAGGATCGGCAGGTTGGTCTTGCCGATGAAGACGGCGCCGGCCTCGCGCAGCCGCTTGACCAGCGGCGCGTCGGTCTCCGGGACCAGCGCGATGCCGCCCGTGATGGGGGACGTGAGCGGCCAGCCCGACGTCGTCGGCATCTTCTTGACGTCGAGGGAGTCCTTGATGACGATCGGCACGCCCTCGAGCGGGCGTGCGGCCGCCCCGCTCCTGCGGCGCTCGTCCGAGGCGGCCGCGTCGGCGAGCGCCTCGGGGTTCATCTGCGTGAACGCGTTGTAGTACGGCTCGTAGGCCGCGATGCGGGCCTGGAAGGCCTGGACGAGCTGCACTGAGGTGTACGTCCCGCTCTTCAGGGCCTCGAGCGTCTCGGTGATCGTGAACGTCGTGGGGTCCGCGGCCGCCGCGCTCGCCGCGGCGGGAGCGGGCGCCGCCTGGGCGGTCGGCGCGCCCGTGGCCACCAGGCCGGTGGCCAGGAGCGCGCTCGCGGCGAGCCCGGCCGCTCCGGCCCGTCGCCGGGAAACTGCGTGCATCAAGGAGTCCTCCAGTGCGCATGTCGCTGGTGCGCACGAACGTAGAAGCCGCGTGTTTCTCCCCCGTTGCTGACGTATTCCGGCTTTTCCGATGGCGTCCGGCATTCGGACGGGCCGGGACGGCGCGGTCGGTCGGCCGGTGGCAGCACGCGGGCTTGGGTCGGCGCGCGACCGACCCGACACCTTGACCATGCAGAGCGCTCCCCGCGAACTCGCCGTCGTGCAGCGCCGCCGCCGGCTCCGGCTCGTGCCCGCTGCGGTCACGGCCACTGCCGGCGTCGTCGGGCTGGCCCGGGGCGTCCTGCCCGGCGGCCCCGGGGACCTGCTGCACCTGGACGCGTCCGACCTCGGTGACGCGACCCTGGCCGGGCGGGTGCTCGCGGCCCAGGTGGGGGTGTCGCTGCTGCTGTCCGCCCGCTGGCTGCTGCGCGGGTCGCGGGACGCCTGGGTGGTGGCGGTCACCGCCTCCGCGGTCGGAGCCGCGCTCGGCGTCCTGGAGGCACGCTTCGTCGTGCTGTCGGCCGCCTGCGTGCTGGCCCTGGCCCTGCTCGTGTCCACGCGCGCCAGCCACCGGCTCGTGGAGCGGCCCGACGCGTGGCGGGAATGGGTCTGGCCGGTCGCGCTCCTGCTCGGGCTCTGCGCGTACGCCGCGTCCGCGTACGCCGAGATCGCCCTCCACCACCCCGGCCCGTCGTGGACGCCAGGGGCGGTCGCGCGAGCCCTGCTGCCCGGGGCCGAGGCTCCCACCGCGGCGCTGTCGGCGTTCGCGCTCTCGGTCCAGGCCGGGGTGTGCGCGGTCGTGCTGGCAGCGCTCGCCGCGTGGTGGCTACCGGGCCACGTCGTGCACCGGATGCCGCGCGCCGACGTCATCGACTTCGCCCGGCGGCACGGCACCGCCTCGAGCGCACCGCTGCTCGGCCTTCCGGACAACACGGTGCTCGAGCTGTGCGGGGGCGAGGCGCTGGCGGCCGTGGCGGTCCGCAACGGGATCGCCGTGTCGCTCGGCACGCCCGTGGCTCCCGGGGACCTGGAGACCGCCGCCCTCGGCGAGCTCACCTCGACCTGCGAGCGGGCCGGCTGGGTGCCCGCGCTGCTCGCCCTCGACGAGCGCCAGCGCGGCCTGGCCGAGAGCGCGGGCTACTCGGTCCTGCAGATCGGCGTCGAGGCCCGGCTCGACGTGGCGGCCTTCAGCACCGCCGGCAAGCGCCGGGCGAACGTACGGCACTCGGTGACCCGCGCCCGCAAGGACGGCGTGCAGGTGCTGCGCTACTCGGACGCCACCCGCACGCCGCAGCGCGACGGCCAGCTGACGGCGATCAGCGAGCGGTGGCTCGCGGACAAGGGCGGGCCCGAGCTCGGGTTCACCCTCGGCAGGTTCGACCTCGCCCGGCTCGAGGACCAGGAGGTGTACGTCGCCGTCGTCGCCGCCGGGGAGCCGGGCGAGCAGGTGGTGGGCTTCGTGACGTGGCTGCCCTACCGCGGCGGCGCGGAGGCGGTGCTGGATCTCATGCGCCGGGTCGACGACGCGCCACCCGGCACCATGGAGACGCTCATCGTCGACAGCATCGCCGACTTCGCCCAGCGGGGCCGCCAGGGCGCGAGCCTGGGCGGGGTCCCGCTCGCCACCGTGGGCCAGCGCGAGGGACGGATCCAGGAGCTGCTGGGCTGGCTCTACGAGAACGGCGGGAAGGTCTACCAGGCCCGCGGCCTCTTCAGGTTCAAGGACAAGTTCGACCCGCAGTGGGCGCCGATGTACCTCGCCCACGCCGGCAACGCCGACCTCCCCCGGGTCGCCCTCGCGGCGCTGCGCGCGTACCTGCCGCCCGGCTCGGTCCGGCAGGTGCTCCCGACCCTCGCGTCGGCGCGCGCCGCGTGGGCGCGCCTGGTGGGCCGTGCCCGCGACGAGGCCTCCGCCGTACGTGCCCGGCACCGCGAGCTGCGCTCGCCCGTCGCCCGGCCCACCGCGGCGGCGTGGGGCGTCCCGGCCGCGCTCGCCGTCGCGGCCGGCGCGGCGGGCTCCTTCCCCGGGCCGCTGGGCCTGGAGGTCGCGTCCCGGTGGGGCTGGTCGGTCGACCGCACGCTCGCCGGCGAGCCGTGGCGCGCGCTGACGGCGATGCTGCTGACCCGCGACGCGTTCATGCTGCTCTCCCTGGCCGCCCTCACCGGGCCGCTGCTGTGGGCCCTGGCCCGGGTCGTCGGGTCCCCGCGGGCCGTGCTCGTCTTCGCCGGCGGGGCCGTCTGGGGGTACGTCGGCACGACCCTGCTCGTCGCCGCGCTCGCGGCCGGCGGCTGGGACGTCGCCGAGCGCGCCCGCGCGACCCTCGACTACGGCCCGTCCGGCGGCACGGCGGCGGTGGCGGCCGTGCTCGTGGCCCTGCTGCGCCGACGCCTTCTCACCCGCGCGGCCGTGGGCGCCCTGGTCGTCGGCTCGGCGCTGCACCACCAGATCGCCGACGTCGAGCACCTCGTGAGCTTCGGGACGGTGCTGCTGATCGCAGCGGTGGTCGGGCGGCGGGGTGCGGTGGCCGCTGGGCCCGACGGGGCGGAGCCGGGCTCGCCGGCGACGGCGGCGGAGCCGGGCGCGCCGGCGGCGGCGGGGCGCGAGCTCGCTGCTCGGTGAGATGCCCGGCCCGGCCGGTGGTGGGCGTGATCGTTCGGCGTCCGCGGCTGTCAGGGCAGCCGGCCGCGCCAAACGATCACCGGGCGGCTGACTGCAGGCGCGGCGTCAGCCGATGAAGCCCGGCAACTGGACGACCGCTGCGTCGTCCACCTCGTCGAGCAGTCGGGTCGCCTGCCCCGTGGCCGTTCGACGGTGAACCATCCGGCGTTGCCCGTGTCGGGCGAGCCCGGCTGCCCGATGACGCTGACGACAAGGCCCTCGGAGGTCCAGCCGCGGATGCCGATGCCGTTGTCGCCTGCGGGTGTGAACGGAGGCCGTGACAGCTCGGTCCGGGTGCTCGCTCCGCCGTCGACCGGCGCCCTGAGGAGGTACCAGCGTCCGCTGCGGTCGCTCGCCGCCGTGGCGACGCTCGTGCCGTCCGCCGACCACGTCCACCCGGCTTGCTGGAACGGCGACGCCGGCTCCGGCACCTCGACGGTGACGTGAGTGGCGAGGTCGCGGTCGAAGACCCCGACGCCGAATCCGCCCGACTGCGCCTCCTCCACCGCGATCCGCGAGCTGTCGGGGGACCAGGCGACCTTGAAGCCGAACCCGGGGGGCGGCGTGGTCAGCTGCCCCGTCGCCAGCTCCACGACGGCGGCGCTGTTGCCCTCGGTGACGGCGATCGCGGTCCCGTCGGGTGACCACTGCAGGCGCAGCAGCCACTGGCTGTGGAGCTCGTCACCGCGCAGGGCGACCTCCTGCAACTGCCTGGTGGCGAAGGTGAAGACCGAGATCGACGACAGCGCCTCCCCCTCGGCGCACCGCACCCACGCCAACCGCGACCCGTCCGCAGAGATCACGCTCGTCGCCTCCGTGGCCGCGGTCGCCCTGACAGCTGCGGCCGCGGTGTCCGTGTGGCCGGACCGCCAGGGTGTGGCGCTGTCGATGGCCCCACACCTGAACCAGGGCTCCCCACTGCCGGCCGAGGAGGTCCAGTGATCCCGCAACTGCGCGAGTCCCTGCACGAGGTCGCCACGCACGCGCCTCTTCCCGACCCCTCCGGCTGCGGTCCTGGCCAGCGCCGGGCCGCGCACGGCGACGAACTGCTCGAAGCTGATGTCGTCGCGCCGGCGAGTGCTCACGTACACGTAGACGCGAGGCCGAGGTGGAAGGGTTGCAGCCGCCTCCTACGTCGCGCCGCCGGCGACCGCCGACCCGACCGCGACACGGCCGCCGGCTTGCACCGGGGCGGCGACTACTGATCGACGGTGCGGACGGTGACGCGGAAGCTGCGGCCACCGCTCGTCGCGAGGGCCTCGCCCGTCTCCAGGTCCTGCAGACGACCGTCGTCCGGGGCCGCGCCGGCCAGCGCGCGCCCGCTGGGCAAGCGGAGCAGCGGCCGGGTGGCGCCACCCTCCTGGACAAGGCGGATGTCCACGACTCGTCCTCGCACCTGTCGGCGGGGCTGGACGTCCAGGTCGTGGTGGGTCTCGATCAGGCGCACGTGGCCGTCGGGGTCCGTCCAGCAGATGCAGTCCAGGTCGACGAGTTGATCGCGGGCGATGGCCTCGCCGCAGCACTCGTGCTCCCAGTCGCCCACCTCGACCTCGACGTCCACCCGCGCAAGCTTTCCGGTCGGCCCCGCGACGGGCTCCACCGGGACTGCGCGGTGCGGGCGGCCGGCAGGCCGAGCTCTGGCTGCCCGGGCAGCAGCGAGCAGGCCGTGGCGAGGTTCGACGCCCCGTCCGCCGTCCTGTCGTGTCGGCTCTGGCGAGAAGCGGACGTCGTTCGGCGGGCCGGCGAGGCAGGTGGACCTCGAGCCCGTCGTCGTACCCCTACACCCGGCTCCGCCGTCCGTGCGAGTGCTGGACGTACGTCCGGACGAGCACGCACCGTGCCCGGGTGGGAGGCCGAGAGCTCGCCCGGTGAGCAGTGCTCGCATCTCGGCCCGCTCATCGCCGCTGCTGTCGCCCGGCGGTGACGGGGTGCGGGTCACCCGGGCGCCGATGCAGCCGCGGAGGCCCTGCCGGCTGGGGTTGTCAGCAGGGCCTTCGCGGCGTGTCGACCGAGGACCGCGGCGTAC
>NZ_JAANNO010000002.1:0-27932 GCF_011250645.1 Motilibacter aurantiacus
AACACCCCGGGCACGAGGCTCATTCCCACCGGATCAGCTCCGCCCTCCCGGGCCTCGCCTCTCCGTTCTTGCTGCCTCCAGAGCTTATCAGGCCCTGCCGGCCGCCTCTGTCTCTCGACGTCGGCTATTCCTTGCCGCCTTGCGAAAGAAATTGTAGCATTTCTTCCGCAAGGCGCGGGGCCGACCTCGTCGGTCGGCTTTCCCGCATGCCGTGCGGTCGAAACCTAGCAGGCTTCCCCTCGGCTGTTCCTCGGCCGGCCACCCGCCCCGGAAAGCGTCGTCGTGACGCCCGGATCAGGTGCCCCTTCGCCGAGGCACGAGGAGGTAACTTACAGCCCTCCTCGCGGCCCGTCAACCCGGCCCCGTGCGCAGACCCGGTGCCACGACCGGTGCCACGACCGGTGCCACGAGCTGTGCCCGCTGCGCTGCCCACCGCGTGCCGCTTCCGTTCATCGGCCCTCGGCAGCCCGACCTGAGCGGTCCGGTCCCGCGCCCACTGAGCGACGTCCCCAGCCCGGCGTCCCCACGTGCACGACCGGGCTGACGCGGGCACCCGAGGCCCCGTTCACGCAGGCCGCCCATGCGGCCCTGCTCACACGGAGCCCCTCGAGGAAGCCCCGGAGCGAACGGGCCGGGACGGGCGCGCTGAGCTGCCCATCCCGGCCGATGCAGGGGCGACAGGACTTGAACCTGCAACCTGCGGTTTTGGAGACCGCTGCTCTGCCAGTTGAGCTACGCCCCTCCGCGGCGCGGGGCATCCCCGCGGCGCGCCGTCACCATACCGTGTGCGCGCCGCGCGCGGAGCCGACTGCCCCCGGCCCCACCCCACAAGCCCCACCCGCGCCCGGCAGGGCACGCACCGCCCGGTGCGCAGCCACCCCACAGCTGCCTTTCGGGCTGCTTTCGTGGTGAGCGGGTTTCCTCGTGGCCATGAGGAGCGAGGGATCGGGCACGGTGTCGGCGCAGGCGGCCAGCGGTACGGGGCTGCTCGGGCCAGCCGACTGGGAGCGCATCGTCCAGGAGCAGCAGCCGCGGGTCTACCGGTTGGCCTACCGACTGACCGGCACCGCGTCGGACGCCGAGGACCTCACGCACGACGTCTTCGTGCGCATCTTCCGCTCCCTGCACACCTACACCGAGGGCAACTTCGACGGCTGGGTCACCCGGATCACGATGAACCTCTTCCGGGACCGCTGGCGCCGGCGCAAGCGGCTCCTCATCGAGCCGACCGAGAACGACGAGCTCGTGGCCTCCTCTGCCGCCGCCCCCTCCTCGGAGGAGGCGTGGCAGGCCGCACACCTGGACGTGGACGTGCGGGCCGCCATCGCGGGCCTGCCCCCGGCGTACCGCGCGGCCGTGGTGCTGTGCGACCTCGAGGGCATGGCGTACGAGCAGGTGGCCGACGCGCTCGGCGTGAAGCTGGGCACCGTACGCAGCCGCCTGCACCGCGGCCGGGCGCTGCTGCGCGTCGCGCTGGCGCACCGTGCCCCGCAGGCCGGCGCCGCCGCAGGTGCCGCCCGGCGGAGCCTCGCGGCGGTCGAGCGGCTGCGCCCCGCCGCGCTCGGCGCCGCCTGAGGGATCCCGTCGCGGCCGGGAAAGCGCTCTCCCGCCCCCGGTTGGCACCTCGTTGCCCTGGCCACCGGGCCACCGGCTCGACAGCTGCCCCGACAGCCCGCCCCGGCACCCCGCCGGCGGCGGGCTGTCGACGTCACGGCCGGCGCCCGAGCTGCTGCCCGGCTCCGCTCCGTCGGCGGTCCCGGGCAGGATGCGTCCCGTGCTGCTCGCCGACGTCGCCGCCGCCTCCGCCGACCTGGCGGCCACCCGGTCACGCCTGGCCAAGGTCGAGTGCATCGCCGCGGCGCTGGCCGCCGCCGACCCGGCCGAGGCCGCGGTCGTGGCCGCGTACCTCGCCGGCGAGCTCCCCCAGCGCCGCACGGGCGTCGGCTGGGCGTCGCTGCGCGAGCTCCCGGCGTCCGCTCCGGCCGCGTCCCTGCAGGTGCTGGAGGCCGACCGCGAGTGGGAGCGCATCGCCGAGGTGAGCGGGGCCGGCGCCCAGGCCGAGCGCCGGCGGCTCGTCGAGGCGCTGTTCGCCCGTGCGACCGGGCCGGAGCAGCAGCTGCTCCGCGGCCTCGCCCTCGGAGAGCTGCGCCAGGGCGCACTCGACGCGCTGGTGGTCGAGGGGCTGGCCAAGGCCGCCCACGCTCCACTCACGGCCGTCCGCAGGGCAGTGATGCTGCGCGGCTCCACACCCGCAGTCGCCGCAGCGCTGCTCTCCGAGGGGCCGTCAGCGTTGGACCGGTTCCGGCTCGAGGTCGGACGACCGGTCCACCCGATGCTGGCTTCCAGCGCCGCGGACGTGGCCGAGGCGCTGGCCAAGGCCGGCCCGGCCGCGGTCGAGGAGAAGCTCGACGGCATCCGGGTGCAGGTGCACCGGCGCGGCGAGGACGTCGCGGTCTTCACCCGGACGCTCGACGACGTGACGGCCCGGCTCCCGGAGATCGTCGAGGCCGTCCGCACTCTGCCCGCGCGCGAGCTGGTGCTGGACGGGGAGGCACTGGCCCTCCGCCCGGACGGCCGGCCGCGCCCCTTCCAGGAGACGGCGTCGCGCACCGGCAGCCGGGTCGACGTCGCCACGGCTCGCACCCGCGCCCCCCTCTCGGCGGCCTTCTTCGACGTGCTGCACCTCGACGGCGAGGACCTGCTGACGGCGACGACCGCCGAGCGCCACGCCCGGCTGTCCGCCGTGGTGCCCGAGCCGATGCGCGTGCGCCGGGTCGTGGTCGACGGGCCGGAGCACGCTGCGCTCGCCGAGCAGTTCGCCGCCGCGTCGCTGGCGCGCGGGCACGAGGGCGTCGTCGTCAAGGCGTTGGCGGCGCCGTACGACGCGGGGCGGCGCGGCGCCGCCTGGCTCAAGGTCAAGCCGGTCCACACCCTGGACCTCGTGATCCTCGCGGTGGAGTGGGGGTCGGGGCGGCGCAAGGGCTGGCTCTCCAACCTGCACCTCGGGGCCCGTGACCCGGCGGGCGGGTTCGTCATGCTCGGCAAGACCTTCAAGGGGCTGACCGACCAGATGCTGCAGTGGCAGACCACGGCCCTGCTCGAGCGCGCGGTCGAGCACCCCTCCTGGGGTGTCGTCGTCCGCCCGGAGCTCGTCGTCGAGATCGCCTTCGACGGCGTGCAGGCTTCCAGCCGCTACCCCGCGGGCATGGCACTGCGCTTCGCGCGGGTCGTCCGGCACCGGCCCGACAAGGCCGCGGCCGACGCGGACACCGTCGATGCGGTGCGCGCGCTGCACCAGTCCGCGAGCGGCTGAGGAAGCACCGCGCCGGCAGGTGAGAACGCCGCATTCCCGGGCAAGGTCGGCCTCGTCCGCTCCTCCGGCTCCGAAGGGAACGCCATGGCCTCCGAGCACACGCCCGCCGACGACGTCGTCTACGACCTGGTCAGCGTCCAGTACCACGCCCTCAAGGCCGCGCAGACGTACGACAAGTACCAGCAGGACGCGCACGACCACGCGGAGATCCGGGAGTTCTTCGCCCAGTGCGCCGAGGAGGACGCCCGCCGGGCGCAGCGGTGCCACGAGCTGCTCGCCCAGGTCACCGGGTCGAGCCAGAGCTGACGCGCGCGCACCGCTCGGCCGGTCAGCCGCGCAGCGCGGCCAGCACTCCGTCGTTGAACGGCTGCCAGGCCTGCGCCGCCCAGTCGCCGAAGGCGCGGTCGGTGAGGCAGACGCACGCGGCGCCTTCCTCCGGGCCCACCCAGAGGAAGGTGCCGCTCTGGCCGAAGTGGCCGAAGGTCCGCGGGCCGGCGGCGGCGGCCGTCCAGTGCGGCGCCTTCGTGCCGCGCAGCTCCGGCCCGAGCCCCCAGTCGTTGGGGGCCTGCCGCCCGTAGCCGGGCACCACGCCGCTCAGCCCGGGGAACTGCACGGACGTCGCCTCGGACCAGGTGTCGGGGTGCAGCAGCCGGGGCGCCTGCAGCTCGCGGGCGAAGGCCAGCAGGTCCTCCAGGGTGGACACGCCGTCGCGGGCGGCCGACCCCGGCAGCCCGGTCGACGCCATCCCGAGCGGGGCCAGGACGCCCTCCTGCAGGTACGCGGCGAAGGCCATCCCCGTCGCGGCCTCGACGGCGGCGGCGAGCAGGTCGTACCCGGCGTTGCTGTAGACCCGGCGCGCGCCGACGGCGGCGGCGGTGACGGCGGCCGAGTCGGGAGAGACCCCGCTGGCGTGCGCGAGCAGGTGCCGCACGGTGGCGCCGGGCGGCCCGGCCGGGTCCTCGAGCGAGAGCGCCTCCTCCTCGACCGCCACCAGCACCGCGTACGCCGTGAGCAGCTTGGTGACCGAGGCCAGCCGGAACTCGGTGTCCAGCGGGCCGGTGGCCGCGAGCACCGTCCCGTCCCGGGCCACGACCCCGGCCGCGACGGTCGTCACCGGCCAGCCCTCGGCGACGGACAGGGCCTGCTGGATGCTCGACGTCACGGCCTCGACCCTAGGGGCGACCCGGAAGCCTGCCGGGGGCGGGAGCGTTGGCAGGATCTGAGCCGTGCCGACGCCGGCACGCGAGGACCTCGAGGAGCCGTGGATGACCCTGCCCCAGGACACCGACCCGAAGCTGGCCCAGTACGCCCACCCGGAGCGTCTGGTGACGACGGCCTGGCTGGCCGAGCACCTGGGCGACCCCGGCCTGGTCGTCGTCGAGTCCGACGAGGACGTGCTGCTCTACGACACCGGGCACGTTCCCGGCGCGGTGAAGGTCGACTGGCACACCGAGCTCAACGACCCGGTGAGCCGGGACTACGTCGACGGCGCGCGCTTCGCCGAGCTCATGGCGGCCAAGGGCATCGCCCGGGACACGACCGTGGTGTTCTACGGCGACCGCAACAACTGGTGGGCGGCGTACGCGCTCTGGGTGTTCACCCTGTTCGGCCACGCGGACGTCCGCCTGCTCGACGGCGGGCGGGCCAAGTGGGTCGCCGAGGGTCGCGAGCTGACGACCGACGTCCCCGAGCGCCCGCGCGGCGACTACCCGGTGGTCGAGCGCGACGACGCCGCCGTGCGCGCCTTCAAGGAGGACGTGCTGGCCCACCTGGGCAAGCCGATGGTCGACGTCCGTTCCCCCGGCGAGTTCTCCGGCGAGCTGCTGCACATGCCGGACTACCCGCAGGAGGGCGCGATGCGCGGCGGGCACGTGCCGGGAGCGCGCAACGTGCCATGGGCACGCGCGGCCGCGGAGGACGCGACCTTCAAGCCGGTGGACGAGCTGCGCGCGATCTACGAGGGCGAGGCCGGGCTCTCCACCGGGGACGACGTCGTCGTCTACTGCCGTATCGGCGAGCGCTCCTCGCACACCTGGTTCGTGCTCACCCACCTGCTGGGCTACGACAAGGTCCGCAACTACGACGGGTCCTGGACCGAGTGGGGCAACAGCGTCCGGGTGCCGATCGAGAAGGGCGCGTCCGCGTGAGCGAGCTGCCCCCCGCGCTCGCGGAGGTCGTCGACGACTTCGCGGCGGTCCCGGCGCGCGACCGGCTGCAGCTGCTGCTCGAGCTGGGCAACGAGCTGCCCCATCTGCCCGAGCGCTACGTCGCGGCGCACGAGGCGATGGAGCAGGTGCACGAGTGCCAGTCGCCGCTCTTCCTCAAGGTCGAGGTCGACGGATCTGCTGATCAGGGAAAGCGGGTGCGCCTGTTCTTCGACGCGCCGAAGGAGGCGCCGACCACCCGGGGGTTCGCCGGCATCCTGCACGCCGGGCTGGACGGCGAGGCTCCCGAGACCGTCCTCGCGGTGCCGGACGACTTCTACCTGCGGCTGGGGCTGGCCGAGCTGGTCAGCCCGCTGCGGCTGCGGGGCATGGCGGCCATGCTCGCCCGGGTGAAGGGACAGCTGCGGGCTGCCGCCTGACGGGCCCGACGTCGAGCCGGGCGGTCGAGAGGCGCTGCCGGCTGCAGGCCGGGCGGAGCCCGTCGCCCGGCCGCAGCCGCGGCGCGCCAAACTTGAACCCTTCAAGTTCTTGACTCGATCATGCTGCTCGCGAGAGGCTAGGGGCGTGGAGGAGACGGCGGCACGGCTTCGGTCCGCAGGGCTGCGGCCCACCGCCCCTCGGGTGGCGGTCCTGGCCGTGCTCGAGGCCGAGCGGGCGCACCTCACGGCCGACGAGGTCGTGCGGGCCGCGCGGCAGCGGCTCGGCGCGCTCAGCGTGCAGGGGGCGTACGACGTCCTCACCGCGCTGACCACGGCGGGGCTGCTGCGCCGGATCGAGCCCGCGGGCTCGGCGGCGCGCTACGAGGCGCGGGTCGCCGACAACCACCACCACATCGTGTGCCGCTCCTGCGGCGCCATGCAGGACGTCGACTGCGCCGTCGGCGAGGCCCCGTGCCTCGTCCCGTCCAGCGCGGCCGGCTTCGTGCTCGACGAGGCCGAGGTCACGTGGTGGGGGCTGTGCCCCGGCTGCCAGGCCCGACAGCAGAGCAAGCCAAGAATCGACGACGAGATGGAGGAGAGCGCGTGACCGACGTCGCGAGCAAGGGTTCCCAGGCCGGGGACGACCGGGCGATCCTCACCAATCGCCAGGGCCACCCGGTCTACGACAACCAGAACCAGCGGACCGTTGGCGCCCGTGGGCCGGCGACCCTCGAGAACTACCAGTTCCTCGAGAAGATCAGCCACTTCGACCGCGAGCGCATCCCCGAGCGCGTCGTGCACGCCCGCGGCGTGACGGCCTACGGCTACTTCGAGGCCTACGGCACCGTCGGTGACGAGCCCGTCTCGACGTACACCCGCGCCAAGCTCTTCCAGGAGAAGGGCAAGCGCACCGACGTCGCCCTGCGCTTCTCCACGGTGGCCGGTGGCCGCGACTCCTCCGAGATGGCGCGCGACCCGCGCGGCTTCGCGGTGAAGTTCTACACCGAGGAGGGCAACTGGGACCTCGTCGGCAACAACCTCGGCGTCTTCTTCATCCGCGACGCGATCAAGTTCCCGGACTTCATCCACTCGCAGAAGCCGGACCCGGTCACCTTCGAGGCCTCGGTCGCGAACCGCGCGTTCGACTTCTTCAGCCAGACGCCCGAAGCCCTGCACATGATGATGCTGGTCTTCAGCCCGCGGGGGACCCCGGCGACCTACCGCCACATGCAGGGGTTCGGCGTGAACACCTACAAGTGGGTCAACGCGCAGGGTGAGACCAAGCTGGTCAAGTACCACTGGCTGCCGAAGCAGGGCGTGAAGTCCTACACCGCGGCCGACGCGTCGGCCGTGCAGGCGCAGACCCTCGGCGCCCACACCAAGGACCTCTACGACTCGATCGAGCGCGGCGACTACCCGGAGTGGGAGCTCAACGTCCAGCTGATGGACGACCACGACCACCCCGAGCTCGACTTCGACCCGCTGGACGACACGAAGACCTGGCCCGAGGAGCAGTTCCCGCTGCGCCCGGTGGGCCGCATGGTCCTCGACCGTATGCCCACGGACTTCTTCGCGGAGAACGAGCAGATCGCGTTCGGCACCGGCGTCCTCGTCGACGGCCTGGACTTCTCCGACGACAAGATGCTGGTCGGCCGGACGTTCTCCTACTCGGACACCCAGCGCTACCGCGTCGGCCCGAACTACCTGCAGCTGCCGGTCAACCGGCCCAAGGTCCAGGTCAACACGAACCAGCAGGGCGGCCAGATGTCCTACGGCCGCGACCACGTCGGGACCAACCCGCACGTCAACTACGAGCCCTCGATCACCGGCGGCCTGCGCGAGGCGCAGTACCCGACCCACGACGAGCAGGGCCCGGTCATCACCGGCCGGCTGACCCGCAAGCGCATCCCGCGGACCAACGACTACAAGCAGGCCGGCGAGCGCTACCAGCTGTCCGAGCAGTGGGAGAAGGACGACCTGGTCCTGAACCTCGTCACCGCGCTCAAGCAGTGCGACCGGCCGATCCAGGAGCGCATGGTCTGGCACTTCTTCCTCGTGGAGAACGAGCTCGGCCAGCGCGTCGGTGAGGGCCTCGGCATCACCGCCGACGACGTCCGCCACCTCGAGCCGCTGCAGTCCCAGGACCTGACGGACGAGGACCGCGAGCGCCTCGCCAACCTCGGCAAGAACCCCCCGCGCGACGTCTCCGGCCTCACCATGACGCACTGCGTGCCCAACGAGCACGTCGTCGTCGCCGGCTGACCTTCCCGCCGTACGCCCGACGGCCGCCGCCTCGATCCGCAAGGACGGGGACGGCGGCCGTCGTCGTTCGCCCCCTCCCCGTCGCAGCGAGCGGGAGCGGTCAGGCCCGCGTACGCCGGCGGCCGCTGACCAGGTCGGCGAGCCCGAGCAGCAGCGCCAGCACGACGAACCCGGTCGAGATACGGAACCCGTCCTCGAGCGCGCCCGCCCAGTCCTGGCCGCGCGAGCCCTCCAGCGCGCCGAAGAACGCGACCCCGACGACTGCGATGCCGAGGGCGGTCCCGACCCGCTGGCCGGTCTGCAGGACGCCGGAGGCGCTGCCGCTCTGCGCCGGCGGCACCTCCGACAGCGCGATCGAGGTGTTGGGCGCGATGACGAGGCCGCTGCCCGCGCCGGCGACGAGCAGGGGAAGGGCGAGCGCCCAGCCGATGCCCGTGCCCTCGACCTGCGTGACGAGGACGTCGCAGGCGACCAGGCCGACCGCGACCAGCGCCAGCCCGAGCACCACCAGGCGGCGCCCGGCCCGGTGCACGAGCCGCCCGCCGACCGCGCTCGCGATGCCGGACCCGATGGCGAAGGGGATCTGCGCGAGGCCGGCCTCGAGGGCGGAGTAGCCCCTCCCCTGCTGCAGGAACAGTGTGTAGACGAAGAAGATCCCGGTGAACCCGGCGAAATAGACGGTGCCGATCGCGTTGCCCAGCGTGTAGGACCGGCGCCGGAACAGCGCGAGGTCGATGACCGGGGACCGGCCGCTGCGGGCGTACCTGCGCTCCCAGGCGACGAACAGTGCCAGCACAGCAAGCGCCAGGGGGATCAGCAGCCACTTCGCCGCGCTCTGCCACTCGCGCTCCTCCACCAGTGGCAGGAGCACGAGCACGACCGCCGCGCCGAGCAGGACGACCCCGACGGGGTCGAGGGTGTCCTTGCCCTTGGCCCGCACCCGGCCGGGCAGCAGCTTCCAGGCGAAGGGCAGCAGCACCAGGCCGATGGGCAGGTTGACGAGGAAGACGTACCGCCACCCGTTCTCCTCGCCGAAGGCCTCGATGAGCAGGCCGCCGGCCAGCGGCCCGATCGCGGTCGACAGCCCGATGACCGCTCCGAGCAGGCCGAACGCCTGCCCGCGCTCCTTGCCGCGGAACATCTGCTGGATGACCCCGGCGTTCTGCGGGATCACCAGGCCGGCGGCCGCCCCCTGCAGCAGCCGGGCGACCGCGAGGAAGGTCGGGCTCGTGGCCACTCCGCAGAGGACGCTGGCCGCGGTGAAGGCCGCGATGCCGATCACGAGCAGGGACCGGCGCCCCTTCGCATCGCCCAGCCGCCCCGCCGGGACCAGCAGCAGCCCGAATGCCACGGCGTAGCCGGAGAGGATCCACTGCAGGTCGCTCTCGGTGGCCTCCAGGCCGCTCTCGATCGACGGCAGCGCGACGTTGACGATGCTGACGTCGAGCAGGGTCATGAAGGCCGCGACGAGGCAGACCGCGAGGGCGCGCCAGCGGCGCGGGTCCTCCTCCTCCGAAGGCTGGGACGGATCGGGCGTAGGTGGACGAGATGGCGCCGAGGTCACCGTCCCAGGCTCACCCGCCAGGCGCGGCTTCACACCCTGCGGGCTGCCCCCGTCACCGGCTCAGGGCCGAAACGGCCACAGCGTCGGGGAGGCGGACAGTGCGGCGACGAGGAGCACGGCACACGCGAGAGCCAGCAACGCCCCGGCGAGCACCCGCGCCCGGGCGGCCGGCAGCAGGGCCTGCACGGTGCGCGCGAAGCCCCGTCGTACGGTCCGCCGACCGGGCCCCAGGACGGTCGCGGTGAGCGCGAGCAGCGCACCGGTCGCAAGGACCGCGTCCGTCACCTGCTCGGAGTCGCGGTGCCGCTCGGGCTCGGTGAGCCCGCCGGCCAGCCCGTCGAGGGGGACGCCGCCGAGGGCGAGCGCGGCGAGCACCGCGAGCGAGGCCGCCAGCACCGAGACCGGCAGCGCGGCCAGCGCGCCGAGGGCGCCGCGCAGCAGGTGCCACGGCAGGCTGGCGACGGCCACGACCCCGTCGCTGCGCCGCGGGCCGTACGCCTCTCGCCGGCGGCGCCGTGCGCACCCGGCAGCGTCGACCGAGCGGAACAGCACGCTGAGCAGGACCCCGGCCGCGGCCACCAGCACCGGCGCCGCGACGGCCGCCGCCACGAAGGCGATGCCGGCCAGCAGGCCGAGCGCAGGCTGGGGGCGGACGTCCGCCGCCACCGGCTCGCTGCCAGGCTCCGATCCCAGCAGGGCCGCTGGCTGCCCGGGCGACCCCGGCGGCTGGGCGCTCTCGAAGCCCTCCGGGCCCTCGGGGACGTACGCGGCGGCCGGGCGAATGGGCTCGGCCTCGCCCCACGCCTGCGTCGCGGCGTCGGGCCAGGCCTGCGCCGGGCGGGGCGGGGGGATGGCCTCGGTCGGGGCGGGGTCGTCGTCCTCCGCGGGGCGCAGCCTCCGCAGGGGGCGCAGCGGCGGCTCGGAACGCAGGCCGCCCTGCTCGGCGGCCTCCAGCAGCTCGACCGCCGTCGGGCGTTGCGCGGGGTCCAGGTCGGTCGCCGCCCGGACGAGCGGCAGCAGCCAGCCCGGCACGCCCTCCAGGTCGAGGGACCCCGCCAGCACCCGGTGCAGGACGCCCTCGAGGTGGCCGCTGCCGTACGGCGGGCGGCCGGTCGCCGCGTAGGCCACGGTCGCGCCCCAGGAGGAGACGTCCGAGGCGGGAGTGGCCCGGAGCCCGCCGAGCACCTCGGGGGCGACGTAGCCGGGTGTGCCGAGCAGCAGCCCGGTCGAGGTCAGCCGGATGTCGTCGGCCAGCAGCGCGACGCCGAAGTCGACGACCACCGGGGAGCCGTCGGCCAGCAGCACGTTGCCCGGCTTGAGGTCGCGGTGGACGACGCCCACCGAGTGGATCGTCACGAGCGCGCGGGCCAGCCCGACGACGAGCTCGCGCAGTGCCTCGCCGCGCAGCGGGCCGTGGGCGGTGACGTGCTGGGGAAGGGAACGGCCCTGCACGTAGCGCATGGCGAGGTAGGGGGTGGGCCCGTCGACGTCCACGTCGACGACCTCGGCGACGTGCGGCCCGACGACGCGCTGCAGGGCCTCGGCCTCGCGCCGCAGCCGGTGCCGCCCGTCCGGGTCACCCACCAGATGCGGGCGCAGCACCTTGACCGCGACCGCCCGGCCGCCCGGGTCGAGCGCGAGGTGGACGACGCCCATGCCGCCTTCGCCGACGCGCCCGAGCAGGCGGTACGGGCCGAGATGCTCCTCGGCACGCACGGGCTCTCCCACCCGAGCACCGTATCCGCGCCGGTGCGTCGGCCGAGGAAGGGCGCCCGGCGCGTCGGGGCGCGTCTGGTGGGCGGAGCGGCCCGGCCGGCGGGCGGAGCGGCACAGCCGGCGGGCGGAGAAGGCGCCGACCCTGGGGGTCTCGGCGCAAGTATGGGGGGCGGGCGCTTCGTTGCGCCCGCCTCGGCAATACAAGCCGAGCGGCAGGGCAGGGACAAGGGTCCTGGTATCTCAGGATCGTAACGATGCGTTGCCAACCGGTAGCACATCTGAAACTTCCGCAGGATCCCCCGGAAAACGGGGTGGCACGCCCGAGAACTCCCGGACGTGCCACCCCGCTGGATCCGCTCTTCTGCGGGCGGGCGTGGGTCAGGGCGCGCAGTTGTACGCCGGCGCAGCCTTGGCCTCGACGCCGACACAGCGGAAGGCCGCCGGGTTGACCGCCGACGGCGGCGCCCAGAGCGCGGAGGCCTGCTCGTAGTCGTAGGCGAAGCCGAGCAGCTCCGGCTCCGTGTAGGCCTTGCCGAGGAAGCCGATGCCGAACGGGCGGCGGGTGGACGCCTGGTAGCCGGCGGGCACGATGACGGTCGGGTAGCCGGCCCGGGCGCCGATCCCGGCCGACGAGCTGGACTGGAAGACGATCGTGTCGAGGTCGTTGGCGGCCATCACCGCGTCGATGCGGTCCTTGCTGGCCGCCAGGTCTGCGGCCCGGTCCGCGTCGCGCCGTGCCTTGGCACCGGCCAGGTCGACGGCCTCGGACGCGAACAGCTGGGTGGCCCCGAACTTCTGCGTCTCCCGCGGGTGCGCCCGGTAGTAGTCGGCCACCGCGCCGATGTCCTTCATGACGTAGTTCGGCTGGGTGCGCGTCTGTAGGTAGGTGTTGAGGTCGGCCTTGAAGTCGTAGGTCAGCACCGACGAGGCCGGGCCCGCCGTGGAGAGGGTGATCGGCACGAGGGTCGCCCCCTCCGCCTGCAGCGTGCTGAGGGCGTTGTTCCAGAGCGCCCCGGAGTCGCCGGTCGGCGCCCCGTTGGACAGGACGCCGACACGGGCCCCCTGCAACGCCGTCGTCGACAGGTCCGCCGTGAAGTCGTGGCCGACGAGCGGCGCGCTGGACGCCGTCGCCGGGTCGGCCGGGTCGACGCCGGTCATCGCGGTGAGGAGCGCCGCGACGTCCGCGACGTGCCGGCCCATGGGGCCGGCCGTGTCCTGCGCCCCGGAGATCGGGATGATGCCGGTGCGGCTCACCAGCCCCAGCGTCGGCTTGACCCCTGCGAGCGAGTTCGCGTTGGACGGGCTGAGGATCGAGCCGGACGTCTCGGTCCCGATCCCGACCGGGGCCATCCCGGCCGCGATACCCGCGCCGGTCCCCGAGCTCGAGCCGCTCGGGGTCTGGCTGGTGTCGTAGGGGTTGAGCACCTGGCCGCCGAGCGAGCTGTAGCCGGACGGCATGCCCGAGGTGAGGAAGTTGGCGAACTCGCTCAGCTTGGCCTTGCCGAGGATGACGGCCCCGGCCTTGCGCAGCTGCTTGACGAGCGGGGAGTCGTCGAGCGGGAAGTTGTCCGCTAGGGCCAACGACCCGGCCGTGTTGGGGACGCCCATGAGGTCGATGTTGTCCTTGATCAACACCGGGACGCCCATCATCGGGCCCAGGTCGACGCCCTTCTTGCGCAGCTGGTCGGTGTCCTTCGCCTCGCGCTTCCAGTTCGGGTTGAGCACCTGGACGGCGTTGATGCCCGGGCCCTTGGAGTTGATCTGCTCGATCCGCTCGATGTAGAGCTCGGCAAGGTCGACGGCGTCGATCTTCTTCGCCCGGAGCAGGGACTGCAGCTCCGGGACGGTGACCGTCTCGATGTCGAAGAGGGTGGTGGTCGGGTGCGAGTCGGCGACGGCGGAGTCGCCCGTCGTCCCGAGGGCGACGCCGAGGCTGACGAGGACGGACGCGGCACCCAGGGCCGCGACCTGTCGACGCCGGGGAAGGGACAGCAGGGACACGGGCTGCACTCCTCGTCGGGGGTTGTCGGGAGCGCAACCCCATCACCGAACGGGCGCACTACCACGGCGGGCGGCGATCTGGTGACATAAGCGTTACGCCGCGTTAACGCCGGCGGGAGCCGCGGCAGCCCCGCGCAACCTGCCGGACACGTCCACCCGCGGCGGCCTCGCCCGGGTGCCGCCCGGACTCCCCCGCGCCCGTCAGGCGCGGACCGGGCGCACCTCGCCACGCCGGAGCGCGGCGTACGCGTCCGGGTCGTCCGCGGCGAGCCGGGACCGGGCCAGCCGGCGCAGCCGCACCACCTGGAACGCGCCCACGGCCCACACGACGTACTGCACGGTCAGGCCCCAGCGCAGCGCGGCCGCGCCGTAGCCGCCGTCGGGTGACAGGGCGCTCACGACCGCGCCCACCGCGACGATGACGAGCAGCGCCGAGAAGAACCCGCCCACGTTGACGATCCCGGTCGCGCTGCCCATGCGCGTCATGGGGTTGAACGTGCGGGCGTAGTCGAAGCCGATCATCGCGCCGGGGCCGTTGACGCCGAGCACGAGCACGAGCAGGACGAGCAGGGCCATCGGCGCCTGGCCGGGCCAGGCGAGCACGAGGCCCCAGGCCAGGGCCGTGGAGGAGACGACGCCCAGCACCACCCAGGAGCGGTGGAAGGGGTGCCGGCCGATCAACGCGCCCATCAGCGGGCCGACGACGACGCTGGTGAGGGTGAGCAGCGTGAGCAGCCCCGCGGCCGTGCCCGGTGAGCGGTCCTCGGCGATGACGAGGAACGGGTAGCCCCAGAGCAACGTGAAGACCGTGCCGGAGAACTGCGTCACCAGGTGGGTCCAGAAGCCCAGCCGCGTGCCCGGCTCGCGCCACGACGCGGCGAGCTGGCGGCGTACGGCGGCCCCATCCGGCTCCGCCCGGCGCACGGCCCGGCCGGTGGGCGCGTCACGGACGACGAGGGCCGCGAGCAGCGTGACCGCCCCTCCCACGAGCGCCGCGGTGCCGAAGGCCGCGCCCCAGCCCGGCCCGTGGAGGGCGGCGACGAGCGGATAGGACGCGGCCACGGCGCCGAGCGCGCCGATCTGGCCGGTCAGCTGGACGAAGACGGGGTTGCGCTTCGGCGGGAGCCACACGGCCACGAGGCGCAGCACGCTGATGAAGGTGAGCGCGTCACCGCAGCCGAGGACCGCCCGCGCCGCGACGGCCGCAGGCAACGACTGCGTCGTGGCGAGCGCGAGCTGCCCGAGCGCCATGAGCAGGCCGCCGGTGGCGATCAGCCGTCGCGAGCCGAACCGGTCCAGCAGGAGGCCCACCGGGATCTGCATCGCCGCGTAGACCGCGAGCTGCACGAGGGAGAGCAGCGAGAGCAGCGCCGCTGTGGCGCCGAGCCGGTCGGACGCCTCGATGCTCGCCACACCGAGCGAGGAGCGGTGGAAGACCGCGACCAGGTAGGCCAGGACCGCGACGCCCCAGATGACGTAGCCCCGCCGCGCGAGCGCTGCGGGCGAGGGCTGCGGAGCGGCGTCGAGCGGGGCGGTCACGTGTGCCCATGGTACGTCGCCGCGCCCCCCCGACCGCGGTGTCAGCCGGTGTCAGCCGGTGTCAGCCGGTGTCAGCAGCCGGTGTCAGCCGGCCCGGCCCCCGCGCGGCTGTCGCCCGCCCGTCGGCGAACGGTCGCCTCGTCGTCGCCGGGAAGAAAGTTCACCTCGGCTATCGTTGACCCCGTCGGTGGCCGAACGGGCCACCGCCCTACCGTTCGCGGGCCTCGCCCGCGGGTCGCTTCCCGTAGCTCGTCAACGCCTGCCGGCTCCTCGTGCCGTCGTGCGCCGCAGCCCGGTTCGGCGGCCGACGACTGCTCGAGGGAGCTCTCTCATCCGTACGTCGCAGCACAGCTCGTCCCGCTACAGCTCCGGCCGCTCCAGTGGCCAGTCCCGCTACACCCGCCGCCCGTCCGGCGGCCCCCGCAGCTCCGCGCCCCGCCCCTCGGCCCGCGCGGTGAGCGCGCTCGAGGCGGCCTTCGCGGCCGCCCCCGTCGCCGAGAACGTCGACACGACCTGGCAGGCCCTGGGCCTGAACCAGCGCCTCGTCACCGGCCTCGAGCGGCGCGAGATCACCAAGCCCTTCCCCATCCAGGCCGTCACCTTCGTCGACGCCGCCGCGGGCCGGGACGTCCTCGGACGTGCCCGCACCGGGTCCGGCAAGACCCTGGCGTTCGGACTGCCCCTGCTCTCCCGCCTCGCCACGCTGCGCGAGGTCTCCGGGCCGCTGCCGGGCCACCCGCGCGGCCTCATCCTGGTCCCGACCCGCGAGCTGGCCGTGCAGGTCCAGGACGCGCTGCAGCCGCTCGCCCACGGCGTCCGCCTGCGCACCCTGGCGGTCTTCGGCGGCGCCAGCATCGGCCGGCAGATCTCCGCGCTCGAGCGCGGTGTCGACCTCGTCGTCGCCACGCCGGGCCGACTGCAGGACCTGATCGACCGCGGCGCTTGCTCGCTGGCCGAGGTCGAGGTCACCGCGATCGACGAGGCGGACCACATGTCCGACCTGGGCTTCCTGCCCGTCGTCGTGAAGCTGCTCGAGCTCACCCGCCCGGACGGCCAGCGGCTGCTCTTCTCCGCGACCCTCGACGGCGCAGTCAGCACGCTCGTCGAGCGCTTCCTCAAGGACCCCGCGCTGCACGCGGTGGCCTCTGCCGAGGCCTCGGTGGACACCATGGACCACCGCGGTTTCGTGGTCCGCGACACCGAGGAGAAGATGGCGGTCCTGACCGAGATCGCGGCCCGGCCGGCCCGGACCATCCTCTTCGTCCGGACCAAGCACGGAGCCGACCGGCTCGCCACCCGGCTGACCCGGGCCGGCGTGGACGCCGCGGCGATCCACGGTGACCTGCGGCAGAACGCCCGCCAGCGCGCGCTCGACTCCTTCGCCGCCGGCCGCACCCGGGTGCTCGTCGCGACCGACGTGGCCGCGCGCGGTATCCACGTCGACGACGTGGACCTCGTGATCCACGTCGACCCGCCGAACGACCACAAGGACTACCTGCACCGCTCCGGTCGCACGGCCCGCGCCGGCGCCTCCGGGCTGGTGCTCTCGGTCCTCGTGCCCGGCGAGCGGCGCACGGTGGAGCAGATCTGGCGCCGGGCGGGCGTGACCGCCGAGCTGGTGCACGTCTCCCCCGGCTCGGACGCCGTCCGCGCGGTCGCCGAGTCCGGCGAGCCGGTCGTCGTCGTTCCGGAGCCGGTCCGCGAGGAGCGCCCGCGCACCTCGTCCGGCCGGTCGGGCTACGGCCGCGGCCGAAGCGAGAGCCGCGGCTACGACCGCCCGCGCGGTGAGCGCGGCTCGGACCGGGCCCGCCACCCCGAGAGCGGCCGCCCGGACCGTGGCCCGGCTCGCCCGCGCCGCAGCGCCGGCCGCCCGGCCGGCGAGCCGGGCGCAGCCCACAGCTGACCCACGCGTACGCGACGGCGGGCCCTTCCTCCGGGAAGGGCCCGCCGTTTCGCGTGCCGGGGCAGGGCACACTGCGAGCCCGGGCCCGGCAGCACCGCCACGCCGATCCCGCGCCGGTGTCGGCCGACCCCACCCGACCCGGAGCGACCGCAGAGCGCAGGAGGACGACGCCCGTGAGCCCCGACCGCCGGCCGCCCGCGCGCCCGCGCATCGTGGGGGCGACGCGCCCCGAGGTGTCCCCCGAGCCCGGCCGGCACGAGCTCACCGGCGCGACGGCCGAGCTGCTGCGCGACCTGGACGTCGACGAGGGGTGGGTGCTGCTCATCGACGGGGTGCCCAGCTCCTACGTCGACCTGGATGACCCGACCCGGCTCGGGTTCGAGTACATGCACTGGATCGGCGGCGTCCTCGACAGCCTCGCCCCCGCCGGGGAGCCGCTGGACACCGTCCACCTGGGCGGCGGGGCCTGCTCGATGGCCCGCTTCGTCGCCGCGACCCGGCCGCGCTCCCGACAGCTGGTGCTGGAGCGGGACCCCCGGCTGATCGAGCTCGCGCGCGACGTCCTCGGGCTGGTCACCGGCCCCCTGCTCCGGGCGAAGGCCCGCGAGGCACGCGCCGGGCTCGCCAAGGAGCGGGACGCAAGCGCCGACGTCATCATCCGCGACGCGTTCGCGGGGGTCGACGTCCCCGCCCACCTGCTGACGGTGCAGTTCCTCCACGAGGCCGCGCGGGTGCTCCGTCCGGGCGGGACGTACGTCGCCAACCTGGCCGACCGGCCGCCGCTGCCGCTCGCCCGGCGAGAGGCGGCCAGCGCCCTGCAGGTGTGGCCGCACGTCGCCCTCCTCAGCGAGCCCTCGGTGCTGCGCGGGCGCCGCAACGGCAACGTCGTCCTCGTCGCCTCGCACGCCCCGCTGCCCATCGAGGCGCTGCTGCGGCGCACCTCCTCGGGCGCCGCGCCGGCGCGGGTGCTCTTCGAGGAGCGGCTGGTCGACTTCGTCGCGGGGGCGGAGCCGTACGTCGACGAGCCGGGGGTCACGGACGGCACGGACGGCACCGACGGCACCGGGGATCAGCCCGGGGCGCCGGAGGGCTCGACCAGCGCGGGGTGACGCGGGTCGTCGACGCGGACCACCACGTCGGCGGTGGACTCGGGGTCGGCCTCGTCCGCGTACCGCTCGTACGCCGGCAGCGACCACCGCGCCTCCTCGGGCGTGCGCCGGGCCAGCGTCGCGGGCCGGACCGCGAGGTGCACCGTGAGGTCGAGGTCGAGCCATCGGCCGAGCAGCAACGCCCCGTCGAGCAACAGGACGGAGCCCGGCGGGGCGAGCTCGTAGGCGGCCCGGGTCGCCCGGTCGGTCACCGGGTCCCACAGCGAAGGCAGGTAGCGGCCGCTGCCGCCCGGGCCCAGCGGGGCGAGCACCTCACGGTCCAGCCCGGAGACGTCGAGCCAGTCCTCGTAGTACGCATCGGGGTCCTCGCGCCCGTGCTCGAAGCGGAGCGACGCGGGGCGGAGGAAGGCCTGCGCCCTCACGCGCAGGGCCGGCCGCCCGTGCGCCCGCAGCGGGCCCACGAGCGCGTCGGCGAGCCGTCCGGGGTCGGTGGGCGGCGCGCCGTCCACCGCGACCCGGACGTACCCCCCGGGGTGCTGCTGCGCTATCACCCCGCTCAGGTGGTCGACGAGCCCGTCCGGCGTAAGTGGCCGGACTCGCATGCCGGAATCTGGGCTCAGGCGTGCACCGTCGACATGTCCGGGTACCGGTCGCCCGCCGTCGCCCCGAGCGGGAACGCCCCGTCGATGCGGCGCAGCTCCTCGGCGCTGAGCACCACGTCGTCGGCGGCCACGTTCTCCCGCAGGTTAGAACGCCGCTTCGTGCCGGGGATCGGGACGACGTCCTCCCCCTGCGCGAGGACCCAGGCCAGGGCGAGCTGGCCGGGGGTGACGCCCTTGTCCTGCGCGATGGCGTTCACCGCGTCCAGCAGCTCGAGGTTGCGGGCGAAGCTCTCGCCCTGGAAGCGCGGGTTGGCCCGCCGGAAGTCGTCCTCGGCCAGGTCGTCCAGGGACCGGATCGTGCCCGAGAGGAAGCCGCGCCCCAGCGGGGAGTAGGCGACGAACCCGATGCCCAGCTCGCGCACGGTGTCGAGCACGCCGTTCTGCTCCGGGTCGCGCGTCCACAGCGACCACTCGGTCTGCAGCGCGGTCACGGGGTGCACGGCGTGGGCCTTGCGGATCGTCTCCGGTGCGGCCTCACTGATGCCGAGCCGGCGGACCTTGCCCGCCTCGACGAGCTCGTGCAGCGCGCCCCACGTCTCCTCGACGGGCACCGTCCGGTCGACGCGGTGCTGGTAGTAGAGGTCGATCACGTCCACGCCCAGCCGCTGCAGCGACGCGTCGCAGGCCTGCCGGACGTACTCGGGGCGGCCATTGACCCCGACCCGGCTGCCGTCCGGGCGCCGCTCGTTGCCGAACTTCGTCGCCAGGACGACCTCGTCCCGGCGGCCGGCGATCGCCTTGCCCACGAGCTGCTCGTTGGTGAACGGGCCGTACATGTCCGCCGTGTCGAGCAGCGTGACGCCGGCGTCCAGCGCGGCCCGGATGGTCGCGAGCGCCTCACCCTCGTCACCGGTGCCGTAGAACTCGCTCATCCCCATGCAGCCGAGGCCCTGTGCGGAGACCGCGAGCGCCGCGCTCCCCGTGCCCAGCGTGCGCGTGTGCATGCCCTCACCTCTCGGTAGTCCACGTATCCGCCTCCCTGTCTACCCCCTCCGGCTCGCGGGCCACCCGGCGAGTGCAAGCGGGTCTCAAGCCGGTCGCAGGCGTGCGCCAAGACGACCGCGTCACGGTGGGCCCGTTGGCGACGCGCCGGGACCCGGCGCGCGACCGGACTCGCTGGAGGGCGATCCCCATGAGCACTCTTCTCCACCGCGTGGGCGACGGCGCGGCCCGCCACCCGTGGCGCACCCTCGGTGCCTGGCTGCTGGCCGCAGCCCTGCTCGGCGGGCTCGCCGGGACCGTCGGCGGCTCGCTCACCGACGACTACGACATCCCCGGGACGGACTCGACGAGAGCCACCTCGCTGCTACGGGACAAGTTCCCCGACCATGCGGGCGCGACCGCCCGCGTGGTCCTGCACTCGCGTTCCGGCCCCGTCGACGAGGCGGCGGCCGCGCAGGTGGCAGCACGTCTGGCAGCCGTGAAGCACGTCGGGGCGGTCGAGCCGGCCCTGCGCAGCGCCGACGGGCGCACCGCCGTGCTGAACGTCCGCTTCGACGTCCCGGTCACCGGGGTCGACGCTGCCGCGACCGCCGAGGCGTTCGAGCAAGCGGCGGCACCGGCCGTCGAGTCCGGGCTGCAGGCCGAGTACGGCGGCGAGGTGCTCGACCAGGTGTACGAGCAGGGCGCGGCCGAGCTCGTCGGCTTCCTGCTGGCCGGCGTGGTCCTGCTCGCGGCGTTCGGGTCGCTGCTCGCGGCCGGGCTGCCGCTGGCGGTGGCGGGGGTCGGGCTGGCGGTCGGGATGGCCCTCGTCACGCTGACCGCGCGCTTCACGGACGTGAGCACCATCGCGCCGATGATCGCCTCCATGGTGGGGATCGGCGTCGGGATCGACTACGCGCTCTTCGTGGTGTCCCGTCACCGGCAGCAGCTCCTGGCCGGCACGCCGGTGGTGGAGTCGGTGGCGCGGGCCAACGCCACGGCCGGCCGTTCGGTCGTCTTCGCCGGCTCGACCGTCCTGCTCTCGATCTGCGGGCTGGCGCTGTCGGGCGTGCCGAACTTCGTGATGATGGGAGTCGCGACCGGCATCTGCGTCGCCGTCTGCATGACCGCGGCCGTGACGCTGCTGCCGGCCCTGCTGGGCCTCGCGGGCACCAGAGTGCTGTCCCGGCGGGCCCGACGGGCGATGGCGCATGGTGCTTCAGCAAAGCGGACTTCGCACAAGACGCCGCTCGCCGGACGCTGGGGCGCCCACGCCGCCGCACACCCCTGGCCGTACGCCGTGGCGAGCCTGCTGCTCCTGGCGATCCTCGCCGCCCCGGTCCTCGCGATGCGGCTGGGACAGAGCGACGCCGGCAGCGAGCCCACGTCGAGCACGGCGCGGCGCGCGTACGACCTGGTGAGCGAGGGGCTCGGCCCGGGGTCGAACGGCCCGCTGCTGCTCGCGGTCGACCTGACCCGGGCCGACGCCCCCGACCCCGACGCCCTGCGCGACACCGTGGCGGCGGCGCCCGGGGTGGTCGCCGTCTCGCCCGTCCTGCGCAACCCCGCGGGCGACACCGCGATCCTCACCGTCACCCCGAGCACGGGGCCGCAGGACGACGCCACGGACGCGCTCGTGTCGCGGCTGCGCGCCTCGGTCGGCTCGGACGCGGTGGCCGTGGGCGGGTCGACGGCCGCGTTCATGGACTTCAACCAGCGCCTGCAGGACAGGCTGCCCCTCGTGATCGGGGCCGTCGTCGGTGCCGCGTTCCTGCTGCTGGTGCTGGTGTTCCGCTCCGTCGTCGCGCCGCTGAAGGCTGCGCTCATGAACCTGCTGTCGGTGGGGGCAGCGTTCGGGGCGATCGTCGCGCTCTTCCAGTGGGGCTGGGGCCAGTCGTTCCTGGGCCTGGACGGCCCCGTCCCGGTGAACGCCTTCGTCCCGGTGTTCATGTTCGCGATCCTGTTCGGCCTGAGCATGGACTACGAGGTCTTCCTGCTCAGCCGGGTGCGCGAGGAGTTCGCCCGGACCGGTGACTCGGCCCGCAGCGTCGTGGAGGGGCTCTCCAGCACGGGCCGCGTGATCAGCTCGGCCGCCGCGATCATGATCGCCGTCTTCGTCGCGTTCGCCGCGACGCCGACCCTGTCGATCAAGATGATGGGCGTCGGGATGGCGGTCGCGATCCTGGTCGACGCCACGCTGGTGCGGCTCGTCCTGGTCCCGGCGACGATGGTGCTGCTCGGCAGCCGCAACTGGTGGCTGCCCACCTGGCTCGACCGTGTCCTGCCGCCCAGCGACGTGCACGAGGGCGGCGTGCTCCTGCCGGGTCAGCGTCGACCTGCCGACGAGGACCGGGCCGCGCTCGTGTGACCGCCGGCGTGCGACGTCGGCCCGAGAGGCACGTCCGCCGCGCGAAGGGCACGCCCTCCGCGTCCTGCCGCGGCGGACGTGCCCCCGTCGCGGCGCACGTCGCGCCCCGCTCAGCCGCGGCGAGCGGCGAGGAACTCGCGCAGCGCCTCGACGGCGAGCGCGTGGTCCTCGACCTGCGGCAGCCCCGAGACGAGCAGCACGCCGACGACGCCGGTGCCCTCGACCGCCAGCGGGAAGCCGCCGCCGTGAGCGGCGTACTCGCTCTCCGGCAGGCCGGTCTTGACGGCGAAGGTCGTGCCCGCCGTCTCGTGCCGCACCCGCTCGTGCAGGGTCGAGTGCCCGAACCGCTGCACCACGCGCGCCTTGTTGTCGACCCACACGTCGTTGTCGGGCACGACGCCGGGCAGCGCAGCGCGGAAGAGCACCTGCGGCCAGCGGCGAACCTCGACGAGCACGGGCAGCGCGCGCTCGCGGGCGAGCCGCAGCACGGTCAGCCCGAGATCGAGCGCGTCGTCGTTGGACAACGACGGGAGCACCAGCTCTCGCTCGTGCTCCAGCAGCTGCTCGGGGGTGAAGTTCCCGGTCGTAGGCACGGCCGCACGATATGCGACCCTGCCGGGCGTGAGCGCAACCCTCGTCGCCAAGGACCTCGCCGCCGGCCACGGGGACCGCGTCCTCTTCTCCGGCCTCGACCTGGTGGTCGCGCCCGGCGACGTCGTCGGCCTGGTGGGAGCCAACGGGGCGGGCAAGTCCACGCTGCTGCGCATCCTGGCCGGGCTGCTCCCCGCCGAGCAGGGCACCGTGGGCCTGACTCCCCCGCACGCCGCGGTCGGGCACCTGCCGCAGGAGCCGGAACGGCGTGCCGGGGAGACCGTGCACGCCTTCCTCGGCCGGCGTACCGGTGTCACCGCGGCCACCGCCGCCATGGACGCCGCGGCGGAGGCGCTGGGCCGGGAGGAGCCCGGCGCCGACGACGCGTACGCCCTGGCACTGGAGCGGTGGCTGGGGCTCGGCGGCGCCGACCTCGACGAGCGGGCCGAGGGCGTCGCGTCCGACCTCGGCCTCGCCATCGACCTCGAGACCCCCATGACCGCCCTGTCCGGCGGGCAGGCGGCGCGGGCGGGGCTGGCCTCGCTGCTGCTCAGCCGCTACGACGTCTTCCTGCTCGACGAGCCGACCAACGACCTGGACCTGGACGGGCTCGACCGGCTCGAGCGCTTCGTCACGGGCCTGCGCGCGGGCACGGTGCTCGTCAGCCACGACCGCGAGTTCCTGGCCCGGGTCGTGAACCGGGTGGTCGAGCTCGACCTCGCCCAGCGTCAGGTCAACGTCTTCGGCGGGGGCTACGCCTCCTACCTGGAGGAGCGGGCGATCGCGCGCCAGCACGCGAGGGACGCCTACGACGAGTACGCCGACACCCGCGCCGGGCTCGAGGCGCGGGCTCGCATGCAGCGGGCGTGGATGGACAAGGGCGTGCGCAACGCGCGGCGCAAGGCGTCCGACAACGACAAGCACATCAAGCACTTCCGCGGCGAGACGAGTGAGAAGCAGGCGGCGAAGGCCCGCCAGACCGACCGTGCGATCGAACGGCTGGAGGCCGTCGAGGAGCCCCGCAAGGAGTGGGAGCTGCGGATGACGATCGCCGTCGCCCCGCGCTCGGGCGCGGTCGTCGCGTCGTTGCGCGGCGCCGTCGTACGGCGCGGGTCGTTCGTCTTCGGGCCGGCCGACCTGCAGGTCGACTGGGCCGACCGGGTCGCCATCACCGGGGCCAACGGGTCGGGCAAGACGACGCTGCTGGCGGCGCTGCTCGGCCGGCTGCCGCTGGACGAGGGAACCGCCGCCCTCGGCCCGGGCGTCGTGGTCGGGGAGGTCGACCAGGCGCGCGCGCTCTTCGGTGGGCCCGAGCCGCTCGTCGACGCCTTCACGGCGGCAGCGCCGGACCTCGCCCCGGAGCCCACCCGCACGCTGCTCGCGAAGTTCGGGTTGCGCGGCGACATCGCGCTGCGTCCCTGCGCGACGCTCTCCCCCGGCGAGCGGACGCGCGCGGGCCTCGCGCTGCTGCAGGCGCGCGGGGTCAACCTGCTGGTCCTGGACGAGCCGACCAACCACCTCGACCTGCCGGCCATCGAGCAGCTCGAGTCGGCACTCGATGCCTATCCGGGAACTCTGCTTCTGGTGACGCATGACCGGCGGATGCTCGACGCCGTCTCCACCACCCGGCGATGGCACGTCGCGAACGGCAAGGTCACGGAGCTGTGAGGGCACGGAGCTGAGAGGACAGGATGCACGCGCTCGATAGCCCGATCGGCGTAGTACACCGGTGCGGGTGCCGCTCGGTGCACTCGGCCCTTTCCTAGAAGGGAGCGCAGCACCTATCCTCGTCAGCAGATGGCCGGTCCGCTGCATCCCCCGTCTGCGGACCGGCCGTCATCCAGTCCCGGCCCGCACTAGCGCCGGAAGCGGGATTCCTGCATCAATCAACCGATGAGGGCACCTGCAGGCCCAGCTCCCCCTTGCGGGTGTCGAGCAGCAGCGCGAGGAACGTCGCGGCCACCACGAGCAGCGCGCCGACTGCGAACGCCTGGGTGTAGCCGCTCGTCAGCCCGTAGACCGGGAGCCCGATCGTCAGCACGTCCGCCTGGTCCGCCGTCAACTGCCCGCTCTCCACCTGCTGCTGCAGGGTGTCCCCGATCTCGCGCATCCGGTCGGTGAAGGCCGACGTCGAGGCGGACGTCAGCACCGCCAGGCCGAGCAGGACGCCCGTCTGGGACGCGGTCGTCAGCGCGGCGGCCGCCATGCCCGCATCGTCCCGGCCGGTGCCTGCGAGGGCGGCGAGCACCGCCGGGACGAGAGCCAGCCCGAGGCCGGCCGCGAGGGCCAGCATCGGCAGCAGCACGTCGGGGGCGTACGCGGAGTCGACCGACAGCTGGGCCAGCCCCATCAGCCCGCCCGCGGCGAGGATGCCGCCCGCGACGACGAGCGCCCGCGGCGGGACCCGCGGGGCGAGGGCCACCGCGACGAGGGCCGCGACGAGAACGGCCGCGACGAACGGCAGGAAGGCCGCGGCCGTCCTGCCCGCGTCGTAGCCCAGGACCCGCTGCACGTAGAGCGCGACGACGTACGCCGCGGCGAACCCGGAGCCACCGATGGCGAGCAGCACGGCGTAGGCGACCATGCGGGCACGCGAGGCGAGCACGCGCACCGCGAGCAGCGGGTCGGGGCTGCGGCTCTCGACGCCCACGAAGACCAGCAGGAGCAGGACCCCCAGGACCAGGGGCACGATCGTCCCCGCGCTCCCCCAGCCGTCGGCGTACGCCTCGGCCAGCCCGTAGCCGATGCCGAGCAGCGCGAGTGTCCCAGTCACCGCGCCCGGCACGTCGAGCCGTCCGTGCTGCGAGGCGGGCTCCTCGACCGCCAGCCGCACGGCGACGGCGAGGGCCACGCCGAGCACGACAGGCAGGAGGAGGGTCAAGCGCCAGTCCCGCTCGGCGACCGCCCCGCCGGCCGCCAGTCCGATCGCGGCGCCCGCTGCCGTCGCGGCGGCGAAGGCGCCGATCCCGGCGAGGCGGGCACGCCCGACCGGCACGGCCACGGTCAGCAGGGCCAGGGCCGACGCCGACACCGCGGCCGCCGCGGTGCCCTGCACTGCGCGGGCGAGCAGCAACTGCTCCTGGCTCTGGGCGAGCGCGCCCGCGAGAGCGGCCAGGGCGAGGAGCGCCAGGCCGCCGAGCAGGGCTCGGCGTCGCCCGAGCAGGTCCCCGGCCCGGCCCGCGACGAGCAGCAACGCCGCGAACGGCACCAGGTAGGCACCGAGCGCCCACGAGAGGCCGGCGTCGTCGACGTCGATGTCCACGGCCACCTCGCCGAGGGCGACCGTCACCGCGGTCGCGGACAGCACGGCCAGCAGGTGCGCAGCGGTCAGGACGACGACCGGGAGCCAGGCGCGCGGCCGGCGGGAACGACCGGGCGCGGCTCCCGCCCCCGGCCCGTCGTGCTCGTCGGTCCTGGGCGCAGTGCTCATCGGTTCCTCTCCGGCGCGGTGCTCTGGGCGTGGGCTGTGACGCCCCATCCTGGCTGCGTGCCCGGCCAGGCCTGCGGGCGCGTCCACCTTCGCCCTTCACGCCGCCAACGAGCAGCTCGCGGTCGAAGAACTGCCGCAGGCCGGGGGAGCCACGAGCGGCACAGCGATCGCGGCGAAGGCCCGGGCGGTCGATCGCTGCCACTCGTCGCGGCGCATTCCGTCGAGCGCGACACCAGGGCGGACGCCGTCCGCCAGCTGAGCCGGTGGCGGTCACGTCGCCCTGCGACCGGGCCCTGCGGCGCTGGCAGCCGTCGCGTGGTCCGGGGCCGTAGGCACCGGTTGCGTCACCCGGCCGCGTCGCCGGCACCTGGCCCCGCCCGCCGGAAGGGCGGGCGGGGCCGGTTCTCCTCGGGCGTCCGGCACGTCCCCTCCCGGCGTGCCGGACGCCCCGTCAGCACGCGAAGGAGGCCGAGACCGTCCGGCCGAGCGGCGAGACGGACCAGGACCAGCGCGCGCTGCACTCGTCGAGCACCACCCGCGCGAGCATCCCGCCGCCGCTGCGCTGCTCGGTGCAGAGCGGCGGGGCCGGGCACGCATCGGTGACCGTCAACTCGACTGCTCCCCGGTGCCAGTCGAGTCGGACGTCGATGTGACCGGCCAACGGGTAGCGCACGGCGTCGCTGACGAGCTCGCTCACGACGAGCACGACGTCCGCCCGGCGACGGGCGTCGTAGCCCCACTCGACGAGGGCGGCGTCGACGCGCTGGCGTGCCTGGGCAGGGGCATGGACGGTGGCGAGCACCCGCATCGTGCGGATCTCGCGGCTCCCCCACGCCGTGCCGCCGGCACCGGTGGGGGCGAGCGGGGCCGAGGCCGGCCCGGGCCCGTGGTCCGCGACCGTGCTCGTCGCCATCCGCTCGAGCGGCAGGATGCCGCGTGCGGCGTCGGCGCTGACGAAGGGGAGCGCCCGCGGCGCCCGCTTCTTCCAATCGATCATCGAACTGCCCTCCCAGGGTCAAGAGACGGGCCGCTGCGCGCTCGGTCGAGCGGCGCGCGCGGCTGCGGCGGGAGGGCCGGGTTATGCGGGTGGGACCGCCGGGACGACGCTGTAGCGCGCGAGGCGGACCGAGGCCGCCGAGAGCCGCCGGGCGGACACGGCGGACGGCTCGATGACGACGACGTCGCCCTGCAGCACGGCGGGGGTGGCACCCCAGTTGCTGTAGCCGCCGCCGCCCGGGCCGGAGCAGTTGCCGGAGCCGCCGAGCGCGGCTGCGCCAGGGGCTCCGGCCGGAGCCGCCGGAGCCGGCGTCGCGGGAGTCGGCGCCGAAGGGGCCGAGGATCCGAGCGGAGGCGCGGGCTTGCCCCGCTCGTCGGGCACGTCGAGGCTCGCTGGCGGCCGCTGGTCGGGGGCGTCGACACCGGGCGACGCCTGTTGCCTCTGGCTCGCCGCACGGACGGCCGGAGTCACCGGTACGCCCTCGCCGACGGCGGTGACGACCTGACCCGGTGGAGTGGGCAGGCAGGGGTCGGGCGGCGGGCGCCAGGGCATCTCGGTGCTTCCAGACCCCTCGAGCCCCCGCCCCAGCAGCCCGGGGCCCTGCCGGGCCCCCTGCCGCTCGCCCGGCCGGTCGGCGACGACGCGCTTGGTCACGCTGCCCGCGGTCGTGCCGCCGTCGGGAATCGCTGCGGAAGCAGCGGTGGCGGAGGCTGCGGTGCCGGGGAAGGCCGCCGCCGGCGTCGACGTGCCCGTGGCCGGCGTGGATGCGCTGCCCGTGCTCGCCGAGCCCGTGCCCGTCGTCGAGATGCCGGACCCGGTGCCCGCCGTCGTGAGGGGCTTGCGCCCGTCCGCGGTGTCGGCCGGCTGCTTGTCCGGCGCCTTGGCCTCGGGGGCCCGGTCAGCGGGCTTGGCACCGGTGTCGGGCTTGGCACCGGTGTCGGGCTTGCTGCCGGTGTCGGGCTTGCTGCCGGT